>JAFDVU010000162.1 GCA_018268835.1 Acidobacteriota bacterium | reverse complement strand
GCCGGAAGGCACGGAGATGGTGATGCCGGGCGACAACGTGAACCTGACGGTGGAGTTGATCACGCCGATCGCCATGGACAAGGGGCTGCGGTTTGCGATCCGCGAAGGCGGCCGCACCGTGGGCGCCGGCACTGTGACCGAGATCATTAAGTAGGTAACCGATGGCACTGAGAGAACGCATCCGAATCCGTCTGAAGGCTTACGATCACCGCGTGTTGGATCAGTCCACGACGGAAATTGTGGATACGGCGAAGCGGACCGGCGCGACTGTCGCCGGTCCGATTCCCCTGCCCACGTCGCGCAGCATCACCACGGTGCTGCGTTCGCCGCACGTGGACAAGAAATCCCGGGAGCAGTTTGAAATCCGGACGCACAGGCGGCTGCTAGATATCCTCGAACCCACCCAGCAGACGGTGGACGCGCTGATGAAGCTGGACCTTCCGGCCGGCGTGGACGTGGAGATCAAGGCGTTTGGCAAGTAAGAGGCTAGGAGTTAGAAGTTAGAAGTTAGAATGTCTGGCATTCGGCTGCTAACTGAGCTCCACAGAAGATTTTGGAAGGAGTGCGGGAGACGAGGGTGAAGTGAGAGGTTGATATTCTAACTTCTAACTTCTGAACTTCTAACTCCTAATGCTTATGAGTCCAGGAATCCTTGGCAAAAAGATTGGAATGACGCAGGTGTTCAGGCCGGACGGGCAGGTGGTGCCGGTGACCCTGCTGCAGGCTGGTCCCTGCATGGTGGTGCAGCGCAAGACGCCCTCGACCGACGGCTACGACGCGGTGCAGCTTGGCCTGGTGGAAAACATCAAGGAAAAGCGCATCAACAAGCCGACCGGCGGCCACCTGAAAAAGGCCGGCGTGGGCGGGGCGCGCTTTATGCGCGAAGTGCGGCTGAAGCCGGGCGACGACGATCTGAAGGCCGGCGACCAGGTACTTGTGGATCAGTTCAAGCCCAAGGACAAGGTCGATGTGATCGGCGTGAGCAAGGGCCGCGGTTTCGCGGGCCTGGTGAAGCGCCACCACTTCGGCGGCGGCGCGGCCACGCACGGTTCCATGTTCCATCGCGCTCCGGGTTCGATCGGCGCGTCCAGCTTCCCCTCCCGCGTCCTGCCGGGTATGCGCATGGCCGGTCACATGGGCGACGCCCAGGTGACGGTGCGCAACCTGGAAGTGATCGATGTCGTGACCGAGGACAACGTGCTGGTGGTGAAGGGCGCGGTCCCGGGTCCGAACGGCGGGTACGTGCTGGTGCGGAGGTCCAAGAGGTAACTGCGATGCCGACTCTAGACGTATTCGATCTCAATAACCAGAAGGTTGGCACGGTGGACGTGGCCGACGAAGTGTTCGGCGCCGAAGTCAATGAGGCGCTGCTCTACGACGCGGTCCGCCAGTTCACCGCCGGCCTGCGCGCCGGCACCCACAAGGTGAAGACGCGGAGCGAAGTGGAAGGCTCGGGCAAGAAGCTGTGGAAGCAGAAGGGCACGGGACGCGCCCGCATGGGTTCGGTCCGCAGCCCGATCTGGCGCCACGGCGGCACGGTGCACGGGCCGGTGCCCCGCGACTACAGCTACAAGCTGCCTAAGAAGATGCTCGCCGGAGCGCTGCGCTCGGCGCTTTCCGCCAAGGTCCGCGACGGCGAACTCAAAGTCGTGCAGGCGTTCGACTTCGCCGATCACAAGACCAAGAGCGCGGCGGGCGTGCTGAGCAAGCTCGAAGCCGGCAGCAAGGTGCTGGTCATCGACAACGGGGAGAACCGCAACCTCTCGCTGGGGCTGCGCAACCTGAAGGGCGTGACCCTCATGCCGACGCGCGAGGTCAACCCCTACCACCTGCTCGGACACAAGAGCGTGCTGGTGAGCGAAGCCGCCGCGCGCAAGTTCTCGGAGGCCCTCGCAAAATGACCCTCTATCAGGTAATTCAACGCCCGCTCGTCACCGAGAAGGGCGTGATCAAGAAGGACGAAGAGCGCACGCTGTGCTTCCAGGTGTCGGCCGAGGCCAATAAGACGCAGGTCAAGGCCGCGGTCGAGAAACTGTTCAAGGTGAAAGTGGCCGAAGTCCGCACCGCGACGTTCGAGGGCAAACTGCGGCGCCGCGGGCGCTTCGTCGGCCACCGCTCGGACTGGAAGAAGGCCTACGTGAAACTGAAGAAGGGCGAGAAGGTGCCCGACTTCGCGGAGGTGATCTAACCCATGCCGATTAAGTCCTATCGTCCCACGACCCCGACCCGGCGCTTCCAGACGGTGCTCTCCCGCGAGGACATCACCAAGGACACGCCGGAAAAGTCGCTGGTTGAGACCAAGAAGCGCTCGGGCGGCCGCAACGCGATCGGTCGCGTGACGTCGCGATTCATCGGCGGCGGCCACAAGAAAGCCTACCGCCTTGTCGATTTCAAGCGGGACAAGCACGGGATTCCGGCCGTGGTGGCGGCGATCGAATACGATCCCAACCGCTCGGCGCGGATCGCGCTGTTGAACTATGCCGACGGCGAGAAGCGCTACATCCTGCAGCCCGACGGGCTCAAAGTCGGGCAGAAGGTGATGAGCGGTCCCCAGGCCGACATTCTGGTGGGCAACGCTCTGCCGCTCAAGAACATTCCCGCCGGCACGATCGTGCACAACATCGAGTTGAAGCCCGGAAAGGGCGGGCAGATGGCGCGCTCGGCCGGTTCGCAGGCGCAACTGGTGTCGCGCGAGAGCGGGCTCGCTCTGCTCAAACTGCCCTCGGGCGAAGTGCGCCGCGTGCAGGTGGATTGCATGGCGACGATCGGCCAGGTCGGCAACGTCGACCACGAGAACGTGTCGCTCGGCAAAGCGGGGCGCACGCGCTGGATGGGCAAGCGTCCGCACAACCGCGGCGTATCGATGAACCCGGTCGATCACCCGCACGGCGGCGGCGAGGGCCGCACCAGCGGCGGCCGCCATCCGGTGACGCCGTGGGGCCAGCCCACCCGCGGGTACAAGACGCGCAATAACAAGCGCACCGATCAGTGGATCGTCAACCGCAAGAGCAAGAAGAGGTAACGAATGGGTAGAAGCGTAAAAAAGGGACCGTTCACCGACACGCATCTCGAAACCAGGATCGCGGTCTTCAACCAGACCAACGAGAAGAAGGTCGTGCGCACCTGGTCGCGGCGCTCGACGATTCTGCCGGAATTCGTGGGCCACACGATCGCGGTGCACAACGGCAAGAAATTCATCCCGGTGTACGTGACGGAAAACATGGTGGGGCACAAGCTGGGCGAGTTCTCTCCCACCCGTACCTTCAAGGGCCACTCGGTGAAGGCGGCCACGGAGAAGAGCTCGAAGCCCGCCTAGGAAGGCGGCAGAGGATTAGCCATGCAAGTAAAAGCGGAAGCACGATACATCCGAGTTTCCCCGCAGAAGGCGCGCCTGGTGGTGGACCTGATCCGCGGGCAGCAGGTGGAGAAGGCGCGCACCACGCTGCGCACCACGAATAAGCGGATCGCCCCCACGGTGGTGAAGGTGCTGGAGAGCGCGATCGCCAACGCCACCAGCCGCAACGAAGACGTGGACGTGGACCGGCTCATCGTCAGCGAGGCCTATGTCAACGAAGGGCCGCGCATGAAGCGGGTGCGTCCCGCGCCCATGGGCAGGGCCTACCGGTATCAGCGGCGCCTCGCGCATATCGTCATCAAAGTGACGGAGAAGGAAGCATAGATGGGACAGAAAGTTCATCCGTACGGATTCCGGCTGGGCTTCAATAAGCCGTGGCGTTCGCGCTGGTTCGCCAAGCAGGGCTACTCCAAGCTCCTGCAGGAAGATCTCGAGCTGAAGGAAAACCTGCGCGACCGGCTGAAGAGCGCCGGCGTGAGCTCGATCGAAGTGGACCGCCCGGGCAACAAGCTGCGCGTGACCATCCGCACGTCGCGGCCCGGTATCATCATCGGGCGCAAGGGCGCGGAGATCGAGAAGCTCAAGCAGGACATGGCGAAGAAGACCAAGCGCGAAGTCTTCATCGACATCCAGGAAGTGCACAAGCCGGAACTGGACGCCCAACTGGTGAGCGAATCGATCGCGCTGCAACTGGAAAAGCGCGTCGCCTTCCGGCGCGCCATGCGCAAGGCGGTGGACAGCGCGCTGCGCTTCGGCTGCAAGGGCATCAAGGTGCGGGTGAGCGGCCGCTTGAATGGCGCGGAAATCGCGCGCAGCGAATGGTACCTGCAAGGGCAGTTGCCGCTGCACACCCTGCGCGCCGACATCGACTACGGTTTTGCCGAGGCGCACACGACCTACGGCGTGATCGGGATCAAGACCTGGCTGTATAAGGGCGAGATTCTGGACCTGACCAAGAAGCGCAGCCTGCTGCCCGAACCCGAACCGCGGCGCGACCGCGGCGAGCGGCGGGACCGCGGCGACCGGCGCGGACGCGACCGCGACCGTGACCGCGATCGTGATCGCGGTCAGGCGCCGGTAGCAGTGGCGCCGCCGGTGCCCGCGGGACCCGCGGTGCAGGAGGCGCCGGCGGAAATGCCGCGTCCGGCGCAGCGTCCGGCAGCCCCGATTCTGCCGCCGCTGATGTCGCCGCAGCAGCAGCCGGGATGGAAGCAGGAAGCCCGCCAGGATCAGGCCGCCGAGAAGCCGGCCGAGAACGCGGGTACGCCCGAGACGCCGGGCGAGAACAAATAGGGATTGAGGGCATACCGCTATGATGATGCCGAAGAAGGTCAAGTACAGAAAGCAGCAGCGGGGACGCCGGGCCGGCAAGGCCCACCGCGGCTCGCACATCGCTTTCGGCGAGTACGGGTTGAAGGCGATGGAGGTGTCCTGGATCACGAGCCGGCAGATTGAAGCCGCGCGCGTGGCCATGACGCGCTCGATCAAGCGCGGCGGCAAGGTGTGGATCCGTTTGTTCCCGGACAAGCCGATCACCAAGAAGCCGGCCGAAACCCGTATGGGAAAAGGCAAGGGTGCCCCGGAGGAATGGGTGGCGGTCGTGCGGCCGGGCAAGATCCTCTTCGAAATGGAAGGCGTGGACCGGGCGACGGCCGAAGCGGCGATGCGGCTGGCGGCTCACAAGATGCCGATCAAGACCAAGTTCATCGGCCGCGAAGACGTAGTGGAGTAAGCACATGAACGCGCAGAAGGTTCGCGATCTCGACAATACGGAAATCAACCACCAGTTGAAGGAAATGGACGAACAGATGTTTCGTCTTCGGTTTCAGATGGGGATGGGCCAGACTGACGGCCTCAAGAAGGTACGGCAGATGCGCAAGGACCGGGCGCGGATGCTGTCCGTGCTCCGCGAGCGGGAACTGGCCGCCGGCGGGCAGAAGGGGACGAAGTAAATGGCCGAAGCACAAACCAAGCAATCCCTGAAGAACGAGAAAGTCGGCGAAGTGGTATCGACCAAGATGGCCAAGACCATCGTGGTGGAAGTCAGCCGGCGGGTTCCGCATCCGCTATACAAGCGCATCATCGGCAAGCGCAAGAAGTTCTACGCGCACGATGAAGAGGGCACGGCGAAGATGGGCGACGTGGTGCGCATCGTCGAGTGCCGTCCGCTGTCGAAGACGAAGCGCTGGCGGCTGGCGGAAGTGGTGCGACGCGCTGCCCAGGTGGGGGCCGAGCCGGCCGAACTGGATAAGGTTTAGGTAGAGGACGGAGCTTTCTTATGATTGGAATGCGAACCATACTCGAGGTGGCCGATAACTCCGGCGCCAGGAGGCTATCCTGCATCCTGCCGCGCGGCGGCGACCTCGGGCTGCGCGCCGGACTCGGCGACGTGATCACCGCGAGCGTGAAAGAGGCGGCTCCGGATTCGGCGATCAAAAAGGGCAAGGTGGTGCGCTGCGTGATCGTGCGCATGCGCAAGGAGACGCGGCGCAAGGACGGGACCTACATCCGGTTCGATTCCAACGCGGCCGTGTTGATCAACGAAGTGGGCGAGCCGGTGGGAACACGCGTGTTCGGGCCCGTGGCTAGAGAGCTGCGCGATAAGAAGTTCATGAAGATCGTATCGCTGGCCCCCGAGGTAATCTGATGGCAATCGCTAAGCGCAAGCCGGCCGAGCCGGTACGAATCGAATTCAAAAAGGACGACACGGTCAAGGTGATCTCCGGCCGTGACAAGGGCAAGGAAGGCCGCGTGCTCGCAGTGAACCGCCTGACCGGCAAACTGCTGGTGGAGCACGTGATGATGATCAAGCGGCACACCCGGCCCAACCCGCAGCAACAGATCAAGGGCGGCATCGCCGAGCGCGAGAGCCCGATCAACGCCTCCAACGTGTTGATCGTCTGCCCGGGCTGTCACAAGGCGGTGCGCATCGCGCACCATGTGGACGCGGTGGCGGGCGGAAAGACCCGGCGCACGCGCATCTGCCGCAAGTGCGGGCAGACCCTGGACCGGAAGTAGAGCGAGGAACCGATGGCTGCACGTTTGAAAGAGCATTACCTGAAAAAAGTGGTCCCGGCCCTGACCAAGGAGCACGGATACAACAACGTGATGGCGGTGCCGAAGATCGAGAAGATCACGGTCAACATCGGGCTGGGCGAAGCCACGCAGAACGCCAAGCTGATGGACGGCGCGGTGAACGAACTGGGGCAGATCGCCGGGCAGAAGCCGGTAGTGACGAAGGCGACCAAGTCGATCGCGCAGTTCAAGTTGCGCGAGGGCCAGTCGATCGGGTGCATGGTGACCCTGCGCGGCGACCGGATGTACGAGTTTCTGGACCGCCTGGTGAACGTGGCTCTGCCGCGCGTGAGGGACTTCCGCGGGGTCAGTTCGAAGAGCTTCGACGGCCGCGGCAACTACACGCTGGGCGTGAAGGACCAGTTGATCTTCCCGGAGATCGATTACGCCAAGGTGGACAAAACCAAGGGCATGAACATCTGCATCACGACCACCGCCCGGACGGATGCGGAAGGACTGGCGCTGTTGCGCCACATGGGGATGCCGTTCCGGCAGTAAGAGAAGGATTAGACAGACATGGCCACAACCGCCAAAATCGCGAAGGATCTGAAACTGGAGAAGGCAGTCAAGGCGAAGACGCCGAAGCTGCGCTGCCGGCACCGCAACCGCTGCTGGCGCTGCGGGCGCCCGCGCGCGTTCCTGCGCAAGTTCGGGATTTGCCGCCTGTGTTTCCGCCAGTTGGCGTTGAACGGCGAGATTCCCGGTGTGACGAAGGCGAGCTGGTAGGGCCAGCGGAGTAGGAATTCGAGCAGGAGAACTATGACGAGCGATCCCATTGCCGACATGCTGACTCGCGTACGTAACGCGATCGCGGCCCGCCACCCGAAGGTGGACGTACCGGCTTCGAAAGTGAAGACGGAAATCGCGCGCATCCTCAAGGAAGAAGGCTATATCACCAACTTCAAGGTGGCCGACGAGGGCGCCAAGCGGACAATCAAGATTTACCTCAAGTACAACCCGTCGAACCAGCCGGTGATTTCGGCGATCGAGCGGGTATCGCGTCCGGGCTGCCGGGTCTACGTGGGGCAGAGCGACATTCCGCGCGTGTTGGGCGGAATGGGCATCAACATCCTGACCACGCCCCGCGGCGTGATGACGGGGCGCGATGCGCACAAGGAGCACGTGGGCGGAGAGATTCTGTGCCGCGTGTGGTAAGGCACGAGGTTTAGCGAACTATGTCACGAATTGGTAAGAAGCCGATTCCGCTGCCGAGCGGCGTGAAAGTCACCATCGGCGACGAGTTGCAGGTGACCGGCCCCAAGGGGACCCTCACGGTGCCGATTCCGGCCGGCATCACGGTGGAGCAGGGCGCGGGCAAGCTCGAGATCAAGCGCGCCGGGGATGAGCAGGCGGCGCTGCACGGGCTGACGCGCGCGCTGGCCGCCAACGCGGTGCAGGGCGTGAGCGGCGGTTTCACTCGCGAACTGGACGTGGTGGGCATCGGCTACAAGGCCGACGTGAAGGGCAGAGTGGCCACGTTGACCCTGGGCTACTCTCATCCGATCGAAGTCCTGCTTCCGGACGGCGTCGAGATGAAAGTGGATCCCAAGCCGGCCGGCGTGGCGATCCAGCAGTTGCAGGCGCGGCTGATCCTCACCGGTTCCGACCGCCAGCTGCTGGGGCAGGTCGCAGCCAATATCCGGGCGCTGCGCAAGCCGGACCCCTACAAGAACAAGGGCATCCGGTACGCGGGCGAAGTGCTGCGCAAGAAGGTCGGTAAGACCGGGGCGGGTGGCAAATGATTAAGAAGATCGAAAAGAAGGAAATCCGCAAGCGAATCCACAGGCGCATCCGCCGCAAGCTGGCGGGCACGAGCGAACGGCCCCGCCTGGCGGTGTTCCGCAGTGTGGCGCACATCTACGCGCAGGTCATCGACGACGCCAAGGGAGTCACCGTGGTGTCGGCATCGAGCGTGGATAAGGCGGTCAAGACCAGCGGCGGCAACGTGGCGGCGGCCAAGGCGATCGGCAAACTCGTGGCTGAGCGCGCCCGGGAAAAGGGCATCAAGAACGTGGTGTTCGATCGCGGCGGCTACCAGTATCATGGGCGCATCAAGGCGCTGGCCGATGCGGCGCGCGAAGCGGGACTGGAGTTTTAATTCATGGCGACGATTGTGAAACGCATCGACCCGGCGACGCTGAACCTGAAGGAACAGGTGGTTGCCATCAACCGCGTCACCAAGGTGGTCAAGGGCGGCAAGAACCTGAGCTTTTCGGCGCTGGTGGTGATCGGCGATCCGGCGGCCAAGGTGGTGGGCTACGGCGTGGGCAAGGCCAAGGAAGTGCCGAGCGCGATCCGCAAGGGGATCGAAGCGGCCAAGAAGGGCCTGCGCAAGGTGAACGTACTGGAGACCACGATCCCGCACCAGGTGCTGGGCGTGTACGCGTCCAGCCAGGTGCTGCTCAAGCCGGCTCCGGCCGGTACGGGTGTGATCGCCGGCGGCGCGGTGCGCGCGGTAATCACCGCCTGCGGTGTTCCGAACGTGCTGACCAAGTCCATCGGCCGGAGGAATCCGCACAACGTGGTGAAGGCGACCATCGTCGCCCTGGAGTCGCTGCGCGACAAGGGCGCGGTGGCGGAGATGCGCGGGCTGGCGCCCGAAAAATTGTAAGGGAGACCGGCAAGCATGGCAGACACGATCAAAATCAAACTGGTCCGCAGCCCGATCTGTACCCCCGAGAAGCACAAGCGGGTGGTCAAGGGTCTGGGTCTGCGCAAGCTCAACCAGGTGGTGGAGCGGCCGGACACGCCCGAGTTTCGCGGCATGGTGAAGAAGGTTCCGCATCTGCTGGTGGTGGTGGAGCAGTAACAGATCCCTGGGCAGGGCGGCTTACCGCCTCCGGCGGATGAGTTCCGCGACACGGGAACGGGTTACACGGTCAGGCGGTTGTAAGAGAGGCAAACAATGAATCTCAGCGATATCCGGCCCCCGAAGGGGCAGACACACGCCAAGAAGCGCATCGGGCGCGGCATGGGATCGGGCCACGGCAAGACCAGCGCGCGCGGCCACAAGGGGCAGCACGCGGGGACAGGTTTCAGCCAGAAGCGCGGATTCGAGGGCGGCCAGATGCCGCTGCACCGTCGTCTGCCGAAGCGCGGATTCACCAACATTTTCAAGAAGCAATACGCGATTGTGAACCTGGGGCGCCTGGAAAAACTCGACGGCGACACGTTCAACGCCGATACGCTGATCGCGGCGGGTTTGATCCACAAAGTGAAGGACGGGCTGAAGGTGCTGGGCACCGGGCAGTTGACGCGCGCGATCACCGTGGAAGCGCACCTGTTTTCCAAATCGGCCGTGGAGAAGATCGAGAAAGCGGGCGGCAAGGCGCTGGTGATCGGCGCCGAGCAGAAGTAGCCGCCGCTATCGAGCAAGGGTTGCCATGAACAAGCTATTCGAAGCGCTTGGGAACATCTTCCGCGTGCCCGATCTGCGCAAGCGGCTGTTGTTCACGCTCGGCCTGCTGGCGGTGTACCGCCTGGGCAGCCATATCCCCACGCCGGGAATCAACCTGCAGCGGTGGGAAGACTACATGAGCTCCAACGCGGGCTCGATCTTCGGTTTCTTCGATCTCTTCGCGGGCGGCAACATCCGGCGCCTGACGGTCTTCGCGCTCGGCATCATGCCGTACATTACGGCGTCGATCATCCTGCAGTTGTTGACCGTCGTTGTCCCGACCCTGGAAAAGCTGTCCAAGGAAGGTGAACTGGGGCGGCGCAAGATCACGCAGTGGACCCGCTACCTGACGATCGTGCTCAGCGTGCTGCAGTCCTTCGGCATCGCCCAGGGCCTGGAGAGCATGGGGCAGGGTGTGGTGATCAGCCCCGGCTTCGGGTTCGTGATGCTGACCATCATCTCGCTGACCACGGGCACGGCGTTCATCATGTGGCTGGGCGAGCAGATCAGCGAGCGCGGCGTGGGCAACGGGATGAGCCTGATCATCTTCACCGGCATCGTAGTGAACCTGCCCGGAGCGATCGGCAACCTCTACCAGCACGTGTTCACGATCCGCGACTGGAACGCGCTGACCCTGGTGGTTCTCATCGCCATGATGATCGTGGTGGTGGCCTTTGTGATTCTGGTGGAACGCGGCGAGCGCCGCATCCCGGTGCAGTACGCCAAACGCGTGGTGGGCCGGCGGGTGATGGGCGGGCAATCCACCCACATGCCGCTCAAGGTCAACGCCGGCGGCGTGATCCCGGTGATTTTCGCCAGCTCAATTCTGGCCTTCCCGCAGACCCTGCTGCAACTGGCCTGGGTGAAGAACGTGCCCTGGCTGTTGAATACGCTGCGCAGCATTCAGCACGGCGAGCCGATGTACTACGTGCTGTTCGTGGCCGGCATCATCTTCTTCTGCTTCTTCTACGTTTCGATCATTTTCAACCCCAACGAAGCGGCCGACAACATGCGCAAGTACGGCGGGTTCATTCCGGGCATCCGTCCGGGACGCAACACCGCCGATTACATGAACACCATCCTGACCAAGATCACGGTGGTGGGCGGCATCTACCTTTCGATTCTCTGCCTGATCCCGGACATCATGATCGCCGGGATCAAGCTGAACCACCTTCCGCTGGTCGGCAATTGGATCGACCGGGTCTTCCCGCGCTTCATCCTGGACGGGCTGGGAGTGAATTTCTACTTTGGCGGCACATCGCTGTTGATTGTCGTCGGCGTGGCGATGGATACGATCAACCAGATCGAGGCACAACTGATTATGCGGCACTACGAAGGGTTCACGCCGCGGTCGGGCCGTATCCGCGGACGCCGGAGTTCTTTCTAAATTTGTGAAAGCCATCGTCTTGTTCGGCTCGCCAGGTAGCGGGAAGGGCACGCAGGCGAAGATGCTCGCGCGCAAGCTGGGAGTTCCCCACATTTCGACCGGGGACATGCTGCGCGACCGCATCCGTTCGGGCGCCGAAGTCGGTACGGCGGTGGCGGCGAAGATGCAAGCGGGCTCGCTGGTCGCCGACGCCGTGGTCAACCGGATGGTGGAGGAGCGACTCTCCGAGCCGGACGCGGCGAGCGGATTCATTCTGGACGGGTACCCGCGGACGATCGAGCAGGCCGGACACCTGGCCGGGTGGCTGGGGGAGCGGCGGATTCGCGAAGTGGTGATCCACCTCGCGGTGGATTACAATATTATTATTGCCCGCTTGACCGGCCGCCGGGTTTGCCCGCTCTGCGGCACGCTGTATAATATCGCCTCCAAGCCGCCGAAGGTGGAAGGCTTGTGTGACCGGGACGGCTCCAGGCTGGCAATCCGGGACGATGATCGCGAGAGCGTGATCCGCGAGCGTCTGGAGGAGTACGGCGAACAGACCCGGCCGGTGCTGGATTATTTTCGGGCACACGGGCACAGCGTGGTGGAGGTGGACGGAAGTTCCGCCCCGCCGGAAGAGGTATTCGGCACGATTTGCCAGCTAATGGGGTCGCATGATCGTTCGTAAGACCGCCGCGGAACTGGAGAAGATGCGGCGCAGCGGCCTTCTGGTCTGGCAGATTCTGCAGAAGATGAAGGAGATCGCGGTCGAAGGCGCCACGACGTTGGACCTCGAGAAGGCCGCGGAGAAGATGATTGCCGACGCTGGAGCGCGGCCGGCCTTCAAAGGCTATTACGTGCCGGCGGCGGGCGAGGCATACAGGTTTGTGTTGTGCACCTCGGTGAACGACGAGATCGTCCACGGGATGCCGAGTGCGAAGCGGGTGCTCAAACCGGGCGACATCGTTTCGATCGACACCGGGGTGAAGCTGGACGGGTATTATGGCGATTCGGCCATAACCGTGCCGATCGGTGAAGTGGGCGAGGAGACGAAGAAACTTCTCCAGGTGACGCAGGAGAGCCTGGAACTCGCCATCGAGAAGGTGCGGCCCGGCAACCGGCTCTTTGACGTTTGCGGGACGGTGGAAAAGCACGTCAAGGGCAACGGGTTTTCGGTGGTTCGGGAGTATGTCGGGCACGGAATCGGGACGCAGCTTCATGAGGAGCCGCAGGTTCCCAACTACGTGGACCGGAAGAACGACAACCCGAAGTTGAAGGAAGGCATGGTTCTGGCCGTGGAGCCGATGGTGAACGCCGGTCGGCCCGAAGCCGTGGTCCTGAAGGACAAGTGGACGGCGGTGACGAAGGACGGCTCGAACTCGGCCCACTTCGAACATTGCATCGCGGTGACGGAGAACGGGCCGTGGGTGCTGACCAGGCCGTAAGGGTTCCGGCGACGGTCGTCGAAGAGCGGCCGAGCCTGATCTTCCAGGTGGTGTTGGATACGCGGCAGAAAGTGCTGGCGCACCTGGCGGGCGGTTTGAAACGGAATTTCGTCCGGTTGGTTCCGGGCGACAGGGTCGAGGTGGAATTGAGTCCCCACGATCCGGCGCGGGGTAGGATCACGCGCAAAATAGGGAAGGCAGAATGAAAGTTCGAGCGTCGGTCAAGAAAATTTGCGATAAATGCAAGGTGATCCATCGCGAAGGCGTGGTGCGGGTCATCTGCGTCAACCCGAAACACAAACAGAGGCAGGGATAAGAGAACTATGGCACGTATAGCCGGCGTGGATTTGCCGCCAGGGAAGAGGGCCGAGATCGGCCTGACCTACATCTACGGCATCGGCCGCACACGGTCGAAGTCACTGCTCTACCGCTGCGGAATTTCGTTCGACAAGAAGATCCGCGATCTCACCGAAGACGAGGTCAACCACATCCGTACCATCCTCGAAGAGGAAGGCGCGGTGGAGGGCGATCTGCGCAAGGAAATCTCGATGAACATCAAGCGGCACATCGAGATGGGGTCCTATCGCGGTCTGCGGCACCGCCGCAGCCTGCCGGTGCGCGGGCAACGGACGCACACCAATGCGCGTACGCGCAAGGGACCGCGGCGCGGTACGGTGGCGAACAAGAAGAAGGCATCCGCCAAGACTTAAAAGGTGATCTGAATGGCGAAAGCACCAGCAAAGGGCAGCAGCAAGAAGAAGAGTTTCAAGAAGAAGGAAAAGCGCGTCGTCCACTCCGGCATCGTGCACATTCAGGCGACCTTCAACAACACCATCGTGACCATCAGCGACTCCGAGGGGGGCGTAATCTCCTGGAGCAGCGCCGGTTCGCTGGGGTTCCGCGGGTCGCGCAAGGGCACTCCGTTCGCCGCGCAGCAGGCGGCGCTGACGGCGGCCAACAAGGCGTCGGAAAGCGGTCTGCGCTCGGTGGAAGTGCGCGTGTCCGGGCCGGGTTCGGGGCGCGAAAGCGCAGTGCGCGCGCTATCCACGGCGGGCATCGAAGTGCGCTCGATCCGCGACATGACGCCGATCCCGCACAACGGCTGCCGTCCGCCGAAGAAGCGGAGAGTTTAGCGTGGGGTGGGCCCTCCCGGCCCGCTCCCCGCAGTAAGCGGGAAGAAAGCCTGCCAACGGCTGTAAACCGCACCTGAAGAAGCGCGCGCCCGGAAGGCGCGCGGCAAGAAGAAAGGTAAGGAGAGAGTAACTTGGCAAGATACATCGGCCCGGTTTGCCGGCAGTGCCGGCGCGAGGGCATGAAACTTTATCTCAAGGGCGAGCGCTGCCACAGCGAAAAGTGCGCCATTGAGAAGCGTAATTTCGTCCCCGGCCAGCACGGCAAGGATCGCAAGGCCAAGATCGTCGGCTACGGTCTGCAGTTGCGTGAGAAGCAGAAGGTGCGCCGCATCTACGGCGTGCTGGAGCGGCAGTTCCGCAACGGCTTTGAGAAGGCCGCGCTGCAGAAGGGCATCACCGGCGACAACCTGATGGCCAACCTCGAGCGCCGGCTCGACAGCGTGATCTACCGCATGGGCTTCGGCACGAGCCGCGCGCAGGCGCGGCAGATCGTGCGCCACGGCCACATCGAAGTCAACGGACGCAAGTGCAACATTCCCTCCGCGCTGGTCAAGGTGGGGGACGTGGTTGCCGTGCGCGAATCGAGTAACAAAAATCAGACGATCCTGACCGCGCGCGACGCCACGGCGCACGCACCGGCTCCGAACTGGATCGAGGTGGATCGCGAAGGTCTCAAGGGCAAAGTCATCGGGCTGCCCAAGCGCGAAGACCTGGTGCAGATCCAGTTGAACGAGCAGCTCATCGTCGAGTTGTACTCGAAGTAAAGAATTGTGGATCGGGGCCGTTCGCCCGGCCCCCTAAACGAGGATTTTTATGTTTAAGGGCTTCCAGAAACCGAAACGTTTGGTTGCCAATACCGAAACTCTTACCGAGCGGTATGGCATGTTTACGGCCCAGCCTTTCCAGCGCGGCTTCGGCACGACGATCGGCAACAGTCTGCGCCGGGTGCTGCTCAGCTCGATTGAAGGCGCGGCCATCACCGCGGTGCGTATCGAAGGCGTCGAACACGAATTCAGCCCGATTCCGGGCGTGGTCGAAGACGCAACCGACATCATTCTCAACCTCAAGCAGATTCCCTTCAAGATCATGGGCGAAGGGGTAAAGACGGTCCGCCTGGTGGTGGATCAGCCCGGCGATGTTCGCAGCGGGCAGATCGAAACAGACGCCGACGTGGAAGTGCTTGACCGCGATGTGCACGTGGCCACGGTCAGCGAAGGCGGCCGGTTGACCATCGAGATGCGCCTCAAGAGCGGGCGCGGATACGTGAGCGCGGATAAGAACTTCGACGAGGACCTGGCGCTCGGCTATATCCCGATCGACAGTGTGCACTCGCCCGTGCGCAAGGTCAACTTCGCGGTGGAAGCGGCGCGTCTCGGTCAGATGACCGATTACGACAAGCTGACGCTGGAGGTGTGGACCAACGGCGCGGTTTCGCCCCAGGACGCGATCGGCTACGCGGCCAAACTGCTGAAGGACCACATGACCATCTTCATCAACTTCGAAGAGGTCCCCGAGCAGACCGAGGAAGTCGCCGAACGCGGCATGGACAAGATGAACGAGGTCCTGAACCGCTCGGTCGAGGAACTCGAACTCAGCGTCCGTTCCTACAACTGCCTGAAGAACGCCAACATCCAGACCATCGGCGAGTTGGTGCAGAAGACTGAAGCCGAGATGCTGCGCACCAAGAACTTCGGGCGCAAGTCGTTGAACGAAATCAAGGAAATCCTGGCCAACATGGGGCTTTCCCTCGGCATGCGCATCGATCAGCATGGCCGGCTGGTATCGCCGCCGTCGTCCGGTCCGGTTCCGGATTTCGGCCCCGAGGAAGAACTTCCGCAGGAGCGTCTGGGAGAGTAGCGCATGAGACATCAATACGCAGGCTATAAACTGAAGCGCGACGTAGGCGCGCGCAAGGCGCTGCTTCGCAACCTGGCGACCAGCGTGATCGACGTGGAACGCGTGGTCACCACGGTACCCAAAGCCAAGGCGGTCAAGCCGATTGTGGAGCATCTGATCACACTGGCGAAGAAGGACACGCTGCACGCGCGGCGCCAGGCGGCGGCGGTGCTGAATACCCCCAAGTCGGTGAAGAAGCTGTTCGACACCCTGGGTACCCGCTTCGGCCAGCGCAACGGCGGCTACGCCCGCATCGTCCGGCTGGGACCTCGCAAGGGCGACGGCGCCGAGCAGGCGATGATCGAACTGGTGGGTAGCGAACTGGTGAAGCGCGCCGAAGAGCGCGCCAAGCGTAAGGAAGAGCGTCTCAAGGCGCAGCGCGAAGGCCGCGACGGCGAAGAAGGCGAGAAGGACTAAACGTGGCAAGCGGGGCGGACCGCCCGGTCCGTCCCGCTACCTCGTGAGTCGCGTCCCGGTTCCCCCCCCGATTCTGCTCCCCCCTCTCCGTCCCATCCCCTCCCATATCAACGTTGCGCCGCGATCCGCGCCACGGTGTTAACCTTCGCCGCGGCCGATGGCGTCCTGAAACACGCTGGTGAAGAAGTCGCGGGCGGCGGGGGCGCTGCCGATGTGCAGGTTGTCCATCCCCTCCTCGACGAAGCCGAGATAGCCTTCCCAACCCAGGTCGCTGAGGACGAAGCGCAGGCACTCGAGTTCGGCGGGCGGCAGCACGGAGTGATCGATATCGAAGACCTGGCCGGAGCAGTGCGTGAGGGCCTCCGGCCGGCCCTTCATGCGGAGGCTGTCCTCGGGTTGCACCAGCGAAGTGACGGTGAGAGGTTCGAAGCGGGTTCCGCGAGGGTGCATCTCCTCGAACAGGCGGCGGGTTTCGAAGGCGACGTAGATCAGGGTGCCGGCCGCGGCCGGCGACACTTCGGAGAGGTATTCGGAATCGCCGTCGAGTTTGAGAGTGTAGCCAAACCAGGCGGGCCGGTCGAGCGCGCGAACCAGGCCGTTCCCGAGGCCGGCCCGGATGTCGTCGTCGCTGCGGTAGACCAGGTCCTCTTTCTTCAGCCAGACCGAGAGGCGGTGAGGCGCGCGCGTGCTGGCGGAGACGAACTGGCTCTTGTATTCCGCGGCGAGCTGGGCGAATTCGGCCGGGTCGCGGCGGTATAGGGCGAGCAGTTGTTCCGCGCGCATGACCCGGAACCAGTAGGTGGGTGAGTAATCGCGCTGCATCTGCTGCTGCAGGGCTTCGTACAATTCGCGGTTCCAGGCGGGGCTGTTGGCGAAAAACATTCGCGCCACGCTCATACGCTCTCTGGGGATGCCGCGCGATTTGCGTGTGATCTCCTGGAGCATGCCTATACACCCCTGTCCGCAGTGATAGCCGAAGATGGCCCAGTCGCGGCCTCCGAACTTCTGCTCCATGCCGGCGAGATACCGCGCGGCCGCCGGGATGGCGCGCTCCGGCAGCAGGCGGTCGTCGCGCACCTGCACGCGGTACGGAATTCTGCGCGTGACCGTGCGGCGCACGGTGCGGCCCCGCTTGTCTTTCGCCGCCACCCGTTCGCGGATCACGCGGTAGCGCGTCGCATAGGTGATCTTCAGCCCCATGGTCGTGGCGGTGGCGGCGGAGATCTGCATGATCCCTCGGGGACCGGCCGGACTCTCGGCCCTGGAATCGCCCCAGCTTTCGAGATAGGCGATGGCTTCGATCACTCGCGCGGGAAAGCCGCTTGCCAGTTCGGCGGAGCGGAACAGGGCCTGCAATTTGGCGCTGCCGGTGATGCGGCGCGCGCCGGCGAGGGCCTGCGGTTCGCGCATGATGGCGAAGGTTTGGGCGGCGATCATGCGGTCCGTACGGACCTCGAGCAGGTCTTCGGAGAGGTCGTCGCGTCCCACCCCGATGCCGGTCAGCCGGTGCTTGGGCACAAACCGATCGCTATCGGCGGCGTAACCGGTGGAAAGGAAAAAAAGCAGCGGAAGGCAGGCGGCTCTCATTACGATTTCGACCATCCGTGGCTGTGTCCAGTGTAGCGCCTCGTGGCGCGCACACCAATACATTTCCTTGGACGAATGTTCCGGCGGAAACGATACGGACGATCTGCGCGATTTGTGGCTGACCTGCGCCCGCGCCGGTCACGCGGGTTGTGCACCGTTCCCGCACTTCGCGCGGGGAGGCGGCGTGATTGTCGCGGGGCAGCGCCTAGATCGGCGCCGACGCCAGCCGTTCGGCGAGTTCCGCCCGCGCGGTCTCTTCGTCCCGGCCCAGCCACGACGACTGAACGTTCGGGATGAAGGCGATAAGCACCTCCCAGGGCCACAACCTATCGGGGGAGAAGGCGACGTAGTCGAGCGTATCG
>JAFDVU010000161.1 GCA_018268835.1 Acidobacteriota bacterium | reverse complement strand
CCAACCGGCGCGAATTCCGCAGCCCCGGCCAGCCACTCGCTCGCGTAGTCGCCGTTGGTGAGAAGTTGCCGGTGCCAGCAGGAAAACGCTGTCTATCGCAGAGTACAGCCCATGCGCAATCGTGCGTCGCGGCATAGGCCTGGCCTGCGTCGTCAGGGGCGGCGCGTCGGGTATTCGATTCCGAGTTCACCCGCCAGTCTGGCCAGATGCCGGTCTGCCGTCCAAAGCGACGTGCCCGGCGACGAGGGCGGAAGCAAGCAGGTGCGCGTCGATCCACGCAATGCCTTTACCGTGTAACTTGTGGGAGCGTACGAATTCAGCGACCTCCGCGCGAGCGATAGCCGGAACCCGGTAGATGAGGTCGTACGGCTCTAAGAAGCGACTCCGTCCGTCAGGATCCCCGATCCCGGCGTAATGCGTCCGGTGCGCAAGGAAGCGAACCCCGGCTCCGAGGCCCATCAGAACATTGTTCTTGTTTTGCGACTCAAAGGCTTGTGCATTGGCACGTCTCTCGCCCCAGGCTCGCTACCCCGGAGCTTCCGCAGCCTCTCGTAAGCCGCATGCCGGATCAGAGCTTCGAGGCCGTTCCGAGGGTTTCCGCATCCGTCGACGCACCGCAGGCATTCTTCGCATCGCGAAGAATGACCTCATCAATGTGGAGCGTCTTCTTCATAGGGCAAGCAGGGTGATAGCCTACGGCGCAATCGCGATCCGCACGGCGTTGGACGCCTTGCCGTCCGCCGTCACCACCACGTCCACTTCGCCCGCTCCGCGCAGCGAGGCGGGCAGCGCGACGTTGATCTGATCCAGCCCAGGATAGGTACCTTGCGCGCCGGCAAAGCTTACCGGCAGGACCACGCCGCCGACGGTGCAGGTGACGGCCGCGGCGTGGCGGACGCCGGTGGCGTACAGGTTCAGGTACACGGTGGATTGCGCGTCGAGCGCGATCGGCACTGTGCGGCAGGTACCGCTGGAGCAATCGAAAACCGGGACCGGGGTCTGTGTGGCTTGCCCGTTGGCCACGCGCACGGCCAGCGCCGCGGCGACGTGGGCGGTGTTGAGTTGGAACAGACCGGGCGACACGGGCGCGATCCTCAGCGTGGTGGACGCACCGCCGATGGTCAGGGTCGCGGTGCCCGGCGCGGCGTCGGAGGGCACGAGCAGGTTCACCTGCGACGGAGAAACGTAGGCCAGGGAAGCAGGACGCGCGGTGCCGGAGGCGTCGGTCAAGGTCGCGTTCACGCCGGCGAGGGTCGTGCCGTAGGACGGCGAAGTTGCGCCGGCGGCGACGATTGAGAGGCCCTGTCCGTAGGCGGAGACGAAGCCGTCGGGTGCGGCTTCGGGCTGACCGCCGGCGGCATTGCCCGCGGCGAGGGCGCCGCTGGCGAAGTCGATCAGGATGGCGCCACCCACGGGCACGGTGGTCGAGTAAGTGGCGCCGGAGAGTTGCGCGGATTCGAGCGCGGCGGGGAGCCATGTGCCGTCGGTGAGCACGCCGGCGCCGCCCAGCGTGGTGCCGGTCACGGCATCGAGCGAGGGTCCGGAGAGCCGCACGGCGAGCGCGGTCCGGTAGCCGGGACCGGGTGCGATGGTGAGGGCGGCATCCTGCGCGAGGTCCTTGTTCACGGCTACCACCCGCAGGCTGCCGTCGGGATCGAGCACGCCGTAGGCGGTGACGTTGATGCCCGGCGCGGCGACGTCCACCGGCACGATTCTTCCGCGCGCGGCGGCGCGGAAAAACAGCAGCGCGTAGTATAGGGGGCGCGCGGAGACCTGGCTGCCGCTGACCGCGATCGGGGTGTAGTTGCCGGCGCCGCCGCCGTGAAAGTTAACGCCCGCGGCGGAGTGCGCGGCCAGCGTGAACATGTAGTCCACGCCCCACAGCGCGGAGGCGTGAACGTTGCTGACACCCTTTTCGCCGCCGTTGTAGCAGGAGTTGGTTTCGGCCATGCGCCACGGGAGGTGGGCGCCGGAGGCGATGTTGTAGAGCAGCGCGCCGTTGGTGTCCTCGGTGTTGTGCGCGGTGGTGCCCAGGATGTGCGGGATGCTGGCAACGTTGGCGGCGGTGGAGGGGACCGCCGAGGTAGGCGCCAGCGGGTACAGGTGCTGGGTGAGGAGCGCAAGCCGCGGCCCGATCTTCGAGGCGACGGTGGCGGTCCACGTGGTGATGGACCCGGCGGCGGCGCTGGCGGTGAGGACGGCGTTGGGCACCTGGGCCTGGAGGGCGTCGGCGTAGCGCTGCCATTCGGCGAGGTAGTCGTTCACGTTGTACGTGGAGGGGCGCAGTCCGTTGGAGTGGAAGAGGTCGGGCTCGTTGCCGATTTCGAAACCGTAGAGGACGTCGGCGGCGGTGGAGGCGACGTATTGCGCCTGGCCCGCATCGCTGGCGGCGTCGGCGGTGCCGAGCCCCACCGAGTAGAGGATCTTCCAGTTCACCGCGCGGGCAAGCGCCGCGATGCGGTCCACATCGCTGGTGGCGAGGACGCTGGTCGGCGTCGACGCCGTGCGCGGCGAGGCCTGCCAGCCGGTCAGTTTGTCTACCGAGTTGCCGCCGAAGCGAAGCATCCCGGGGCCGATCTGCGCGAGCATCTGGCGGAACATCGGATTCTCCGCGGGGAAGGACGTTGCGGAAGCCAGCGAGCCGGATTCAAAACTGAGTCCGATGAAGTCGGCGGGGATCGCCGTGCCGGGCGACGACGGGTGCGCCGTGATCGTGACCGGGACTTGGGCGAACGCGGGGAGACAGAGGATCGCCACCGTGAGGGTACGGAAGACCGAGGGCATGTACCTGGCATTGTAGTCCCGCGAGCTGTTCGTGAGGTGCCCGGCGTTACAGTATTGGGGATGATCCGTCAAACCGCGATCCTGTTCTGCTGCGCCGCGGGGCTCGCCGCCGCGCCCGCGCCTACGCTCGACGTCTGGAAGGCGCCGCACGAGGTGCGCACGGTTGAGCCGTCCACCGCGGTGAAGTTCACCGGGCGGCGCGATGGCGATCTCTATCGCGCGCGAATCACCAACACCGGCGGGACCGTGGTGCACGTCAAGGAGGTGGCGCTATTTCGGATCGCGCACGATCTGCCGGACGCGACCGCGCTCTACGGCGAGAGCTTCCAGATGCTGAGCCAGACGGCGGGAACCCTGGGCCATCCGGTGGACCTGGCCTACAACGAGCTGAAGCATTACAAGATCCCGCAGCCGGCGGACGCCACGGTCGTCACCGGCATGATGACCCTGACTCCGCCCGGCGGCGAAACCATGCTGCTGGGGTTCACCAGTTGCCGTCGCTTCAACGGGCGCTTCTACCTGCGGCCGAAATCGATCGAGGTGGTGCTGGATACCGAGGGGCTGGCGCTCGCGCCCGGGGAATCGTGGGACATGGAGGAGTTCCTGTACACGAGCGGAGGGAATCGCGCGGCGCTGCTCGGGAAACTGGCGGACCGCGTCGCGGTGAACCATCCGCCGCTGCGCTTTCCGCATCCGCCGGCGGGCTGGTGCAGTTGGTACTGCTTCGGTCCGCGCGTCACCGCGAAGAACGTGATGGACAACCTCAGTGCGATCGCGAAAGACGTTCCGCAGCTCAAGTACGTGCAACTCGACGACGGCTATCAGCCCGCGATGGGCGACTGGCTGGAGACCGGCAAGGCGTTCGGCGGCGACGTGCAGGGCGTGCTCCAGGCCATTCGCAAGCAGGGCTTCGAGCCGGCGATCTGGGTGGCTCCGTTCATCGCCGAGGCAGGCAGCCACATCTTCCAGCAGCATCCGGACTGGTTCATGAAAGGCGACGACGGCAAACCGCTGTCCGCCGATAAAGTGACGTTCCAGGGATGGCGGCGCGGGCCGTGGTACGCGCTGGATGGCACGAATCCGGCGGTGCAGAAGCACCTGGAGAGCGTCTTCCGCACGATGCGGCAGCAGTGGGGCGTGACCTACTTCAAGCTCGACGCGAATTTCTGGGGCGCGATGCACGGAGGCAAGCTGTACGATCCGAAGGCGACCCGCATCGAAGCCTACCGGCGCGGCATGGAGGCGGTGCTGCGCGGCGCGGGCGACAGCTTCATCCTGGGCTGCAACCATCCTGTATGGGGCAGCTTCGGGCTGATCCACGGGTCGCGCAGTTCCGACGATATCAGCCGCCGCTGGGACCGCTTCTCCAAGACTGCGCGGCAGAACCTGAGCCGCAACTGGCAGAACGGCAGGCTGTGGTGGAACGATCCCGACGCGTTGACGCTGAGTGGAAACCTGCCCGAGGAGGAGTACCGGTTCCACGCGACCGCGGTGCTGGCATCGGGCGGGCTGGTGCTTTCGGGCGACGACTTGAGCGCGCTGCCGCCGGAGCGTCTGGCGATGCTGAAGAAACTGCTGCCGCCTACGGGAGTGGCCGCCGAGTTCGCCGATGAGAGCCTCAAGGTGGGGATTGTGAAGCTGAAAGATCGCACGCTGGTGTGCGTCTTCAACTGGGCGGACGAAGCGGCGAAGATCCCGGTGAAACTCGCGCGCCCGGGCGAGGTGACGGACCTGTGGAGCGGCGCGAGCCACGGGAAGCAGGCGGCTCTGGAGGTGCCGCTCAAGGCGCACGAGGGCACGGTGCTGGTGGTGCGATAGCGCGGGTTCGCGCGGGCGCGGGGACGGGGCGGTGAATCCCGGAGTGATACAGTGAAGCAATGTTCCGCCGTACCTTCCTGCAAACGCTCCCCGCCGCCGCGGCGGCGATTTCGACGGCCTCCGCGGCCGAAGAAGTTCCGGTCAAACTCGGGTTCGATACCTACTCGCTGCGCGCGTTCAAGTTCAACGGCATGCAACTGCTGGATTTCGCCGGCCAGCAGAAACTGGACACGATCCAGTTCTCCGCGCTGGGCGATTACGGCGGGCTGGATCCGGCCAATCTGCAAAAGGTGAAGGACCGCGCCGCGCAGCTCAACATCTCCATCGATAGCGGCATGGGGTGCATCTGCGAGACCAGCAAGAGCTTCAACAAGAAGGGACGTCCGGCGCGCGAACAGATCCTCGAAGGCCTGCGCGTTGCCAAGGCTGTGGGGTCGAAGGCGATGCGCTGCTTCATGGGGTCGAGCGACGACCGGCTGGGACCGCTGCCGATCGAGGCCTGCATGGAGACTACGATCAAGCTGTTCCGCGGCGTGCGCAGCGAAGCGATGGACCTCGGGGTGAAGATCGCGCTCGAAAATCACGCCGGCGACATGCAGGCGCGCGAGTTGCGCACGGTGATCGAAGAATCCGGCAAGGACTTCGTGGCGGCGTGTCTGGACACGGGCAATCCGCTGTGGTGCGTGGAGGACCCGTTCGTCACGCTGGAGATCCTGGCGCCGTACGCGGTGACCACGCACGTGCGCGATTCCATCGTCTTTGAGACGCCGAAGGGCGCCGCGGGGCAGTGGGTGGCGATGGGGGACGGCATCCTGGACCTGCCGCGTTTCGTGGCCGAGTTCCGCCGGCGTTGTCCGAAATCCACGATGCAACTGGAGATCATCACGGGGCGGCCGCCGCGGTTCATGAACTACCTGGAGCCGGATTTCTGGAAGGCGTTTCCCAAGATGCCGGCGTGGGAGTTCGCGCGCTTCGTGGCGTGGGCAAAGACGGGGCGTCCGTTTCTGGGCGCGATGGTGGTGGAAGACGTGCCGGGAAAGCGGCCGGAAGTGATGCTGGAGGCGCTGAAGGAGCAGCAGCGCATCGACCTGGTGCGCAGCTTCGAATATTGCCGCAAGACGCTGAACGTCGGTGTGAACTGGCGCGCCTAGGCGCCCGGGGTTTTCAGATGGGAGTGCCCCATTTCAACGGTGGACGGTTAGAATAGAGGCTCATGGAGCCAGGCTCGCCGGTCCACCCATCGTTCTGGTGGCAGGCCCCCTTGCGAGCCAAGGGGCTGCTGCTGCTGGTTGTCCCGATCGCCACGTTGTTTGCCGCCCTGTACTTCGTCTACCGGGCGGAGCAGGAACTGCGCGCCACCGACGATGTGCTGGCGCGGGCTTACGAAGTCCGCCTCGAACTCGCGGACCTGCGCGGGGCGCTGGTTGATGCCCAGACCGATGTGGCCGCTTATGTAGCCGATTCGGACCCGCGTTTCCGGGACCTTTACGAAGCGGCGCGGCGCAGAACGGCCGAGGTTCAGTCGCGGCTTTCCGCGGCCATCAGCGGCGATCCCGGCTCGCGCGAGGCGATCGAGGACATTCTTCGCGATACCGCCGCCATCATCGTGCGATTAGACGGGATCCGCGACTCGCGCCGGCCTGACGGGTTGGCCGCCGCCCGCGCCGCGCGCGCCGAGCTCTATGCCCGGCTGAACGCCCTCGGCGAAACCGAGGAACGCCGGTTTTCGCAGGTCCGCGCCCGCCGCGACCGGGCGCGCAACGGTCTCTTCCGCACGCTGTTGGTGTGCGCCACCGCCGGGCCGATGATTGCCGTACTGGTGCTGTTGCTGCTCATCGGCAAGATGGTGGGGCGTTTGCGGCTGGTGGAAGAGAACGCGCATCGCCTGGCACATGGCCTGCCGCTCAGACCGATGCACGGGGGCACCGACGAAATCGCGACGCTGGGCCAGGAACTGGAAAATGCGGCCCGCCTGCTCGGCGACCGGGAGCGGGAACTGCGCGAAAGCGAGTCGCGCTACCGCGAACTTTTCGATCGCGCCCCGGTGCCTTACCAGGAGACCGACGCCGGAGGAACCATCCGCCGGGTCAACCAGGCGGCGGGCGTGCTGCTGCGTGCCGAACCGGACGGCATCATCGGACGTCCGGCGTGGGATTTCGTGGCGCCCGGCGACCGGCAGGCGCATCGCGAGGCCACGCTGCGCCGCATTGCCGACGGCGCCGAAACCGCGCCGTTCGAGTGCGAGTACCAGTTGGACGACGGCACTCACCTGACGGTCGAAATCCGCGAGAGCCTGATTCACAATCAGCACGGTGAAGTCACCGGCACGGTGCGGTCGGTGCTGGATATTACGGAGCGCAACCTGGCCGCCATGGCAGCCCGCAAGGTGGAGCAATACGCCATGGAGTTGCGCATTCGCAACGAGCAGTTGGCTCGCGCCCTGGAGGCGGCGCGGGGGGCCACGCTGGCCAAGAGCCGCTTCCTGGCCGCGGTGTCGCACGAATTGCGCACGCCGCTGAACGGCATCATCGGATTCAGCGAACTGCTTCACGACGAGAAGCTGGGTCCAATCCAGGAGACGCAGCGCGACGTGCTGGACGACATCCTCACCAGCGCGCGCCACCTGCTGCGGCTGATCGGCGACATCCTGGACATCTCCAAGGTCGAGGCCGGGCGCATGGAGTTCCACCCGGACCGCCACTGCGTGGGCGACCTGGTCGCCGAGGTCCGCGACGTACTCCGCCCGCTGGCGGAGAAAAAAACGCTGCAATTTTCCGTGGATGTGCCGGCCGGGCTGGAGGTCGTGCTCGACGGAGCCCGGTTCAAGCAGGTGATCTACAACTACATTTCCAACGCGATCAAGTTCACGCCCGCGGGCGGGGCCATCGCCGTGCGGGTTCTGCCGGCCGGGGCGGATCGCTTCCGCCTGGAAGTGGAAGACACCGGTACGGGCATCGACGAAGCCGATTACAAACGTCTTTTCCAGGAGTTCAGCCAGCTTTCCGGCGGCACCGCCGGCGAACCCGGCACAGGGTTGGGACTGGCCCTCACCCGCCACCTGGTGGAGGCGCAGGGCGGCTCGGTGGGAGTCCGCCGCGCCCCCCGGCGGGGCAGCATCTTCTTCGCCGAACTGCCCCTGGGGACCACCGCGCAGCCCCGCATGCCCTAACTTTGCTCTATCCTGGTTAACGCTGTTCCGCGATCGGGATCGGCTACAATAGGTACTCGAATGGCTGGCGAGCCCATACTGGTAGTCGACGACACGCCCGTCAACCTGAAGTTGACGCGAATTCTGTTAGTGAACGAGGGCTATAAGGTGTTGACCGCCTCCAGCGCGGAGGAAGCCCTCGAATTGCTACGTGGCTACCGCCCTCTCCTGATCCTTGCCGACGTGCAGTTACCCGGCATGGACGGTCTGGAGATGACGCGGCGCATCAAGCAGGACGAGTCCACGCGCGACATCATCGTGGTGGCGCTCACGGCTTTCGCCATGAAGGGCGACGAGCAGAAGGCGATCGACGCGGGCTGCGACGGCTACATCACCAAGCCCATCGACACGCGTACGCTAGGGCAGCGCATCCGCACCCTGATCGACAGCCGGGGCGACGCGCAACAGCCCGCTGCCGTGCCGGTACCCGCCGGCGAGGGGGGAGAAACCGAACACGTGTCCGGCGCGGAACTGGCCGCGCTGCGGCGCCGTTTCCTCGAGGAGGGGCAGGAGCGTTCCCGGCAGTTGCTGCTGGACCTGGACGGGGAGTTCAACCCCTATAACGCGGGACGCGCGGTCCACCAGTGGATCGGCACCGGAGGGCTGCTTGGGTATAGCGCGATCAGCCGCCTGGCGCGCGAGGTCGAAGGCGTCCTGCAGGAGCGGCCGATCGATGCCGCGCAGTTGCGCGAAACCCTCACCAACCTCGTGCTGGCCTTCACCAGCCCTCGCGAGGCGCGCGATACGGCGGTGCCGGAAACGATCATCAAGTCGCTCACCGGGAAGGTGATCGCGGTCGCCGGGTTGCCCGCCAACGAGACCCAGCGGCTGTGTGCCGCGTTGGAACGTGTGGATGCGCGCCCGGCATTCTTCGACCTGGACAAGCCGCCCGAGCCGGTATCGCTTGCCGGTTGCGACCTGGCGGTGGTCTACGTGCGCTCCGACGGTAGCGGGGCGGCGTGGCTGGATCCGGCGTCGGCCGTGTCGCGGCTGCCGGTGGTGCTGGTGGGCGTGCGCGACCACCTGCTGGGGCTGGACCCGGCGGTGCAGGCATTGGCGCGCGAATTCCTGATGGACTCCTGGCAGCCCGACGAGGCGCTGGTACGGCTCAGCCTGGCCATTTCCTGGGCGCCGGGAGAGCGCCCCGCGGCGCAGGCGCTGCCGGCAAGCCCGGTGGCCCGCCCGCGCGTGGTGATCGCCGACGACGACTCCACCGTGCTCACCCTGGTGCGCATGACGCTGGAGAATTTCGGCATGCAGTGCGAGCAGGCGGTGGACGGACGCTCCGCCATCGAGGCCGTCCGCAAATTCCAGCCTCACGCCGTGGTGCTGGACGTGAACATGCCCGGCATGGACGGCTACGAAGTCCTGGCCGCGATCCGCGGCGAAAATATGAATACACGCGTCCTGCTGCTTACCGCGAGGCAGCAGGAGAACGACGTCATTCGCGGCTTCTCGCTGGGCGCGGACGATTACGTCGTGAAGCCCTTCAGCCCCATGGAACTTGTGGCGCGGCTCAAGCGGTTGCTGGCGCGATGATGGCCCTGGACGCCTCCGCGCTGGCCAACGCCGCATTGTATTTCATCATCACTCTGCTGGGCCTGACCATGATGTCTTTCGCGGCCCTGGTCTCTGTACAGATCGTCCGCGGCCGCGCCCGCCGCCGGGAAGCCGCCGCGGCTGCCGCCGTGCGCCCCGACCTGCAGCAGGCGCTGGTGCGCTTTCTCGCCGGCAGCCCGGTGGACGATGCGATCCGCGAGCATCTGGCCACCCACCGCCAGGAGGTCATCGAAACGCTGCTCAGCTTCCAGAGCACGGTTGGCGGGGGGGCGCGCGACCGGCTCTGCAACCTGGCGCTGGATCTGGGTCTGGTCTATGACTGGTGCCAGGAGGGCGGCCGCGGCGAACTGATGCGCCGCCGCAAGGCCATGGCCCGGCTGGCGTTTGTCAGCTACTACGAGCCCTGCCGCCGCGTGGCCGGAGAGATGATGAGCCGCGCGCTCGAAGATCCGGACTATGAAATCCGGCTCTCGGCGGCGCGGGGCCTGGCGCAGACCGGAATCCAGACCGATGTGGAAGACGTGCTCCTGCTGGCCCTGGGTCCGAACCGTTTCATCCGCGCCGTCCTTACCGAAGAGCTTCGGCGTCACGCCATGATGCTGTCCGCCGAAGCGGTACCGGAGGTTCTCGGCTCCGGGCAGAGCGAGTACGTGCGCGCCGCGCTCGAGATCCTGGCCGCATGGGAGCGGGCGATTCCGATCGAGCACCTGCGCCGGTTCCTGGACCACCGCGACCGCGAAATCCGCGTCCTGGCGCTGAGGCTGGCGCCCATAGCGGCGCCGGATCCCGACAGCCGCGCCGCGATCTGCCGGTCACTCGACGATGACGACGCCGAGGTGCGCTACCTCGCCATCGCCGCGGCCGGGCGGCTCAAACTCGCCGAGGCGCTCCCAAAGTTGGCCGTGCGCCTGCGGCAGGAGCCGATCGAGGGCGCGCGCCTCGCCGCCGAGGCGCTGCTTCACATCCCGCCGGAAGGTCCCATGGTGCTGCGCGAACTCGCCGCCGGCGAGGACAGGGCCGCGCGCGCCGCGCGGGAGAACCTCGACCGGTCCAGGGGAGGGGCGTGATGGCCGATCCGGCGATGCTGTTGAATCTGGCGCTGGCGCTGGCGGCGGCATTCCTGCTGGTGTTGGGCGCGGCCGGCCTGTTCGCGCTCGTGAAGGGGGCCAACGAACTGCGGCGCCTGCTGCGCGACACTTCCAGTTCCTACCTGAGCGTGCTGTTGAAATCGCCTCTGGTGCCCGGCGTGTCGGTGCTCACGGTGGCGCGCGAAGCCACGCCGGAGGCGCGCTCCCTGGTGCGCCGCCTGCTCGACGTCCACTACGGAAAGCACGAACTGGTGCTGGTGCTGGACGGACCCTCGGATGCGGCGCGCAGCCAATGGATCGACGAACTCCGACTCGTACCCAGGGAGCGCACCCCGGGCGGCGAACTGCCCGCGCAGCCTGTGCGCGCCTACTACGTCTCGCGCGATCCGCTCAAGCTGCTGGTGGTGGAAAAAGAAGCCGGCGGCGACCCCGACAGCTACAACGCTGCCATCAACGCGGCGCAATTTCCCGTGCTGGGGCTGGTGGATCCGCGCGCGGAGTTCGTTCCCGAGTGGCTGCTGTGGCTGATCCGTCCGCTGCTGGAGAATTGGGACGATACCGTGGCGGTGTGCGGCCTGGCGGCCCCGGCGCCGGCCGAGGGCTTCGCCGGAAGAATCGGCGCCCTTGAATCGCTGCGCCGGTGGATGGTGCGCGGCGCCGCCTTCGCGCGCTGGCGCAGATTCGTGCCCATGCCGGGCTGTTGCATGCTCATCAAGCGCGAAAGCGCGATCGCCGCCGGAGGCTTCCGCCGCGGTCTGCTGGAACTGTTTCTGGACCTGCACGGCGGCAAGCGGCAGATCCGCTTTCTGCCCGCTCCGGTGAGTTGGACCGCCGCGCCCGCGACCCTGGCCGATGTCCGCAATCAGTTGCGCTACGATCAGGCGCAGCTTGCCGCCGGATTGCGCTACCGCGCGGCGGGTTCGCGCGAATTCGCCGGCCTGTTCTGCATGCGCGTGATACGCCCCGTGGTGGAGACCCTGGCGCTGCTCGCCGCCGCCGCGGGCGTGGCGGCCGGCTGGGTTCCGCCCGCCCTGGGCGTGGTGGTGCTGCTGGCCAGCGCCGGCACCGGCATGGTGCTTTCGATCGCGGCCGTGGTGCTGCATGAGATGGCGGATCCCGGCTCCCACGAACCGCGCTACCTGACGCGCCTCTTCCTCACCGCCATCCCGGAGAACCTGGGCTACCGGCAGGTGCGCAATCTCTGGCTCATCGCCGGCTTCCTGAGCCGGTAACAGTGGCCGCGCGCTACCTATCTGCGGAACTCGAGCAGCTCGCTGAAGTACTCGGGCGCGTCCTTCATGCCGAGCGCGTGCATCAGGCGGCGCTCCAGCGGGGTGAAGGGCTGGTAGCGGCGCACGCTCACCAGCCGCATGGAACGCTCCAGTTGAGCCTCGTACCTGGCATCCAGCGAATCGCGCGAAACATCGTGCGTGTTGCGCAGGAACCAGACCGCGCGCAAAGAAGGGTCCTTCAGGCGCGCCGAGGTCTCCGGCTCTGTTGTGCGCCAGACCTTGCGTGCCGGTCCCAGCGCGTAGTCCAGCGCAAAGGGATCGGAATTGGTGGCGTCCACCAGGGGCAGGGAACCGGGCTCCATGAGCGCGGCGATCTGGCGCATGGGCATCGGGTATTGCTTGTTGCGGAAGCCGATTTCGTGGAAGTAGCACCAGGCGCCCGATAGCGAAAGCGCCAGCATGAGGGCGCAGACGGCGGTTCCCGCGCGGCGCCATTCGGCGGCGCCCGCCGCGGCCAGCGCGAGCATCAGCGGCAACAGGAAGATTACGCGCGCGGGGATGAACGGGTAAGCCACCCAGCGGGCCACGGCGATGAAGCCGATCGGCGCCAGCAGCGCGGTAAGCGCGAACAGCGCCGGATCGCACCGGCGCCCGCGCCACAGGCAGGCCAGCACCAGCGGAGCGGCCAGGATGGCGATCGCCAGCACCGGGTCCGGGATCGCCTCGCCGGCGAGGAACGACATCGCCCAATAAGCCAGCTTGAGCGCGTACTCGGCGCCGCCCCCGATGGCGGCGTACCCCGCGCCGCCCCGGCTCCAGGCTTCCAGCGAGCGCAGCAACCACACCGCCCAGGGCAGGAATCCCACCGCAACGATGGTGTCCAGCAGGGCAAGATCGCGCCAGCGGCGGCGCCGGAGCAGCGCTAGATTCGCCGCCGCCGACAGTGCCAGTCCGGGGACGTAGTGGGTGTAGAGCGCCGCCAGCAGAGCGATCGCGGTGGCAACCACGAGCCTGCGGCGCGTATCCTCCAGGCAGCGGAGCAGGCATCCCGCCGCGAGGATGGTCACCAGCGCCTGCATACTGTACGACCGGCTCATCCGCGCATACAGAAGGAGGCAGGGCGAGCAGCACCACAGCGCCAGAAACCACACCCGCGCCCGCGGAGCCAGACGCGAGCCAAGCATGAGATCCGCCGCCAGGGTGGCGGCCAGGGCCAGCAGCACTGTGAGCACGCGCGCTTGCACCGCCGGTTCCATCCCCAGCGGGAGGCGCTGCCAGACCCACAGCATCAGGTAGAACGCCGGCGGGTGCACGTCCGTCGCCGCCATTTGGACGGCGTACCCCGCGCTGTGGCTCACCAGCGCCAGGGTGGCGGCTTCGTCGCCCCAGGGCGAAAGCAGACCCAGGTTCCAGAAGGACAATAGCGCCTGAAGTCCCAGGAACGCGGCTAGCGGGGCGCGCTTCACGGCAGGACTTCGATCATCCGGTCGATTTCGGCGGGGGGGATGTAGAAGTGCGGGGAGGTGCGAATCCACCCGGCGCGCGGTGCCACCACGACCCGGTGTTCGCGGAGCGCGCGCATGGCCACCGCAGCGTCCACACCCGGCTTGCGGAAACTGACGATGCCAGCGCCGGATTCGGGGGTGCGGCTTCCCAGAATTTCGTAGCCCTTGGCCTGTACCCCGGCGGCGATCCGGTCGCCCAGATTTTGGACAACCGGGGCGATTTCTCCCGTCCCGACCTCAAGTAAGAAATCAAGCGAAGCCTTTAAACCAAAGGATCCTACGGTATTTAGCGTCCCGCACTCATACCGGCCCGCATCCTGCCGGAGGGTCATGTCGCGGGAGGCGTAGTCGGCGTAGCCGGCCACGTTGGTCCAGCCGAACTCCACCGGTTCCACGCGCTCCTGTAACTCGCGCCGGATGTAGAGGATGGCGCAGCCTTCCGGCCCCAGTAGCCATTTGTGGCCATCGGCGGCGAGGGCGTCGATCTTACAGGCTTCGACATCGAGTGGAAATGCGCCGAGCCCTTGAATCGCATCTACGAAATAAATGCAGTGGTTACGGCGGCAAATCTCACCGATCGCTTGAATAGGTGCGCGGTATCCGGAGAGGAAATTCACGAAGCTGATGGCCAGGAGCCGTGCCCCGCGGACGGCGTCCTCGATCCGTTCCAGCGGATCGTAGATGGACAGCCAAGTGACCGATACGCCCTTTGCCTCCAGGCGCTTCCAGGGGTAGAGGTTGGCCGGGAACTCCTCGGTGAAACCGACGATACGATCGCCCAGCTTCCAGTCGAGCCCCATCGCGATGGTGGCGATGCCCTCGGAGGTGTTCTTGACCAGGGCGATCTCCTGCGGCGAAGCGTGGATCAGTTGCGCCGCCGACCGCCGGATTCCTTCGTAGGTATCCAGCCACTCGGAGTAGTGGTAGCTGCCCCAGTTCAGGCAGTCGTCGGCGAGGTGGCGAATGGCCTCCGCGGTCCGCTTCGGTAGCGGCGCCACCGCCGCGTGGTTCAGGTAGATCAGGTTCTCCCGCACCGGGAACTGATCGGCGTAACGCTCCCACAAAGGCAGCGCCGCCGCACAAGTTTGCATTTCTTGATTACCCACTCTACCTACGATACGTTAATAATGGCTTTATGGCAGCGAGGGTGCGCAGGCTGGCGGTGGTGTCCTTGATTCTGGGGGCGGGTGCGGTCTCCGTGTCAGCCCAAAAACCCAAAGACGACGTCAACCGGATCGGCAGCCGCAAGGTCGGCAACTGCATCAACTTCTACTCGTTCGAAAAGGAAATGGCGCTCGGCAAGCAGCTTGCCCGGGAAGTGCAGAAGCAGGCGAAGCTGGTGGACGATCCCCTGATCACCGAGTACGTCAATCGCCTGGGGCAGAACCTGGTGCGCAGCTCGGACGCGAAGATCCCGTTCAGCTTCCAGATTGTGGAAGGCGACGCGCCGAACGCGTTCGCGCTGCCGGGCGGTTACGTCTTCGTCTACACGGGGCTGATGAAGATCGCCAGTGAAGAGGACGAACTCGCCGCCGCCATGGCGCACGAAATCGCGCACGTGGCCGCGCGTCACATGACCTGCCAGGCTACGAAATCGGAACTGGCGGGAATCGCCGGGATGCCGGCGAGCGTCCTGCTGGGCGGCTGGGGCGGATACGCGGCGCGGCAAGCCGCGGGCCTCGCGCTGCCGGCGGCGTTTCTGCACTTGAGCCGCAAGGACGAGTCCGAGGCCGATTACCTGGGCGTGCAATACATGTACGCCGCGGGGTACGACCCTAACGGCGCGATCTCCGTCTTCGAGAAGATCGAGTCCTTGAATCGCCGGCAGCCAGGCGTGGTGGACCGCGTTTTCTCCACGCACCCGATGGACGCCGACCGCATCGCGAAGACCGAGCGCGAGATCGCCCGCATCCTGCCGGACAAACCGCAGTATGTGGTGACCACCAGCGAGTACGCTTCCATCCGCGACCGCCTGATCGACCAGCAGGCGCTGCACAAGACCGAGGATGCGTCGCGTCCGGCGCTGCATCGCGCCACCGGCAGGCCCGGCACGTCCACGGGCGACGATCGCCCCACAATTAAGCGCCGCGACCTGATTTACTAGCGGGGGGTGGATTGCGGATCGATCCAAAGGTCGGCCGGAGGCCGACGGTACGTCAGCGGGCGGAGATCGCGACGCCGACCAGCGAGTCCGCGCACCCGTAATAGAGAAACCACCGGTTCCTGAAATAGACCAGGCCTTCGGTGAAAGTGGTGCCCGCGGCATACTGGCCGGTCTTCTCGAACGGCATCTCGGGACGGAACACCGGAGTGTCCGTGCGGGCGATCAGCCTGGCCGGATCATCGGCGGCAAACAACGCCTCGCCGGCGGCGTAGGCGTTGGCGCCAAGCTGCGGATCCCCGTCCGAGGGGGCGTTCTTGCCGTTGTACAGGACCACGATTCCCCGGCTGGTCAGAACCGGCGGCGGGCCTACTTCGGGGAACGAGCTGTCGAAGTGCCCCGGGCGTTTGGCGAGCACGATCACGGGATCGCCATGCGAATCCTCGACCGGGGTCCAGTGGATGAGATCCTCGGAGGTCGCCAGGCGGATCGTGATCTCGCCCCAATACATCCAGTATTTGCCGCGGATCTTCACGGCTTTGAGGCGGCCGCCGCGCAGCGAGCAGACGATCCCGGCCGATTTGTAGGAGAGCGCGCCGTACTTGCCATCGCTCCCGAGCGCCGGACCGTGCTTGGTCCACCGGACCAGATCCCTGGAGGTGGCGATCGCGGCGTCGGTCTTCTTGCGGTTCCACTGCGTGTAGGTGAGCACGTAGGTGCCGTCTTCGCTCTCGACGATGCGTGGGTCTTCGCAGCCGCCCTCCCATTCCCGCTCGCGCTGGCTGTCCGTATCGGGATAGAGTACCGGCGTGGCGCGCCGCGTGAAGTGGATGCCATCCGTGCTTTCCGCCAGGCCCAGCCGCGAGGTGTGGAGGCCGATGCGCATTTCGCCGCTATCGTCCTCGGCGCGATAGATCACGTAGACCCTGCCGCCGCGAACGATGGCCGCGGGGTTGAACGTATGCAGCGCTTCCCAATGTACCGGGCGGCCGCGCATCGGGCAGTTGAAGAGGGATTGCTTCAGGGGTGCGATGACCGGGTTGCCTTCGGCGGGGCGAAGGAAGGGACCGATCTGCCAGTCGGCCGCGCCCGCAAATGCCGTGAAGAGGATAACTGCCAGGATGGTTCTCATCGCACCGACCAACATATCACCCTGCCTCGCGCCGGATTCCCGCGCCGGGCGCTGGCGTAAACTTGAGAACGAGATGGGTATGAAACGGCGAAGTTTTCTGGGCGCGGCCGGAGCCGGCACACTTCTGCAGAGCGAGAGCGCGAACGCGCAGGCGGGCTCCGCACCCGAGCGCGTGCACCCGGGCGTGTGGCGATTCCGCTTCGGCGCCCCGGAGAAGATCACGCCCGTGACCACGCGGCGGCATCCGGCGGCGGAAGCCGGGCTCTCCGCTCTGCCCGCCGCGGGCGCCTGCCCGGTCGCGGTCACAGGCACGGGATCGCGCCGCGGCTACCTGGTCCGCATCCCGCTGCGGCCCAACGAACTCGTGTACGGCCTCGGACTGCAGTTGCAGTCGATGATTCAGCGCGGCCTCAAGAAGAGGCTGCGGGTCAACGCCGATCCCAAGATGGACACGGGCGATTCGCACGCACCGGTTCCGTTCTACGTGACCACCGCGGGCTATGGCGTGCTCATCGATACGGCGCGCTATGCCACGTTTTATTGCGGCGGCAAGCAGCGCCGGGGCGCCGCAGTCCCCTCCGCCGAGGGAGGAGATGCGGCCGGAGTGGACGCGCTCCCGGCGGCGTACCGCCGTTACCGCTTCCAGGATGCCAGCGAGGTGCTGGTCGAGATCCCCGAAGCCGAAGGCGTGGACGTTTACGTGTTCGCCGGACCCACCATGCGCTCCGCCGTGCAGCGCTATAACCTCTTTTCCGGGGGAGGAACGCTCCCGCCGCGCTGGGGTCTCGGGATGTGGTATCGCGTCAAGGGCGATTTCGACCAGGACGCGACCCTCGGGCTCGCCGCGGAGTTCCGCGCGCGCCGGGTCCCGTGCGACGTGATCGGTCTGGAACCTGGCTGGCAGACCCACGCCTATTCCTGCACCTACGTCTGGGACAAGAAGTTCCCGGATCCGGCCGGAATGGCGCGGGAACTGGCGTCGAAGTCGTACCGCCTGAATCTGTGGGAGCACGCCTTCACCAACCCGGCATCGCCGATCCACCAGGCGCTGGCGGCGCACTCGGGAGACTACGAAGTGTGGGGCGGGCTGGTGCCCGATTTTCTGGATCCCGAAGCGCGCCGGATCTTCGCCGACTACCATGCGCGGGAACACGTGGCCATCGGCGTTTCCGGCTACAAACTCGACGAGTGCGACAACTCCGATTTCACCGGCAACTGGTCGTGGCCCGAGATTGCGTCGTTCCCTTCCGGCGCCGATGGCGAGCAGATGCACTGTCTGTTCGGCCTGTGCTACCAGGACACGATCCAGGGCATCTTCGACGCCCGGAAGCAGCGCACCTACGGCCTGGTCCGCTCTTCGGGCGCGCTGGCGGCGCCCTATCCCTTCGTCCTCTATAGCGACCTCTACGACCATCGCGAGTTCATCCGCGGCGTAGTCAATATGGGCTTCTCGGGCATCCTGTGGACGCCGGAATTGCGCAACGCGCAGAACTCCGAGGACCTGGTTCGCAGGCTGCAAACGGTGGTGCTCTCCCCGCTGGCACTGATCAACGCGTGGTACATCAGGAACCCGCCGTGGAAGCAGGTGGAACGCGATGCGAACAACGCCGGCCGCCTGGCGCCGGACTGGGAATCGACCGAGGCCACGTGCCGCGCCGTGATGGAACTCCGCATGCGCCTGATTCCCTACCCGCACGCCGCGTTCGTACGCTATCAACGCGAGGGCCTGCCCCCGTTTCGCGCGCTGGTGATGGACTATCCAGACGACCCGGCCACCTGGGCCGTGGACGATCAGTACATGGCCGGCGAGTCGCTGATGGCCGCGCCTTTGGTCGGCGGCCAGGCAACGCGCCGCGTCTATCTGCCGGCCGGCGAGTGGTATGACTTCTGGACCGGACGCAAGCTCCCGGGCAAGCAGCGGATTCAAGTGGAAGCGCCGCTGGAACAGATTCCGCTTTATGTGAAAGCCGG
>JAFDVU010000160.1 GCA_018268835.1 Acidobacteriota bacterium | reverse complement strand
TCCTCATATTCGGTCTTCGGCTCTCAAATTCAGGAGGTGAGGCCGCCGCGCGAACCGCGGGCCGGGGTGAGCTCCGGGCCTCCTAACTTCTCAACTTCTAACTTCTCAACTTCTAACTTCTCAACTCCTGCCTTCCTCAGTTGTACTGCTTCCTCATATTCGGCCTCTGGCCCTTCACCGGTTCCGCCGGCTCGCGTTTCTTTTCTTCGCCGGCGAAGCCGCGTTCTTCGCTGCGGCTGATGCGCCGGTGCGCGTAGAGTCCTTCGAGGATGAATTCGGCCGCGGCGGCGCGCACGGCGTCGGGTTCGTTGGCCGAGAGGCCGAGCGCCTTGGTCTTCTCCATCAGCCCCTGGATGCCGGCCAACTGCTCCACCATCGATGCCGCGTCCAGCGTCTCTTCCAGTTTGAGGGAGCCGCCGAGGTCGAACCACTGCACGATGTGGCCGACGTTCACCCCTTCGAAGTACTCGTTGTAAACCCGCGCCACCGACATGCGGATCAGTTCGCGGGCCACGGTGTCGCCGCCCTTCAGTTCGCCCTCGTACTCCAGTTCCAGCTTGCCGGTGATCGAGGGGAGCGCGGCGTACAGGTCCGTGATGCGCGGCACCGCGACCTCGTCCCTGGCGCGCAGGGCGCGGCGTTCGGCGTTAGAGACCACGTTTTCCAGCACGGAAATCGGCAGCCGCTGGCTGACGCCGCTGCGCTTGTCCACGCGCTTGTCCTCGCGCGCCAGAAACGCCAGTTGCTCCACCACCTGCCGGATATAATGCGGCACGCGCACCTCGACCGGGGATGTGCGCGTGGTCCAGGCTTCCTGCCCGGTGATGGCGATGCCTTCCTCCAGCGCCGACGGATAGTGCGTGCGGATCTCGCTGCCGATGCGATCCTTGAGCGGCGTGATGATCTTACCGCGCGCGGTGTAGTCTTCCGGATTGGCGGTGAAGACCAGCATCACGTCCAGGGGCAGGCGCACCGGGTAGCCTTTGATCTGCACATCGCCTTCCTGCATGATGTTGAACAGCCCGACCTGGATCTTGCCGGCGAGGTCGGGCAGTTCGTTGATGGCGAAGATGCCGCGATTGGCGCGCGGCAGCAGGCCGTAGTGCACGGTGAGTTCGTCGGAGATGTCCTGCCCGCGGCGGGCCGCCTTGATCGGGTCGATGTCGCCGATCATGTCGGCGATGGTCACGTCGGGCGTGGCCAGCTTTTCCACGTAGCGGTGATGCCGGTTGAGCCAGGCGACGGGCGTCTCGTCACCTTTCTCGGCGATCAGGTCGCGGCAGCGGCGGCAGATGGGGGCGTAGGGGCTGTCGTGGATTTCGCAACCGGCGACGTACGGCGTCCACTCGTCGAGCAGGCTGGTCAACTGGCGGATGAGGCGCGTCTTGGCCTGCCCGCGCAATCCGAGCAGGATGAAGTTGTGGCGCGAAAGCAGGGCGTTGACCACCTGCGGCACCACCGAATCCTCGTAGCCCAGGATTCCTGGAAACAGTTCTTCCCCGCGCTGGATTTTGCAGATCAGGTTCTGGCGAATTTCGTCCTTGACGCTGCGGCCGGCCAGTTTCGCTTCGGAGAAGGAACTGGCGCGGAGAGCGCTGAGGGTGCGGGGCAATTCCTGCGGCGGTCTGGACAAGGTGTCCCCCCTTATGCTGGTTATCGTACCAGACCCTTGGAGTGGGGGAGCGTCCTATCCGATACAATGAATTTTGTGGAGACTATGACCGAGACTCAGCCGCAGGGCTTGCGCGCGCGCATATCCGAACTGACGCACGACGTGCAGCGCGGCTTCATTGCCGAATGGGCCGTCACCATTATCCTGCTGCTGTTCGGCACCACCACGCTGGTGCAGGCGTTCGTGATCCCCAGCGCTTCCATGGTGGGCACGCTGCTCATCGGCGACCACGTGCTGGTGGACAAGCTGGTCTTTTCGCCGCACGGCGCGCTTTCCGACAAGGTCCTGCCCTACCGTCCGGTGCGCCGGGGCGACATCATCGTCTTCCGCTATCCGCTCAACATCTCGCAGGATTACGTGAAGCGCGCCATCGGGTTGCCCGGCGACCGCATCCACCTGGTGGACCAGAAGCTGTGGCTGAACGGGCACGCGGTGGACGAGCCGTACGCCATCCACACGCATCGCGACACGCCGGAGCTGTACCGCGACAACTTTCCCGAGGGCGCCCACTCCTACCCGCTGCGCCAGCGCGCGCAGGAGATGATCGATAACTACGTGAAGGACGGCGACCTGGTGGTGCCGCCGGGGTACATCTTCGCCATGGGCGACAACCGCGACGATAGCGACGACAGCCGCTTCTGGGGACTGGTCCCGATGGAGAACGTGGTGGGTACGCCGCTGATCATCTACTGGTCCTTCGACACGGATACGGCAGCGCTGACCAACGGCAACATCGGCGTCGACCATATTGTCGACGTCGTGTCGCACTTCTTCACCAAGACGCGGTGGTCGCGCACGTTCAAGCTGATCCGCGGCTACCCGTTGAAGTAGCTACTTCTCCGCGCTGTACTTCTTCCAATCCGCGGCGATATCGGCCTGCTTCACGTCGCCCTCGTGGATGATGACGCGATAGCGGTAGCGCAGGCTCTTGCCCGGCTCGATGGTAGTGGTGTGGGTCTGGCTCTTGTCGTTGGTGAACGCGGCCACGCCGAAGGCGTTGGCCGCGAACAGGCCGTAGGCGCGCGCGTGCCAGCGAACCGGATGGTTGGGATTCCCGGGATTGTCCAGGATCGCCACGCCGAGGGTCTCGTTGCCGATCGCGCCCGAATAATCGCACCAGTTGGAGGGCTTGCCCCACAGGGCTTTCTCGCCCACCAGTCCATCGGCGTTGGTGATGTGGGAGTGCCCCTTGTCCTCCTGCAGGACCGGGCGCAGGCGGATACCGAAGGCGCCGTCCTTGCCGTCGCCGAAGGTCACGGGTTTGTCCAGCGCGGTGAGCGTGATGTCCACGTCGAACATGCGAACCTTGGGATCGCCGTAGAAGGTCATCACCCGCTTTTCGGTGAGCAGTTTTTCGGTGCCTTCCATGTTGGTCCATTCGAAGGTGGCGGTGATGGTGCCCTTTTCCTTGCCGCTGGAGGTGTGGTCCAGCTTGACCAGGTTCATGCGCCCCAATCCCTTGCGATGCAGATCGGAGTAGTAGGACCACTCGTTATTCCAGAAGTCCAGATGGCCTGGGATTCCCTGGACGGTGACGTTATCGTGCGCGAACCACAGGCCGCGCTGGTGCTGGTGATCTTTCTTTTCGGCCTGTTCTTCGGGCACGTTCTCCATGGGCCAGGAGCGCGTGATCGCCGTTCCGCTCGGAGCGAGCAACGGCCACAGGTAGGGCTTGGTGACCTTGGCGCCGAAGGCCTCGCCGGACATATAGAAGGTGGTGAACGGCTTGCCCGCGATCTCGACCGAGACCTTGTCGCCCTCGGGCGTGATCTTGACCTGCGCCGCGGCAGGAAGCGCTAACAGGGCAGCGGAGAAAAGGACCAGGGATGGGTGTTTCATCGCACCCATTCTATCTCCAAGTAGCGTCGGCCTCCGGCCGACCTTTGGATCGAGGTGCAGTCCGCCCGCGCGTCAGCGCACGCGGAAATCGAGGCGGGTCACCTCAGGCGCGGCGCTGGCTGCCGTTGCCGGCGGCATCTGCCGAGTGTTGGGGAGCGTCACAAACGGAAGACTCTGCCCGTCCGCCACGGAGCGTTGCCTGGCCTCACGCAACGCGGTCAGCAGGCGCTCCTGCATCTCCGCCAGTTGCCGCGGGCCGGGCCGGCGCCGCCCTTCCTTCTCCGCTTCCAGCCGGTAGGTGCCTCGAGGCAGCGTCAAGAGCTTGGTATACCCATCCCCACTCCGTATGCCCCACGATTCGCGGAACACCACTTCACCGGTTTCCTGGCGAGTGAGGCTCACCGTGACCTTGGCCGCGCCCACCGTGATCATAGTCGCGCCGCCCTGCCCGATCCGAACCGATGCGTCGCCGGCCTGGTAGAGGTAGTCGCCGTTGGGTTGGTCGGGCGGAAGGGGCAACTCCGCCGGGGCGGCGGCCGGCGGCGAATGGGGCGCCGCGACCTGCCCGTGCAGCACCGCAGGATCGCGCGTCATCCGGTAGCGCCCGTCGCGATTCTCGTCCACGAAGCGCACGATCACGTCCTTCCCGATTCCCTGGATCAAGCGGTAGCGCCACTCTTCGTACGGCGGTCCGCCGCGGTCGCCCGAAGGATGCGACTCCTTCTCGTCCGGCGGGCCGTAGACGATGTAGATGCGACCGCGATCGGTCTTCCATCCGGGAAGGGTGGGATCGGCGAAGTGCTCGTTGGTGTAAGCGATGCGCCGGTAGTGCTCTTCCTTGAATTCGTTCTCCACCGTGCCCGGCGTGGGATCGCGCCGCAGCCAGAACTGTTCGATGAAGTGCTCGCGCTCTTCATTGGTTCGCAGGCTCTTGAACGCTGCCCGCTCGCGGTCCTCGATGATGTAGGCCACGTCCTCGTTGAGCCACTTCTCGTATGGGTTGCTGACTTCCGGGCGGGCCTGCGGAGCGGGAGCCTGCCAGGCGGGAAGAGCCACTGCTCCCGCGCACACCAGGGCCATCGCCGCCAGCAGCGGCACGGCCGAGGCGCGCGGACCCTCCGGGGGAGCGAGCAGGCGGCGGATGCGGTCCGCCAGGCTGCCGCCGCTCGCGGCCAGCGCCGGTTCGCCCGCGCGCAGGCCTTCGAGCGACGCCAGCGTGCGCGCGTACGACCGCCGGTCGCCGCCCCACTCGATGACCAGATCGTCGCAGCAGTTTTCGCGCTCGCGGCGGATCACACGGCCGACCCACCAGACAGCGGGGTGGTAGAAGAGCACGTCCTCCACCGCGCTGGCCAGGAGGTTGACCAGGTAGTCGTGGCGGCGGATGTGCGCCAGTTCGTGCAGCAGGACGGTTTCGGCCTGCTCCGGCGGCAGGCACAGCAGCCATCCCGCCGGCGCCAGGATCACGGGACGCAGCCAGCCGATCACCGCGGGCGTGGCGGCGCGCGCGGATTCGACGAGCGTCACCGCGCGGGCGATTCCGGCGCGAGTGCGCGCCCGGTCGAGCAGCGCCGACCAGCGCGGGTCTGCCGCCACGGCGCCGCGGGACACCATGCGCCGCGCCGCCAGCCATCCGCCCGCGCGCCGTGCCAGCAGCACGATCACGCCGGCGAGCCAAATCGCCACCGCCCACGTGGTCAGGGGCCGCGGAGTGGCCGCCCAAGCGCTCGTGTTCCCGCCGCCGGGGGCAAGCAGAAATGCCGAAGGGAACACCGGGGCGAAGCGCGCGCCTTCAGCGCCCGGCGTCAGCGCCGTGACTGCGAATGACGCGGCCATCGCCGCCATGGCCGCGCACGCCGCCAGGTATCGCGCCTGGGCCGGGGCGCGGCGCAATGCCGCCAGCACCACCCCGAGCAGCGCCGCGATCAACGCGCCTTCCCAAATGAAGTGCAGCAGCGCGCGGCCCAGCGCCGCCGCCATTGGTGTATGCAGCCAGTTCATCGCCCCTCCTCGAGTTGGTCCAGCATTCGCCGGATCTCCGCCAGTTCCTTTTTCGACGCTTTGCGTGCCGCCAGCGCCCCCATCATCAGTTCCGCCGCGCTGCCGGCGAAGGCGCGGTCCAACAGATCGCCCGCAAGCTGCCGCTGCGTCCACTCGCGGGGACGGCTGGCCTCGTACACGTGCGCGCGCTGCTCTTCATCGCGGCGCACCAGGCGCTTCTCCGCCATGATCTGCATCAGCTTGAGGATCGTGGTGTACTGCGCCGGGCGGCGCTGCGCGATCACATCATGCACCGCGCGGACGGTGCTGGGGCCGCGGCTCCACAGCACGGTCAGGATCTCCAGTTCGGCGTCGGTGGGTCGCGGCAGGTCAGGCATACGAAGACATTACTACGAAGCTCTTCGTCGTGTCAATCCCGTTCTTTCGCCAGGCCCGGAACGGTGATCCGTGTGTTCTTTCGCCTCGCTTTCGTTTGGTTATGGAACTGCGGTACTAGCTATGCCGCTCTAGGTAAATTCTTATCTCGTGGTTTGGCCGAGATGGAAATTTTTTTACGGTCTGTCTCTATTTTTCTACGTGATTACAGCCCTTTGAGATTGGCTGGCGGATTGCAGAGTTCAGAAATTTCATATGCACTGCGCACCCGCTCCGGTTCGTACCAGCCCTTACCCCGGTGCCAGGTTCTTGGAGGTTCGGAAAATGGTGAACGTCTCGAACACGGCGACAGAACGGCGTCAGAAACGGCGCTACGAGATCCAACTGCCAGTACACTTCCGCGTTTCGCAGAAGGGAGCAGCTTCCCGCTGGTCCAACGGCGTTACCTGCGACATTTCTTCCAGCGGCGTCAGTTTCCGGACCCGGCGGCCGCTGCCGCTAGGGGCGCACGTGGAGTTGATCATGTACTGGCCGGCGACGCATGGCGAAGTGTATCCGGTCGAGTTGCAGGCGACCGGCCTGGTAGTGCGCGGTACCCCCACCCGGACCGCGGTCGCCATCACGGCCCACCGTTTCCGTATCGACATGTTGCCGGCGGCTCCCATGGGCGCCACCGCGTAGGACGGAAATTTGCGCGTCCGCGTGCGGCGCGGTAGTACCATACGGGTTCAGAAGGAGCCCGGATGCCGACCACAAGCGCCGCGCCGGCAACACGCCTGCCCGATAACGCCTATACCCCGCTGCCACCCGGGACCGTTTACGAACCGGTAGTTCCCGCCGTTTCCCACCCCCCCGAACTCACCGCCCGCTCCGTTGGATGGGGTATTTTCCTTTGCGTGATCTTCACCATCGCTAGCGCCTACTCGGGCCTCAAGGTCGGGCAGGTGATGGAGGCGGCGATCCCGATCTCTATCCTCACGATCGGATTGGCGCGCGTGTATCCGCGCCGCTCCACGGTGCTGGAGAACGTGATCGTGACCGGCATCGGCGGACTTGCCGGCAGCGTGGTGGCCGGCGCCATCTTCACCCTGCCGGCGCTCTACATCCTCAAACTCGACCCGCACCCGCTGCAGACCATCGCCATCTGCGTGGCCGGCGGATGCCTCGGCGTGCTCTTCCTCATTCCGCTGCGCCGCTACTTCGTGCGCGACCTGCACGGAGCCCTGCCCTATCCCGAAGCCACCGCCATCACGGAGGTGCTGGTGACGGGAGAAAAGGGCGGCTCTCAGGCCAAACTGCTGCTGCAGGCCACGTTCATCGCCGGCATCTACGATTTCTTCGTCACCACGTTCCAGGTATGGAAGGAGTATCTCGATTTCCAGTTCGTTCCCGTGGTGCGCGCGCTTTCCGATAAGGCGCGAATCGCCCTCAGCTTCGACGCCATCGGCTTCATCCTCGGACTGGGCTACGTGATGGGGCTGCGCAGTTCGATGATCCTCTGCGCGGGCGGCGTGCTCTCCAACCTGGTGCTGGTGCCGCTGGTGTGGATGATCGGGAGCGACCACACGGTTGCCGTGTACCCCGGCACCATCCCGATCGCCCAGATGACCGCGGCACAGATCTTCCGTAGTTACGTGCGCTTCGTCGGGGTGGGCGCGATCGCCACCGCGGGCATCTTCGGCATCCTCAAATCTCTCAAGATCGTGGCCGGGTCGTTCGGGCTGGCACTGAGAGCGTTCCGCGCCGGGGAGAGCGCTTCGGGCGAACGCACCGACCGCGATATTCCGGTGGTCACGATTCTGACCGGCATTGTCATCAGCGGGGTCGCGGTCGCGCTGCTGCTGGGCAGCCTGCCGGCGTCGCCCGCCGCGCTCGCCGCGGGGATCGTGCTCACCGTGATCTTCTCCTTATTCTTCACCTCGGTCGCCGCCAACGCGATCGCCACCACGGCGCGCAATCCGGTCTCCGGCATGACCATGCTCACCATCATCATTTCGAGCGTGGTGCTGCTGCGCTTCGGACTCTCCGGCACCACCGGGATGTTTTTCGTCATGGCCATCGCCGGCATGGTCTGCACCGCGCTGAGCGTTTCCGGCCAGGCCATCACGGATTTCAAGACCGGCTACTGGCTCGGCTCCACGCCCGCCGCGCAGGAGAAGGTGAAATTTCTCGGGGTGATCGCCGCCAGTATCGCCGCCGGTCTCACCATCGTGATGCTGGCCAAGACGTTCCAGTTCGGCGATGCCGCGCCCGGGGATCTTCGCGTGGTGCTTCCCTCGCCGCAGGCATCTATCATGAAGGCGCTGGTGGAGGGCTTCATGAGCCGCCAGCCGGTGGCGTATATTCTCTTCGGCGCCGGCGCCGCCATCGCGGTCGCGATGGAAATGCTCGGAGTGCCCGCGCTCATCTTCGCGCTCGGCATGTACCTGCCGCTGGAACTCAACACGCCCGCGCTGGTGGGCGGCGCGCTGGCGCATTTCCTGGGCAAGCGGGACGCCAACGTGCGCGAGCGCGGCGTGATCATCGCCAGCGGACTCATGGCCGGCGGCGCGCTCGGCGGCGTGCTCGGCGCCGCCTGCCGGCTGATCCCCGGCTACAAGGAGGAGTGGCTCCGCACGCCCTTCTACGGCAACGACGCCATTTCCCAAACCGTTTCCGCGCTGCTCTTCCTGGGGCTGTGCGGCTACGTCTGGTTCGGTTCGCAACGGAAAGGAAACGCCACCGCATGACCTTCGAAGAAGCTCTCGGCAACGCCATCCTCGGCATCGACACTCTCTGGGGCGGCGACGTCATGTCCGCCTCCGGCACCGGCCGCTTCATCGCCGACTCCTGGTTCAGCGACGCTCCGCTGCCCGCCGCCTATACCGACGCCGCCGCCGAACGCGTGCGCGGCTCCGGCGGCGCCGGCGCGAAGCAACCCGACACCGGCGCCATCGGCGAGTACCTGAGCCGCGTCGATATCCCCGGCGCGATGGCCCAGGTCCGCCGCGCGGCCGAATCCTTCGATCCGCTGCGCCGCGAATACCTCGATGGGCTGGTGGTGTGCTTTGAAACCATGTGGGACCTGGCCATGGAAATGCTCGGCCGCGGCGCGCCCGTGCCTTACACGCGCTGCGTGGAGGCGTCCACCGGCCGTCCGCCGGAACCCTCAGACCCCGCCGCGCACCGCGACCGCCTGGCCGAATTGCTGGGCGTCCCGGCGGGCGATCTGGCGCGCCTGCTCGAAGCCTCCGACGCCTGGCGCAAGCTGCACCGCGCGCCGATGGCGTCCGTGGGGCTGCTCGGCGCGGCCGTGATCGCCCTCTTCGACGAACTCACCGTGCGCCACATGCTGCCGCATCTGCCGCTGGAACTGCACGAGGTGCCGCGCGCCAACATCGAGTTCCTGCCCATCAGGGACGCCTGGTTCTCCGGCTCCATGAACTACCTGGGCCGCAAGCGCCGGCCCAACGGCAGGCCCGAATACGAGGCTACCTACGAGATCAACGCTTCGCTCGAAATCTCGCTGCCGGAGTTTTTCCAACTGGTGAGCCACGAGGTGGTGCCCGGCCACGTCACCACGTTCGCCTACCTGCAGAATCTCTTCTACCGCGGCAAAGCCGGCTTCGAGGCCAGCGTCCTCACCATGAACACGCGCGCCGCCACGCTCTTCGAAGGCATCGCGAACAATGCGATCCTCATGGCCTACGGGGTCAGCGAGCCCGCCCAGTTGCCCGACCGCGATCTGGAAACCGGCGTACTGCTCGCGCTGCTGCAGGATGACGCGAAGAACCAGTCCTCCTACCTCACCTGGGGCGAAGGCGTGGCGCAGCCCGAGGTAGCCGCCACGCTGCGGCGCGAATTCCTGGTGACGGCCGAACGCGCCGATAAACTCAGCGGCGCGTGGGGACGCCATCCGCTGCTCGGCCGCATGTACCTGCCGGCGTATCGCGCCGGCACACGCAAGGTCGCGGACCTGCGCAGAGTCCATCCGGCGGACCGGGTGATCCCGGCGCTGTACGGCGCCGCGGGCGTGGTGGACATCGTGACGATCGACCGCGTGCTGGCCGGATAGGCGGCCGGTCCGGCGAACAGGGCGAGGGCTCGCGGCGTGGCGAATGCCCGCGCTACTTCTTCGCCAGGCCTTCCACCAGCATGGGCGCGAGGCCGGCGATCAGCAGCGACCCCGGATTGTCCGGCGACCAGTCCGGCTTCGCCATCCCGTCCACCGTGATCGCGATCGCGATCTTCCCGCCCTTGGAGTAGACCAGCGCCACTTCGCTGCGCAACGCATCCAGCGCGCCGGTCTTGTTGGCGATGATCACGCCCTGCAACTTGCGGCGCACGCCGTCGCTGTCCTGGCAACGCTTCATCACTTCCAGGACCTCCGCCGAATCGCGCGGGCTGACGATCTCGCCCTTGTCGAGCCGCTCCAGGATGGTCACCATGTCGCGCGGCGTCGATCTGCCGATGCCGTACTTCTGGTTTTCCGGCAGCCTGCCCGCGGCCGACCACCCTTCCGCCTCCTTCAGCACCGTACCGTCGCCGCGGACCTTGCGCATGGAGCGCGTGGTCCTGATCCCGATGCGGTCCAGGTAGGCGTTCACCGCGTCCGCCGTGAAACGCTCCAGCACCATGTTGGTGGCGGTGTTGTCGCTCAGCACCATCATGAGATTGGTCACGTCGCGCAGCGGCAGTTCCACGCCGTCGGAGATCTCGCTGCCGATGATGCCGGACCCGCTCACCTTGTCCGCGGCCCGCACGGTCATGAGATCGGTCCACTTCGCCTTGCCCGCCGATACCAGGTCGTGGACCGCGCACAGCACCGGTAGCTTGATCGTGCTTGCCGTGCGCACGGGATCGTTCTCGCGGATGCCGAACGCCGCGCCCGTGTCCAGGTTCTTCGCGTACAGTGACACCTCTCCCGGGAAGGCCGCGATGCGCGTCTTCGCCGCCTCCTGCCACGTCTGCGCGGAGACCGCTCCGCACACCAGCATCGACACCGCCGCCAGTCGCATGATCTGCCCTCTCTCTTTACTGCCGCGGATCGGGGCGCACCACGATCTCGCGCTCCATGGCGCGGCCGTCCACCGTGAGCCGCGCGCGATACGTCCCCGGCGGCATCCACTCGCCCTGCGCGCCGGGCGTGTCCATGTAGATCGCCGAGATCGGGTACTCGCCGCCGAAGCGCCGGCGCCCGCCCGCGGTTTCCGCCGCGTGCAGGTCCCATACGAACCGGTGCATCCCGGCGTTGGCCGGCAGCGGCTGGAACGGACGGATCCAGTACGTGGGGACGTTCAGCGTCGGGCTGGGCGGCTCGGGCTTATCCGCGCTCGAATACCTGCGCAGCACCTTACCCGTGGAATCCAGGATCTCCAGCGTCACCGGCGCCCGCGCGTCGCGCGGCAGCCAGTAGTAGAGTACCGCGCCGTCCGGCGGATTCTTTCCCGCGGGCTCCTCCGGCGGCAGCGGCGTATCGGTGTTGGTGTTGCGATCGAAGCGATACACCGGGCGCGGCGCGAAGAAATACGCGCTGCCCGCGGCGATCTCCCGCGTCAACTGCCGCAGCGGGGAGATGTCGTCCAGGATCCAGAACCCGCGTCCGTGCGTGCCCACTACCAGATCGCCATCGTGCACCACCAGGTCGCGGATCGATGTCGCCGGCATGTTTAAGCGCAGCGGATGCCAATCGTCGCCGTCGTTGAAGCTTACGTACACGGCCAGTTCCGTCGCCGCGAACAGCAGTCCCTTGCGCAGGGGATCTTCGCGCACCGCGTTCACCGGGCCGTCCGGCAGGCCGCGTACTGTTTCTTTCCAGGTCGCGCCGCCATCGTGCGTGCGCCAGATGTGCGGCTTCATGTCGTCCACGCGGAGGCGGTTCACCGCGGCGTAGACCGTGTCGTCGTCGAAGTGCGAAGCATCCAGTTGCGCGATCTTGCTCCACGGGGTCACGCCCGCCGGAGTCACGTTCTTCCAGGTCTTGCCGCCGTCGCGCGTGACGTGGATCAGCCCGTCGTCGGTCCCCGCCCAGAGTACGTTCACGTTGAGCCGGGAGGGGGCGATCGAGTAGACCACGCCGCGCCGCGTGGCCTGTTTCTTCGCGTCTTCCGGATACGCCGCGACGCTCGCGGGCAACGGGTAGCTTTCGCGCGAAAGGTCCGGAGAGATGGCCTCCCAGTTCTCGCCGCCATCGGTGGTCTTGAGCACCACCTGCGCGCCCAGGTAGAGCACGTGCGGATCCACCTCGCTGAACAACAGCGGCGCGGTACGCAGGTAGCGGTACGTGCCGCGCGGACGCAGTTCCTTCACCTCGCCGGTGATTTTGTTGTAGCGCGCCACCCGGCCGCCGTAGATGATGTTCGGGTTGAGCGGATCCGGCGCGACGTACGCGTACTCCTCCGCGCCTACCGGATGCCATTCGCGGAAGGTGATCTGTCCGTCGTTGCCGCGGCTCGCTACCCCGGCCGAGCCGCTCTCCTGCTGTCCGCCGTAGACCCAGTAGGGCACCTGGTTGTCCGTGATCACGTGGTAGAACTGCGCGGTCGGCTGGTTGTACCAACTGCTCCACGTGCGCCCGCCGTTCACCGTGATGGTCGCGCCCTGATCGGCCGCCAGCAGGATGACCTCCGGGTGCAGCGGATTGATCCAGATGGTGTGATAGTCGTCGCCGCCCGGCGCGCCCTTGATCGCGGTGAAACTCGCGCCCGCGTCGATGGACTTGTACGTGGAGGTGTTGGCCACGTACACCACGTCGCGAGTTTTCGGATCCACGCGCACGCACGCGAAGTCGTCGCCGCGTCCGTAGATGCGCTGCTCGCCGTTGACCTTGCGGAAGTTGGCGCCGGCATCGTCGCTGCGATACAGTCCGCCCGCCTGCCCGCGCGCCGCGACCAGCGCGTAGATGCGATTGCCGTCGCCGGGCGCGATCCCGATGCCGATCCGCCCCAGCCCGTCCTTGGCGAACGTGGGCAGCCCGCCGCCCGCTGGCGTCCACGTGGTGCCGCCGTCGGTGGACCGGTACAGCCCGCTGTTGGGGCCGCTGAACGCGCCGTTCTCCCATGGACCCTGCTGCGCCTGCCACAGCACGGCGTACACGATGCGCGCGTCGCGCGGATCGAAGGCGAGGTCCACCGCGCCGGTCAGTTCGCCCTTGTACAGCACCTTCTGGAACGTCTCGCCTCCATCCAGCGAGCGGAAGACGCCGCGCTCCGCGTTCGGCCCGTAAGGATGCCCCAGCACCGCCACGAACAGCCGGTTCGCGTCCTTCGGATCCACCAGGATGGCCGCGATCTGCTGCCCGTCGCGCAACCCCAGGTGCCGCCACGTCCTGCCGGCGTCGGTGGATTTGTACATGCCGTCGCCCACCGAAAGGTCGGGGCGCTGCAAGCCCTCGCCCGTACCCACGTAGACGACGTTCGGATCGCCCGGCGCAACCGCCACAGCGCCGATCGATCCGGTCGGCTGCTCGTCGAACAGCGGCTGCCACGTGCGCCCGGCATCGTCCGTCTTCCACACTCCGCCGTTGTTGACTCCGATGTAGAACACGCTGGGCTGCGCGGCGACGCCGGCCGCACCCACCGTCCGCCCTCCGCGGTACGGACCGATCTCCCGCCACCGCAGTCCCGAATAGAGATTCGGCTCGAAGTTCTGGGCGGAGAGCGAGCAGACAACGAGCAGGAGCAGAGCGCGCATACCGCTTATTGTGGGTCACCGGCCGGGCGCCTGTCCAATCGCGCGCTACATCATGCGGCGGACGTATTCGAGGTTCTGCTTCTGGTCCGCCTCAAGCGTCTCCGCCGAGCGCACGCTGGTCTCCAGGTTCGCGTACCCGTCGAAACCGATCTCTTCGATCGTACGCATCACTTCGCGGAAGGGAATCGGCCCTTCGCCGAGCATACCCTTGTCCTTGAGATGGATCTGGCAGATGCGATCCTTCCCCAGCCAGCGCAATTCCTTGAGGATGTCGAACCCGTTGTTGGTGGAGTTGCCCACGTCGTAGTAGACCTTCACGGCGCCGGAGCGGGAGCGCTCCATGATGCGCGCGTTGTCTTCGGCCGAGATCGTGTTTTCCAGGCCCAGGATCACGCCCGCGCGCTCGGCCTCGCGGCCGAGGTCGCGCAGTGCGTCGCCGGTGTAATCCATCTCCGCGCGCGTGGTGAGCGCCCACTTGCCGAAGAAGGGAACCAGCAGCACCCGCGTGCCCACCGCGTGCGTCAGGCGGATCGCGTCGCTCACCCACTTTACGGCCAGCGGATCGCTTTTGAGGCCGTTATCGTGCAGGCGGTCCACGCACGTGCCGTCGATCGGGATGCGGTGCTCCTTCGCCGCCGCCAGGTAGGTCGCGATCAACCCGGGGTCGTCCAGCGGCATTTTGTTGTCCGCGATCTGCCGCCCGCAGGAGATCTGTATGCCGTCGAAACCGAGCCGCGCGGCCACTGCCACGGCTTCCGGTTTCACGGTCATGCGCAGGTTCCAGTCCGTGATGCCGATGCGGCACTTCGCGGCCGCGCCGCGCAGCCACGGCGCCGCCGCCACGCCCGCCAAAAACATCCGACGATTCATCCCGCCTCCTCCAGCCGCGCCTACTCGGCCATGGTGTAAAGCTGGAACGGCGCCCAGTAGTACGGCTTGCGCAAATTACCCCGCGACCCGGCCAGCGCGAGTTTCGCGGCGTGCAACGCCGCCGCGGGACTGCGTCCGGCGGCCAGTTCCCGGTATAGCACGTCCATCAGCCGGCTCGTGGACTGGTCGTTCACGTCCCACAATCCGGCGATCACGTTGCGCGCGCCGGCATGCAGAAACGCCCACGCGAATCCCACCAGCCCTTCGCCCGAGTACAGGCGCGTGCCCACGCCGCGGCACGCCGATACCGTGACCAGGTCCGCCTTGAGCGGCGTCGCCATCACGTCGCGCGCATAGAGCTTGCCGCCCGCCAGCAGCACCGCCGAATCCAGCGGGCTCTCGCGATTAGCTGTGGCGTGGGCCGTGAAGTGGATCGCGCTGAACCCGGCCGCGCCGGCCTGTCTCCAGGCTTCCGGTGTGGCCTGTTCCCCGCGGATCACCAGCGTGCGCCGCGCGCCGAAATCGCGTTCCACCGCGCCGATCTCCCCCGCCGCGTAGGCGAGCGGCGGATACCCGCCCTCCACGCCCGAAGGGTCGCCGATCAGCAGCAGCCGTTGCTCCGCCCCTCTCTCCGCGGGTGCGTGGGACCGCATCATGGCGAGCGACGGAGCGATGGCCACGGTCACGTCCTCCAGCCAGTAATGCGGCGGATCGCCCGGCACCGGCAGCGATTCCAGGTTGAGCCCGTGCAGCACGCCGTCCGGCGCCACCACCACGTAGGAGCCTTTGGGGATCCACTGGCGCACCGGTGCGATGAGCAGCGTGAATAGGCGCTCGCCCGCCGCCAGCCGGGTGCGCGCGGGATCGGCCAGTTGCCGCTCTACCGCCTCGTGGTACGCCGCCACCAGCGGTTCGATTTCGCCGGCGGGAGCCAGTTCCACGTGGTGCGTCTCTTTCGCCGTGACTACCCAGGCGTGCGATCGCTCCGGCCCCAGCCAGTAGCTGAGCAGCACCGCGCCCGATTTGCGCGCGACTTCACGGAAGGCGCCCGGCGGCAGGCGCCGCACCGGATCGCCGCCGCTGCGCTCGGCCAGCACTTGCCCGCGGCTGGAATCCGCCACCGCCAGCGCGCGTTCGGTTTCTCCCTCGGCGAGCAGCGCGTTCACGTACCGCCGGTAAAGCCCGATCAGGCGCGTCAGAAACGGCAGCTTGTACTCGGTCCGATCCAGGCGGGAGCGCGTCCGTTCCACGATATCCACCGCCGCCTCGAAATGCCGCGACGCCTCTGCCGCCCGGCCCTGGCCGATATCCAGGATGCCCAGCCCCTCTTCGCCTTCCCAGCCGACCATGGGGATTTCCTTGCCGTCGTACATCGCCTGCCGGTACAACCGTTCGGCCGTGCCGCGATCGCCGTGCGCCGCGGCGATCCGGGCCGCGTTGAGTTCGTTGTTGTACAACCCCGGGAAGTGGTTGGCGATGCGCATGCCGATGGCTTGCTGGTTCAGGCTTTCGGCCCGCCTCAGGTCGCCCAGTTCGCAGTACAGGTCGGAGAGGTCGGTGGCCCACCACGCGGAGTTGCGCGTGGAGTCGGTATCTAGGGAAATCTTGAGCGCGCGCTCCATGTAGGCGGCTCCCCGGCGCGGGTCGCCCTGAAGCACGTAATCGCGCCCAAGTTCGCCCAGGGCGTTGGCCAGGAAAGCGGTCGCGCGGCTGTGTTCCAGGCGCTTCACGGCTTCGTGCCCGATCGCGATGGCCCGGTCCAGTTCCCCCAGGTTCGCGTAGGCGACCGCCAGATTGTTCTGCGCCACCGAATACATCGCGGCGTGTTGCGGGCCTGCCAGCCGGAGGGCCTCTTCGAGGTTGCCGGCGGCTTCGTCGAAGCGGTTGGTCTGGAGCCGGTTGTAACCCAGGTTGATGAGGATGCCGGCCTCCAGGTAAGTCGAACCCACGGAGCGCGCCAGGTCGCGCGCCCGCAGCAGCGCTGCGTCGCTCTCCCGGTGCTGCTCGCGGTTCTCCAGCGCCATGCCGATTGCCGACATCACCTTGGCAAGCACTTCGGTGGCGTGGGCCTTTTCGGCGATCTGCCGCGCCTCCTCGAGCGCCGCGTCACTTGCCTTTTGCTGATGCAGCATGGAGAGGGCGCGCGATTTGATCTCCAGGCGTTCGGCAGCCACCGGGGCGAAGGCGGGCGCATCCGGCATGCTGCCGTCGAGCACCGCCAGGCACTCTTTGGCGCCCCGGCTGAATAGTACCAGGCTGGCCTGCTGCAGGCGGAAGCGCCATTCGAGCAGCGTGTCTCCACGCTCTGCCGCGAGCGCGCGGCCGCGCTCGGCCTCCGGGGCGGCGCGCTGCAGTTCCCCCGCCTCAATATCGGATTTCACGCGCTGATAGATGGCCCGCGGATCCTCCGGCGCGGTGCGCGAGCACCCCGCCAGCAGCAGCACGCAGGCCGGCACGAGCAGCCGCATCTACGGTCCGGTGGGCGGCCACTGCGAGCCGTTGGTATCGCCCGAGGCCAGGCAGATTTCACCGCCCACCGGGCTTCCCAACTGGAACCGCATCATGGTCAGGCGGCGCGAGGCGGCGGTAACGAATAACTCGCCGAAGTACACCTTCCCGAAATCGGGGATGGTGATGCAGTGCCCGTCGATGGTGGCGTTGGGATGCGCCGGGCCGGCCCAGGTGATCTCCTTCACCAGAGTCGCCTTGCCGGTTCCATTGCGGTGCACGAAGCCGTGCCTGGCACCCTCGCCTCCGTCGAAGAAACAGTGGCGGTGGGTCGGTGTCCCGCACGCGTCGCCGAGTTTCGCCAGCGTGTCGTGCTGGCTGAAAAAATCCGTGGCCAGCGTAATGCTCACCGGGTGGCCGTCCACCGCCACCCCCTCCAGCACGCTTCCTTCGCAGCGGATCGAAGGCTCCCAGGTTACGCTGCGTGCCTGGAGCTTCATCACCACCCTGGCCGCGGTCACGCGCCCCATCACGGACACATTCCGTACTTCCGAGGTGACCCCGGTCAATGCGGCCAGGCTCTCCACCGGCACTTCGCCGCGGGTCATGGCGGTGGCCTGGGCGGCATCCTCGAAGTCACCGTTGACGTGGCTCAGAACCGAATCGAAGGTGAGGTAATGCGCCGCGCCGGCCTCGGGTTGCTCGGGCCACTTGCAGGTGGGATGATCCGCTCTCGATTCGCCGCCTGTGATCGGGAGCGCTGCGGCGCCATGGGCGGGCATCGTCATCGGCTTGGGGCGGCGGATGCGCGCGGCCGCGGCGCAAGCGCTGGCGTGGAACACGTAGTGTTTCGGTTGACCCATGCTTTTCCTCCGTGGTGTCTACGGGAACCTGATCTGGAATGGATAACGCGCGATCTCTTCCCCCGCGGGCGTGCGCAGGACCAGATTCCAGGCTCCGGCGCGATTCAGATCCGCGTGCGGCGCTACGATCAGCAGCGGCGCCCCCGGCGGCGGCACCGTCGCGGTCCCTTTCAGCCGCGCCGTGCCCCCCTCGGGAGCCATCTCATAACGCAGCGCGGCTCCCGGTTCCGCGGCGTTCACATCCAGTGAGAATACGGTGAACGGCCCTCCGCGGACGTTCACCGTTTGTTCCTCGCCGCGCGCCGCCGCACGTAACACCAGGGGCGCCACGGCCTGGGGCGCGCGCAATCCCGGAATCGTCACCAGCGCCTGGTAGCCGGCCACGCAGGCCAGCGCCGCCGCTGCCGCCGAAGGCATCAGCGCCGGCGTCAGCCGGTTCCACCACCGGGGGGAAACCGGCAGTTGGCGCGGCGTACCTTCGCCCGCCATGCCCCGGATCCCCCGCGCCAGGGCTTCCCCGGCGCGAACATCCTCCGCGCATTCCCGGCACTGGAAGTAGTGCTCTTCGAACGCGAAACGCTCCAATTCGCTCATCTCGCCGAGGAGGTAGCGATCGGAAGCTTTCGAACTCAACGCTTCGCGGTGATCCATCGGTTTCATCCCATTGGTGTAGATCGAGCGACCTTCGTTGCAGCCCGCTTGATCCAATCCGCACGAAATTTGCTTTTCGCCCGGTGCACCAGCACCCTCAGGTACTCCCGGTCCACTCCCAGCAGCGCGCAAACCTCCCCCTTATCCCTTTCTTCGAAAAAGAGCCAGTGGAGGATCTGGCGGTCCCGCGGCGGCATCTCTTCCAGCACCTGCCGCACGTGCTTGCTCTCCTCGGCGGCGAACAGCGAT
>JAFDVU010000015.1 GCA_018268835.1 Acidobacteriota bacterium | reverse complement strand
CTTCTCCGCCCGCCGGAACCTCGCCCGATGGACCGGCCGCCTCGCCGAAAGGTCGTTCCGCCTCCTCTCGCCGTTCCGTTCCGGGCCGGCACTCCTTACACGCTATGTGTGAGCCATTCGACCCCGCACGTGATCCGCGTGCATCTTGTGTCGATCCGTGGCCAATATCGGACGCCGGGCTACCTGCGAAGGCTCGCGGAGGCAAGGCCGTTGCTACAGACCCGCATCACGGACCTGTAAAGCCTGATTACGGTCCTGCGCGGGGAACTGGATCGGCGGATGGCGGAAATCCACGCCCTCCTCTGACGGCGTCGTCCGGATTCTCGGACCTATCGGCGGACCGCGTCGGCGAACGCCCGGAAGAGGCGCGCATCGCCGGTCGCGGGCCGGTCTTCGGGATGCCACTGCACGGCCATCACAAAGGGCCGCGTGGGATCCTCCACGGCTTCGACCGTGCCGTCTGCGGCGCGCGCGGAAATGGCCAGTCCCGCGCCGAGGCGATCCACCGCCTGGTGATGGCGCGAGTTGACCAGGTAGCCGCCGGCGCCGAAAATGGCCGCCGCGCGCGATGCCCGCTCGATCGTCACGGCGTGATCCGTGCCTTTGTGCCCTTCGATGTGCTGCTGGAGAGTGCCTCCGCGGGCGACGTTGAGCAACTGCAGGCCGCGGCAGATGCCGAGTACGGGCAGGTTCCTGCGCTCCGCTTCGGCCAGCAGCGCAAGTTCGAGTTCGTCGCGCTCCCCGATCACGTGCTTCGTCAACGGATGCGGTTCCGCGCCGTAGCGCGCGGGATCGAGATCGCCGCCGCCGGTGAGCATCAGCCCGTCGAGGCCATCGAGGGTGGGATCCGAGTCGGACGGGGAGAGGGGCACGGTCTCCAGCCCCGCGTCTTCCAGCGCCGTGAGATATGCGCCCAGTTTGTCCTTACGAACGAAGCTCACGCCGACTCTCGCCATGGCCACCAGTGTAGCCCGGGGAATGGCCGGCCCGAGCCGCTAGACTACGAAGATAGCGAGGTCACAATGAGACGGCTCGGTTGGTGGAGTGCGGTGCTCTTGCTGGCGGCGGCCGGACAGGCCGCGGTGCGGAGCGTGGAGATCGCCGAACGCGGCGTCATCCTGAACGGACGGACCATGGGCGGCGCGGGAGCCTACGAGCGGATCCGGGGCACGGTCCATTTCGCGCTGGATCCGAAGGCGGCTGCAAACAGCGGCGTTCGCGGTCTCCCGCTGGCGGCCACGGACGCCGACGGCCTGGTGGAGTGCTCCGCGGAGTTCTACCTGCTCAAGCCCGTGGATGCGGCGAAGGGCAACGGCACCGTGCTGTTCGAGGTGTCCAACCGCGGCGGCCGCGGGATGCTGAGCCGCTTCGATTTCGCGCGTGCCGGCCAGGAATTCGGCGACGATTGGCTACTCGAGCAGGGCTACACGCTGGCGTGGCTCGGATGGGAATGGGACCTGCCGGCGGCCAACCGGGACCTGCTGCATTTCACGGCTCCGCGCTTTCGCGCGGATGCCCTGCCGGCGCGCGGGCTGGTGCGTTCGGAGTTCGTCGCCGACCGGACGGTCACGTCGTTTTCGCTCGGCGATCGAAACCAGATTCCGGTGGCGCTGGGGCGTGCCGTCGGGTTATTCGCGGCCGATTCCAGCGGGCGCGCGACGGCGATTCCGGCATCGAAGTGGCGGTTGACAGCGGACCGTACCTCGGTGGAGATGGCCGGCGGATTCGAGCCGGGACAACTTTACGAGTTCGTCTATGAGGGGAAGGATCCGGTGGTGGCGGGAGCCGGCCTGGCGGCGATCCGCGATTGGATCTCGTTCCTCAAGTTCGGCGGAGCCGACCCGGCGCTGGGCGATCTATATAAATCCGGGAAGCGGGCCATCGGGTTCGGGATCTCGCAGAGCGGCCGGCTGCTGCGCGAGTTCCTCTACGACGGCTTCAACGCCGATGAACGCGGGCGCAGGGTGTTCGACGGGGTCTGGGCGGACGTCGGCGGCGCCGGGCGCGGCAGTTTCAACTTCCGTTACGCGCAGCCCTCGCGCGACGGCTGGCCGTATCTCAATATTTTTTACCCGACCGACGTCTTTCCCTTCACCGATACGGATGAAACCGATCCGGCCAGCGGCCGGCGCGATGGCTTGCTCGCTCGAGCGCGGCGAGCCAACGTAGTGCCGAAGCTGTTCCTGACGAATAACTCGTCGGAGTATTGGGGCCGCGCCGCGGCGCTGGTCCACGTGACCGCCGATGGAGCGAAGGACGCGGCCTTGGACGCGAACACGCGCTGCTACTTCCTGGCGGGCGTGCAGCACATACCGGGGTCGCTGCCGCTGACACGGCAGGGCACGCGCTACGAGCGTAATCCGGTGGACCATCGTCCGGTGCAACGGGCCCTGCTCGCGGCCATGCAGGCGTGGCTGAAGGACGGCAAGGCCCCGCCGGAATCGGTCTATCCGACGTTGCGGGCGGGCGAGTTGACGCGGCTTGACGGGCTCCGGTTCCCGAGGATTCCCGACGGCGCCGGGGTGGTGGAGACACCCGGGTATCCCCGTGTGGCGCGGCGGTTGGACTTCGGCCCGGATTTCGCCACGCAGGGCATTGCCACCCGGGAGCCGCCCGCGATCGAAGGCGCGTACCCGGTGCTGGTGCCGCAGGTGGATGCCGATGGCATCGACCTCGGCGGCATTCGATTGCCGGAACTGGCGGCGCCGCTGGCGACCGTCACCGGGTGGAACCTGCGCGCGCCCGAACGCGGCGCGCCGGAGCAACTGGCCGAATTCTACGGAGCGATGTTCCCGTTTCCGAAGACCAAAGCCGATCGCGAGCGGACCGGGGATCCCAGGCTATCCGTGCTGGAACGGTACCCAAACCGCGAAGAGTACATCAAGCAGGCCGGGGCGGCGGCCGGCGAACTCGTCCGCCGCGGCTTCGTGCTGCCCCGGGACCGCGAGTACGTGATCGACCGCGCGGCCCGGCTGTGGGACGCGCTGATGCCGTAAGGCCCTGGCCCGCCCGCTCAAAAGTACAGCTTCAGGGCGAACTGCAGGATGCGCGGATCCTGGGCGGAGGTGATCACCCCGAACTTGGAATTGCTCAGGTTCGTGGTGGGTCCGTTGAAATTCGTGTGGTTGATGGCGTTGAACGCCTCCGCGCGCGCTTCCAGTTGCCAGCGCTCGCGGTAGTGGAACAGGCGGCTCAGGGCTAGGTCGAAGTTGACCAGACCCGGGGCGATCAGCACGTTTCGTCCCAGGCTTCCGTACGTGCCGGGCAACTGATTCGCGAAAGCAGCGCGATCCAGATAGTCCACCGGGTTGCCGGTTGCGGCATAAGCTTGGGCGTTCACCTGGTTCGGGCGATCGTTGTTGAGACCGGTCTGGGCGATATCCTTGCCGGTGGTCACGTTCATCGGCAGACCCGAATGGACGGTCAGGATCGGGGAGAACTGCCAGTTTCCCAGGAGGCGTGCGGCCAGGCCGTTGCCTCTTGCCGGCGTGATGGCGACCAGGGACGTGTTCCAGTTGTGGCGCAGATCGAAGCCGCAGTTGCCGTAGTCCAGGCCGCGATTATACGGGTCGGAATAGGCGCTGCCGGCGAGTTCCCCGCTGAAATCCGAGTAGCTCAGGCAATGCGACCAGGTGTAATTGGTCAGCAGGGTGAAGCTCTGGTTGAAACGGTGCTGCAGCGAGATCACCAGGCCGTTGTAGTTGGAGTTGAGGCCCTGGTCGGAGGACGTGATGCTGCTGTAGGCGGCCCCGAGCACCGGATTCTGCAGGTACAGAGGCCGTCTGAGGTTGGTGTTGGCGGTGCTGCCGGGTATGTACAACCCGGGGTTGATATCTTCGCCGACCCATATGTGGGAGGTCTTGTTTCCGATATACGTTGCCGTGGCCATCCAGTCCTTCGCAATCTGCCGCTGGTAACTTACACTCCACTGCACGGTGTAAGTAGGCTTCATATTCGGAGGCAGGCTGACATATACGCCCTGATTGGGGAAGTTGTACGTGGATGGCAGCGGTGAAGGCAGCGGAAAGGGGACCGCGCCCGGATAGGCCGCCCACGGATTGCTGAACGTGCCTCCGGAGAGGAAGGGGAAGGGCACGTCGACCTGCGTACCGTAAGGGGCGTTGGTGGTCAGCCGCTCGTTGTAGAACATCTCCTCGGTATCGCGGAGAATGCCGCCCGAAACGCGGATGGACTGTTTGCCGCTGCCGGTCGGATCCCACGCGATCCCGATGCGCGGCGAGAAGTTCCCCAGTGCGCTGTGTTCGTAGCCCCTCGGGACCCCCTGGTCGCCGTAAAAGAGCAGGCCCGCCGGCGCGTTCGTGAACACCGAACTCCTCTGGCCGGCGTTGAAGGCGGCGGCCGAGAAGGTGTTGCCGTGATCGTATTTGTCGTACGGAACGAACCAGGGCTCCCAGCGCAGCCCCAGGTTGATGGTCAGGTTGGGCCGCAGGCGGAAGCTGTCCTGCGCGTAGAGCGACATGCTGGTGCCGCGCGTGCCGTTGACCAGGTTCGCGCTCTGGGTGTAGTCGTTCATCACGCCCATCATGAACGCCGCCAGCGAATCGCCCATGCTCTTGCCGCTGGCGTATTGCCCGTTGAATCCGAAGCTGCCGTTGGAAATCCACGTGTTGACGGAATTGAACTCGTTGCGCAGGTAATCCACGCCGAAGGCAAGTTGGTGCCTGCCCCGAGTAAGATTCACGTCGTCCGCCACCTGGTACGTGTTGGTGTTGAAGAACGCGTTGGCGCAAATCCCGCACCCGGTACTGAAATATCCGCTGACGGACGTCTGGAAGAAGTTCGCCACCGGGGTGGGCACGTTGATGCCCAGGGCGGAGGGGTTGATGTCGTTGGGCGGAGCGCCGCGGTCGTCCCGTCGCCGGGTGAAGGTGGCGTGGAACGAATTCAGCAGCGTCGGGGTGAACGTGTAGGTGTCGCCGAGCGCGACCGATTGAGCACGCTCCAGGTTGCCATACCTGGTGGTCATCAGGATATTGCTGCCGTCGAACAGCGCCGGGTTGCGGTAATCGTCCAGGAAGTAGCGCCCGAACAGGAAGTTCTTCGCGCTCTGGTTCCAGTCCACACGGCCGACGAACTGATCCTCATCTCCGGTCTGGGGAATACCATAGGTGACCTTGCCGCAGCCGTTCTGGCTCTGGGGAAGATACTTCAAGAGCTTCACGGACGCGGGGTTGAAGCGGTTGACCGGAATCTGGTCGTTCGGAAACGGTGTCCCGCCGAGCGGGTCGAGGACGGATATGTTCTTACCTCCGGAGACGCAGCCCGGGCCGTCGATGGTGCTGAAATCGCCGTTCATCACCGCCGGGGTGGGCACATAGCTGATGGTCTGGGGCGGTTCCTGGCGGTTGAACATGCCCTGGAAGCCGCCGAAGAAGAAGAGCTTGTCCTTGACAATGGGACCGCCCACGGTGCCGCCGAACTGATTTCGCTTGAGGCTGTCGTGGGTAGTGCCGAAGAAGTTGCGCGCGTTCACGTCGCCGTTGCGCAGGAATTCGAACAGGTCGCCGTGCAGGCTGTTGGTGCCCGACTTGGTGACCGCGTTGACGGTGCCGCCGGGATGCAACCCGTATTGGCCGGGAAGCGTGCCCGTATCGACGCTGAATTCCTGCAGTGCATCGGGAAACGGAATGGGCAGGTTCACGTTGGAGAACGAATCGTTATTGTCCGCTCCGTCCAACATGTAGTTCAACGTGTTGGCCTGGCCGCCGGCCACCGAGATGCTCGTGGAACTGAAGAAGTTCTTGCTGGAGACCGTGTCGCCGCCGGGCGCGGTGAGGGCCGCTCCGGCCAGGAGGATCAACTGGGTGGGCTGGCGCCCGTTCAGGGGCAGGTCCACGATCCGCCGCTGGTCGATGACCTGGGAGATGGTGTTGTCGCTGGTCTGCACCATGTCCGCCTGCGCCGATACCTTGACGCTCTCGCTGACGGTGCCGAGTTGCATGCCGACGTTGATCTGGATGTTGTTGCCGACCTCGAGGACGATGCCGGAGTGAATATACGTCTTGAATCCGCTGACCCTGACTTCGAGACTGTACGGTCCCACCGGCAGGGCGGGCAGCACGTATGCCCCGTTGGGATCCGTCACGGTCTGGCGGACCAGTTGAGTGGCGGTCTGGGTCGCCCTGACCTGTGCGCCGGCGACAGCTCCGCCGCTTGGGTCACGGACGAAACCGGAGATCTGCGCGATGGCGACGGTTTGTGCGAAGCATCGGCCGCCGAAGAAGGCGGCGGACAGAAGCAGCGACCAGGTCACGACCCGGCCGGGCGTCATACAAAGCTTTCGGTGCATACAAGGCACACTCCCTCTGTTATGGCGCACTATCTTTCTATACCGGACCGTCCTCCTAAGTCAATAGCGATTGGGATCCGCGGATTGGAGCGGCAGGCGCGATGCGTGGTGGAAGGACCTTTAAACCAGAGAGTTACGAACCATGAAGGCAGGCGGCGGAGGCCACATAGTCAATTTGAGGCATGCCCGCCGGCGGAGGGTGGCGGAGCGGCGGGGCGGCCCCTTAGGGGGATCCGTCCCGCCTGGTCGAGTCACTCAGTAAGTCTAATTTCCCGCCTGTCCGGAGGAGGAACCGGCGGACTTACGCGCCGAGGGACCGGATGCCATCCCCATCTCCTCAAGCAGGTTGGAGGCGCCGTCCACTTCGGACATGTTCCACAGCATGTAGCGCACGTCCACGTGAATGGAGCGGGTGGTTACGGGGTCGAACAGGAAGTTGGAAGCGACCGATTCGTAGGTGCCGTCAAAGAGGAGGCCGACGAGTTCGCCCTTCGCGTTGAGCGTGGGGGATCCCGAGTTGCCGCCGGTGGTATCGACGGTAGAGAGAAAGTCCACCGGGACATCGCCCAGCGCCCTGTCCAGGTAGGGCGTCTTCCTGCCGGCGCGCAGAGCCTGGATGGCGTCGAGTTGCACTTTGGGCGCGTTGAAATCGCCCTCGCCGGTGTTCTTCTGCAAAATGCCGGCGAGCGTGGTCTGCGGCTTATAGTAGAGGCCGTCCTTGGCATCCACGCCCTTCACCTGGCCGTAGGTCACGCGGAGGGTACTGTTGGCGTCCGGGGCCACCAATCCACCGGCCTTGGCCAGCATGGCTTCCATGTAACGCGGGGCAAGGCGCGAACGCGCTCCGCCGCGATCCTTGGCTGCCTCGCGATTGGCTGCGGCGAGCGGATCGAGCGCGGCGGCGAGAAGGAGGAAAGAATCCCTGGTCGCCAGCAGATCGGCGGTGCTCTTCTCCAGCAGGCCGAGGCGGAACTCACGATCGCCGAGGCGCGTGCCGGCGAGCAGCGTCCCCACATACGCGTCGATGGCCCTGGCGGCGTCGGCGGCGGGCATGCCGGGGCGGAGTCCGGCCGCCTGGTCGATCGGATCGATGCGCTGGCCGGCGGGCAGAGCGGCGACGCGGCCGAGAGCCCAGCGCAGCAAGGCGCCGTCCACACTCGGATCCATCGTGCGCTGCAGGCGCTCCTGCCCGTCACGAAGCCGGGGCCAATCGCGCTGCTGGAAACCGGCGTCGCGGTCGATGTCCTGCTTGGGCCGCTCCACCGACAGCCGGTAGAGCGTCTCGGCGGCGCCGAGGTAGCTGGATGCGCTGGACAGGCTCGCCATGGCGGCGGAACGCTCGCGCGTCTTTTCGCTCTCCGCCTGGAGGGCATTCAGCGCGGGGAGAACGTCGCCGTACTTCTGGCGGCGGGCCGGATCGGCCGCGATCCAGGCTTCGAGTTCCTTCTCCTGCGCCTGTTTCTTCGCGAGGCTGCCGCCCTTCACCAGGCCTTCGAGCATGCCTTTCTGGTTGGTCAGACCGTTGTTCAGGCCCTGCACGCGTCCGGCGACCTTGAGCGCGATGGCCTTGTCCTGCTTCGACAACCGGTCGAGGATGGCCAACTGTTCCTGCGCGAGGCGGATGGCCCGGGGCATGGTCCACTCCGTGGTCTCCTTCACCTGCGCGTAAGTCTGATGCCGCTGGGTACGGCCGGGGTAACCGGTCACGAAAACCAGGTCGCCCGGCTTGATGCCCTGGGCGGCGATCTTCAGAAAGTGCTTCGGGTGGAAGGGGACATTGTCCTTGGAGTAAGTGGCCGGCTTGCCGTCCTTACCGACATAGGCGCGGAGAAAGCTCCAGTCGCCGGTGTGCCGGGGCCAGCGCCAGTTGTCGGTCTCTCCGCCGAAGACGCCGATCCCATCGGCGGGCGCGTAGACCAGGCGCACGTCCTTGATCTCCATCTGCGCGATCTCGAAGTACTTCAGTCCGTCGAAGAAGGAAGCCACGTTGCAGCGCGCTCCGTTCTTTTCGCAGGCGGCGACACGCTCTTTCACGCGGCGGTCGATCAGGTCGTAGCGCTGGCGGTCGGTGGACTTGGGGTCGATGCCCCCGGTGATCGAATTGGTGACGTCCGTGACCGAGGTGGTGACATAGACCCGCGACCCCGGACCGTTGGGTAACTCATCGGCGCGGGTCTTGGCCAGATAGCCGTCCTTGAGCAGGTCGCGCTGCGGGGTGGAGTTGAATTGCAGTCCGCCGGTGACGCAGTGATGGTTGGTGACGATGAGCCCGTCCGGCGACACGAACGAAGCGGTGCAGCCGCCCAGCGAGACGACGGCGCCCATGGGTTGGCCGGTGAGGTCGGCAAACGCCTCGGGGCCGCCCGTGAATCCCAGGGCTTTCAGCCTGGCTCCCAGTTGGGGAATCTGTTGAGGCATCCACATGCCTTCTTCGGCGAAGAGTCCGGTGGCGAGCAACGCCGTGCACGCGGACAGAACAAAGAGTCTTGCGTATTTCAAAGGAAGAGTCCTCCCTGCCTGGCGGCAGTCGGTGACGGCGATGCGGGTACGCCCGAGTCGCGTCCGACCCGAGAATAACACCATTAGAGGAAGCCCCGAGTGATAGAATTCCGGGATGCCGTCGCGGCACAGTCTGACCGTCCGCGTCACTCATTGGGTTTCGGCGCTGTGTTTCTTCGCCCTGCTGGTCAGCGGATTCGAAATCGTAGTTTCTCATCCGCGTTTCTATTGGGGCGAGAACGGGAACGCCCGGACTCCCGCATGGCTGACGTTGCCGATCCCCGCCTCGCGCGGATCGGTGCCGACCGGTTATGGCTACACGTTGCCGGATCAGAACGGCTGGAGCCGGTATCTTCACTTTCAGGCGGCGTGGGGAGCGGTGCTGACCGGACTCGTGTACGCGATCTACAGCCTGTGGAGCGGCCACCTGCGGCGGAACCTGATCCCGGAGCGGGCCGGTCTCTCGTGGCGGGCGCTGGGCGCCGCCATTGCGCAGCACCTGCGATCCGGCGCGGACCCGGCAGGGGCACAGTCGTACAACCTGCCGCAGCGGATCGCGTACCTGGCGGTGGTCTTCGGATTGTTCCCGCTGGTGATCTGGACCGGCCTGGCGATGTCGCCCTCGTTTGTTTCCGCGTTTCCGATCACGGTCACGGCGCTCGGCGGCCGGCAATCCGCGCGCACCATTCACTTCTTGGTCTCGCTATCCCTGCTGCTGTTCGTGCTGATCCACCTGGTGATGGTTTACCGGGCCGGATTCGGCAGCCGGGTGCGGGCAATGATCACCGGGCGCACCGGGACCGGCCGGGAGGAGTTATGAGCGGCATCACAAGACGGAGACTGGTGAGGGGAGGGCTGGCGGCCGCGGCCGGCGCATCGGGACTTGCGGTGGCGGCGCGGCTGGCCGGCCGCTACGGGCTGATTCCGCCGGATCACGGCGGCTTATACGGCCTCGGCGAAACCCTGACGTACGCATCGCAGCGCCTGCTGACGAGCCATTCCCTGGCCCGCGAGTTCGCGCGCAGCGAGATATCGAAGCAGCCGTTCCCTAACCCTGTCGCGCCGCCGAACGAAGAATTCAAACGACTCGCAGCCGGGAATTTCGCCGAATGGCGGCTCACCGTCTCCGGCATGGTGGCGCGCCCGCTTTCGCTTTCGATCGCCGACCTGAAGAGGTTCCGCGCGAGCGGGCAGATCACGCAGGTCGCGTGCGAAGAGGGGTGGTCGTACGTCGCCGAGTGGATCGGGACGCCGCTCGTCGAGGTGCTGCACGCGGCGGAGATCCTGCCGCAGGCACGCTACGTGGTGTACTTTTCGATTGCTCGTGGGTGGTGGGACAGCATCGACATGGCCGACGCCCTGCATCCCCAAACGCTCGTGACTTATGGAATGAACGGCGGCGATCTCCCGGTGAACTTCGGCGGTCCTCTGCGGCTGCGGGTTCCGCGGCAACTCGGCTACAAGAGCGTGAAGTACATCACGCGGCTCGCCGTGACGGACGATTTGAAACGGTTCGGCAAGGGGCTTGGCTCGGCGCCGCCGGAAGGCGGCTACGCCTGGTACGCGGGTATCTGAGGGGAAAGCCTGTCTCGCAGTGCTCGTTAACAGCCCGTCAATCCCAACTCTTTTCCAGCACGGTCCACCCTTCGGTCCACCTATCGCCATCATCTTAGCCAGGTCCTCGCCAAAAGCGAGCGATATTGCGGCGCATCAACGACTGCGGAGCACACGGGCCGGGCCGAGACTCGGCGGGCTGCCCAAGCTGTTTGTTTTTAAGGGAGTTTCAGGGATAAGTTGTTGGAGGCGCGGGTCGGAATCGAACCGACGAATGAGGGTTTTGCAGACCCTGGCCTTACCACTTGGCTACCGCGCCGATCTGGAAAGGACTATTCGCACGATACCGCGTCCCGTCCCCTCAAGTCAAACCGCCGCGCAGGGCCGGCGAGGGGGATCGCCGGCCCTGCCGCGCGGTTTGCTGCTCAGAAGAAGAACTTCAGAGCGAGTTGGATAATTCTGGGATCGCCGGCGGAGTAGATGCCGCCGAAGTTGCCGCTGTTGCGGCTGGTGGCGGGATCGTTCAACTGGGTGTGGTTGAGGACGTTGAAGAACTCACCGCGGAGTTGGAAGCGCAGGTCTTCGCGCGACCGGAACGGGTAGAAGTTCTTGCTGATCCCGGTATCCACATTGGTGCGGCTGGGTCCGCGGAAGGCGCCCTTGCCGATATTGCCGAAGGTGCCGAGGGCAGGCAGCGCGAAGAGGGACGTGTTGAGCCAGGGGACGCAGGTGGCCGATCCGCATCCGCTGCGGGAGGCGGCGGGCGCGACTTGCCCGTATCCGCTCGCGGGACCGATGTAGTCCGCGCGGTCGCCGCCGAGGGCGGTGAGGGAGCGGTCGGTGCCGGCCAGGATGGTCATGGCATCGCCCGTGGTGTAGCTGAAGATGCCGGTCCACTGCCAGCCGCCGAGGACGGCGCGGAGGGCGTGGTTGGCGCCGGTGAGGCGGGGGAGGTCCCATACATAGGACGCGACGAAGCGCTGCGTGCGGTCCTGTCCGGGGGCGGGACCGGTTTCGAAGCGGCCCTGGTTGGGATTGCCGAAGGGCAGGCCGGAGCCTTTGCTGGAGCCGACGTCGGTGATGCCGCCGTTGGAGGCCAGCGCGATCTCCATGGCCTTGGAGTAGGTGTAATTGGCGAGGAGGGTCAGGTCCTTGAGCACGCCGCGGCCGCCGCCGGGACGCCGCTGCACGTTGATCTGCAGGGCGTTGTAGTTGGACATGCCGGTATTGTTGTTCTCGTAGATATCGATGAAGCCTTTGTAGGGGCGGCTGGCATCGGTACCGACGCCGGTGGCGCGGGGGTTGAGGTAGATATCCTGGCGGAGGTGCACGCCGCGGAGTCCGACGTAGGAGATATCGAGCAGCGTGTCCGAGCGTAACTGGTGTTCGATTGTGAAGTTCCAGTCATAGGTGGTGGGGGTGACCCACTTACTGCCGGGTTCGAGGCCGTAGACGGAGACGCCGCCGGTGAACGGCACGTTGGGCGGGATGGTGGCCAGGGTGTAGCGCAGGGGGAACTGGGCGGAGAACGACGGCACGCTCTGCAGCGGATTCGCGAACGGGATGAGGTTGTTGGGGCTGGATGGCTCGGTCAGATCCTGGCGGAGGCTGAAGGGCTGGCTGATGGAGGCATCGTTGAGGAAAAGTCCAGGCAGGCGCGAGGAGTAGAACACGCCGCCGCCGGAGCGGATGACGGTCTTGCCGGTGCCGAAGACGTCCCACGCGACACCGAGACGGGGCGCGAAGTTATTGATGTCGGGAGTCTGGCCCGTGTCGGGCATGGTGATGCCGTTATAGGAGTCGCCGGAGAAGACCATTCCGGCTGGCGCGCTGGGGATGATTTTGGAATGGACTCCGGCGTAATACATATCGGGGCGGAACTGCTCGATACGTCCGAAGATTTCCTTCATGACGAACTGCGGCTCCCAGCGCAGTCCCATGGTGACGGTGAGGTTGGGCCGGGCCTTCCATTTGTCCTCGGCGAAGAGGCCGATCACCTTCTGCCGCGAGTCGGAGTAGTCGCCCGACGTCTGGCTGTAGGAGTGCATGTGGCCCATGACGAAGCTGGCGAGTCCGAGGTTGGTAAGCACATCGGAGAAGCCCCAACTTCCGTTCTCGAGGTCGGTGTTGCGGATGTTGGACTGATCCCACTCGACGTTGCCGCCGAATTGGAAGGTATGGGAACCGTGGGTCCAGGTAGCCTGGTCGCGGACTTCGTAGGTGTTGCGGGCGAAGATGGCATCGGTGAAACTGCCGAGTCCGAAGTAGCCGTTGCTGATGCCGAAGGCGCGGATGCCGCCCTGGGATTTAGGAAGTTGTTTGACGTTGGCGCCGAAATCGGTGAATTGGGGGACGTTGCCTCCCTGCCCCCGGTCGGAGTTTGCGCGCACGAAACTGGCGACGAAGTTATTGACGAGGGTGGGGCTACCGATCCAGGTATAACCGGCGGCCCAGTTCTGGGTTTGCACGTCGGATCCGACCGAACTGGATAAAAGGATGTTCTTGCCGTCATAACCGGGCTGATGGTAGTACTTATCGAGATAGAAGCGGACATAGAACTTATCCTGTCCGCGGACGGAGCGGTCGAAGCGGCCGATGTACTCATTGAAGTTCTGGACGGTGGGGACGCCGTAGGTGAGGCGTCCGTTGGCCGCCGCCTGATCGACGGGCAGGAACTTGGCGAGGTTCACGGCGACGGGGCTGACGGGGATGATGTTACCCGGGAATGGATTGCCGGTGGTGGGGTCGTTGATCTGAATCACCTTGCCCTGCGGGTTGACGGCGGAGTTGGCGGTCAGGTAATTCGAAAAATCGCCCTTCAGGTTGGCCGCGGTGGGCAGGATGGTGTTGTTGGCGTTGCCGGTGGTGCGGATCCTGGTGCCCTGATAGCCGAAGAAGATGAACGTCTTGTCCTTCTGAATGGGGCCGCCGATGGTGGCGCCGAACTGATTGCGTTTGAGCGGGTCGGCGGCGGCGGCGAAGAAATTGCGCGCGTTGAACTCCTTGTTGCGCACGAATTCGAACAGGTCGCCGTGCCACTGGTTGGTGCCGGATTTGGTGACCACGTTGACCACTGCTCCGGCGTTGGTGCCGTACTGCGTATCGAAGCTATTGGTCTGCACGCTGAACTCCTGCAGCGCGTCGGGGAAGGGGAACGGATTGTTGGTGTTGCTCATCAGGTCCTGGTTGCTGCCGCCGTCGAGGTTGTAACTGACCTGGTCGGGGCGGGCGCCGTTGACGGAGATGGCTTCAGCGCCGGGGACCTGCTTGGTATCTCCCTGTTGGGTACCGGCGCTGTTTGACGAATCGACCGCGCCGGCTACGAGTTTGGTGAGGTCGGCGGCGTTGCGGCCGTTCAGCGGCAATTCCACGACGCGGGCGCGTTCGATCACCTGGCTCAGCACGGGGGTCACGGTGTTGACCAGGGTGGAGGTGGCTTCCACGGTCACGGTCTCCTGCGACTGGCCCAACTGCATCTGGATTTGCAGGGAGCCGCTCTGGTCGGCGAGCAACGTGACGGCGCGGACGAACTTTTTGAACCCGGCGGCTTCCACGGTCACCTGATAGGTGGCCGGCGGAAGGGACGGAATGGTGAAGCGGCCGTTGTCGTCGGTGACCGCGGATCGCTTCACCTGAGTATCCTGGTTGGTCATGGTCACCGCGGCTTTGCCGATGACGGCGCCGCTGGGGTCGGTGACGGTTCCGGTCATGGCGGCATTGCCGCCGCCCTGGGCAAACGCGGACGCTACACTCAAAACGACCAGGCTGCAGAGCCGAGCCAGTCTCCTCATACACCCTCCATAGTTCACCGGCGAACGTCATGGAGTGACTGCGGTAGTCGCGCCCCTGAAAAAGCGCTGCATCCCCGAACGTGCCCACTGTGGGATTCCCAGTTCCCCGTTTCGTTTGCGAAACGAAACTCCACTCCCCGCCTGACCTAGTACACCGGCAATTTGTTCAACCGTCGAAGTATGTCATTGGACCCGGGATGTGTCAAGTGAAAAATCCCGTTAGAAACGCGGCCGTTGCGGGCTACGCGGGGAGGCGCAGGCGGGCCACGCAGCCGGGGCCGTCGTTTCGATTCTCCAGGGTCAGAGCGCCGCCGTGTCCTTCGGCAATCTGCCGGCTCAACACCAGTCCGATGCCGCTGCCGCCGGGCTTGGTGGTGAAGAAGGGGACGAAGAGGTTGGCGGTGCTGGAGAGGCCGTGGCCCTCGTCTTTCACCCAGACTTCGATCATGGCTCCATCGCGATGCCAGCCGGTGGAAACGCCGCCTCCGGTGGCGAGCGAGGCGTCGGTCGCGTTGCGCAGGAGGTTGATCAGCACCTGCTCGAGTTGATCGGGGTCGCCCTGCACGGTGACCGGGGGGCCTTCTTCGAGTTTCACGGGGAGGCGGGTTTCGAGGCTCACCGCGCGGCGGACGCAATCGGCCACGCTCAGCGGCTGCAACTGAGGGCGCGGCAGTTTGGCGAGCCGCGCGTAGGCGCCGATGAAGCGGCCCAGGCTGTCGCTGCGCGCGGTGATGACCTGCAGCCCGCGGCGCATGTCGTCGCGCCAGTCGTCGGGCAACTCGTCGCGCGCCATGATGGATTCCAGGCTGCCGGCGATAGACTTGATCGGGGTCAGCGAGTTATTCAACTCGTGGCCGAGCACGCGCACCAGCCGCTGCCAGGCTTGCAGTTCCTGCTCGCTCAATGCCTGCGTAATATCGCTGATCACCACGAGTTCGAGCGGCATGCCGTGTTCGCGGACGCGCGTGCGGCGGACGCCCCAGCGTCCGGCACCGCCGGGGAAGACCATCTGAAGCGTGGTCACCAGCGGACCGTCGAGGCACGGCTCCAGTTGCAGTTCGGCCGCGGTCAGGCCGAGCAACCGCTCGGCGGGGGCGGCCAGCAGGCGTTCGCCGGCGCGATTCACCAGGCGCAAGCGCTCGTGTTCGTCGAAGGCGAAGATGGCGACCGCGATTTCGCGCATCACGCTGCGCAGCAGCGTGGTGGCTTCGAGAGCACCGAGGCGCTGTTCGCGCAGCGTGCTGCCGAGCGTGTTGACTTCGCGCATGACGTCGCCCAGCGCGTCATCGGGGCGCGGCGAGCGGCCGCGCACGGAGAAATCACCCTCGCGGAGCGCCCCCAGCAAATTCGAAAGCGTCTGGAGCGGGAAGACCACGCGCTCGCGCACCGCGAAGGCGAACCCGAGCCATCCGGCGACGATCACGGTGGAGATGGTCCACTGCACCTTGGGCGAGGCGTCGCCGGACCACAGCAGCCACAGCGCCGCCACCGACCCGGGCAGTCCGGCGAGGAAAGCCAGCAGGACGATGCGCCCTTCGTGGCTGAGCAGCGCGGGTTTTTCGTGGACATTCACGGCGGTGCGCTACAGACCGTATCGCTGGAGACGCCGGTAGAGCGCGCTACGGCTGAGCCCGAGCGCGTTGGCGGCGTGGCTGACGTTGCCGCTGAAGCGGGCCAGCGCCTTCTTGATGAGCAGGGCCTCCACTTCCTCGAGGCTCATCTCCTCGAGCTTCGGCGGACCTTCGCGGCCGGCGCGGAGTCCGAGGTCGGCGGCGCGCACCATGTCGCCCTGCGCCATGAGGACGGCGCGCTCCACGGCGTGATCGAGTTCGCGCACGTTGCCGGGCCAGGAATGGGCCAGCAGCGCCTTGATGGCTCCTTCGTCGAAACCTGTGAGGCCCTTGCGGTAGTGTTCGCAGTGCGCGCGCAGGAAGTGCGCGGACAGTACCGGGATATCTTCGCGGCGGTCGCGCAGCGGGGGCAGGCGGATTTCGATGGTGTTCAGGCGGAAGAGCAGGTCCTGGCGGAAGCGGTTCCCGGCGACTTCATGGGCGAGGTCGGCGTTGGTGGCGGAGAAGACGCGGACATCCACGCGGCGCGTCTTCGACGAACCGACGCGCTCGAAATCGCCGGTTTCGAGCGTGCGCAGCAGTTTCGCCTGCAGCGCCTGGGAGATGTTGGCGATTTCATCGAGGAACAGCGTGCCGCCGTCGGCCATTTCGAAGCGGCCCACGCGGTCGCTCTTGGCGTCGGTGAACGCGCCCTTGACGTGGCCGAAGAGCTCGCTTTCAAAGACGCCTTCGGCGAGCCCACCTGTGTTCACCGTGACCAGGGGGCGGGTGGAGCGCAGCGAGACCGAGTGCAGGGTCTGGGCGACGAGTCCCTTGCCGGTGCCGTTTTCACCGGTGATGAGGACGTTGGCGTCGGAAGGGCCGACGCGCGAGATCACGTCGAGCACCGGGCGCATGGCGGCCGACTGCGCGATGATCTGCGGGAAGCGCTCGGCGCGCAGGGCGCGATTCTCGGCTTCCAGGCGCTGGCCTTTGCGCAGCGCGCGGCCGAGTTCGATCTGGGTCTTGAGGATGGCGGAGAGGCGGGCATTGTCCCACGGCTTCTGAATGAAGTCGCGCGCGCCGCGCCGCATGGCCTCCACCGCGAGTTCGACGCTGCCCCAGGCGGTCATCACGATGACCGGCAGGGTGCTGTCCAGCATCTGGATGCGGTTGAGCAGTTCGAGGCCTTCCTGCCCGCTGGTGGTGTCGCGGGTGTAGTTGAGGTCCATGAGGACGGCGTCGAAATCGCGCGACTCGACCTCGGCGGCGACGGCGGCGGGCGATGTCACGGGCACGGCCTGGTAGCCCTCGCCCTTAATCAGGAAGCGAAGCGCTTCGAGGACGTCCGGCTGATCGTCGGCGATCAGAATGCAGGGCGAGCGGGAATCGGATTTCATCATTGCGTGTGCCGCGGCGGATTCATGGGGCATTTGCAGGGCCACATGTAAGTTACTGTCCTTTGGGCGGTTATTACTACGGTAGCACTCGCGGGAGTGTCCGGAAATGGGACAGCGCGCCCGCGGTGGGGAGCGGCGCCGGGCCAGATTGCGCTTCCACAAAGCGGCGCCGGCGCGCGGTGTTACTCTCAGAAGATGCGTTTTCTCCTGCTCCTCGTGCCGGCGATTGTGCTGGCTCAGACCGCCCCCCCGGCCAAAGCGCCGGCGAAAGCCCCCGCCGCGCCGACGAAGGCTCCGGCCACCGGCGCCGCCCATCCCGCGGTGAGGCCGGCAACCAAGGCCGCAACCAAGGCCGCGCCCAAGCCGGCCGCGAAACCGGCGGAGCCCGCGTTGACCACGGACGAGCAGAAGACCATCTATTCGATCGGACTTTCGATCTACCGGTCGCTGAGCGCGTTCAATCTCAGCCCGGCGGACCTGGACCTGGTGAAACGCGCCATCACCGACGCCGCGGCGAACAAGCCGGAGGTCTCGCTCGACGAGTGGGGGCCGAAGATCCAGACGCTGGGGCAGGCACGCATCAAGGCTTCTTCGGAGGCTTACCTGGTCAAGGCGGCGGCGGAACCGGGCGCGGTCAAGACCGAATCGGGGCTGATCTACAAGGAACTGCGTCCGGGCACGGGCGGGTCACCGAAAGCCACCGATACAGTGAAGGTGAATTATCGCGGCACGCTGGTCAGCGGGACCGAGTTCGACAGTTCGTATAAGCGCGGCGAGCCGGCACAGTTCCCACTCAACGGCGTGATCGCCTGCTGGACGGAGGGGGTACAGAAGATGAAAGTGGGCGGCAAGAGCCAGTTGGTATGCCCGTCGTCGCTCGCATACGGCGATCGCGGCAACCCTTCGATCCCGGGTGGATCCACGCTGATTTTCGAGGTTGAACTGCTGGAGATCGCGCCGCCCAAGCAGCCGTAGCCGGGCGAACAGGCCGGCCGGAGCGGGGCGTCCGGCAGCGGTGAAATGTGTTTCAATCGAGGTCTACCGCCCCATGTCATTCATTCACGAGAATTTTCTGCTGACTACGAAGACGGCGCAGCGGCTGTATCACGAGCATGCCGTGGAGCCGCCGATTCTGGACTACCACTGCCATTTGCCGCCGAAGGACGTCGCGGAGAACCGGCGCTTCGCCAATCTGTTCGAGATCTGGCTGGAAGGCGACCACTACAAGTGGCGCGCCATGCGGGCCAACGGAATTGAGGAGCGCTATTGCACGGGCGATGCGGCGCCTTACGAAAAATTCCTGGCGTGGGCGCGGACCGTGCCGGCGACGCTGCGCAATCCGCTTTACCACTGGACGCACCTGGAGTTGAAGCGCTACTTCGGCATCGATCATCTGCTGGATGAAGCCAGCGCGCCGGCGGTGTGGGATCGGGCCAACGCGGTGCTCTCCGACCACGAACTGACGGCGCACGGGATCCTGGGCAAATTCCGGGTGAAGGCGGTCTGCACCACGGACGATCCCACCGACGATCTGCGGTATCACAAGGCGATCGCGGCCTCCGGCCTGGCCACGAAAGTCTTCCCGACCTTCCGTCCGGACAAGGCGCTGAACGTGCACGCACCGGAGATTTTCAATCCCTGGGTGGATGCGCTGGCCGCGGCGAGCAACACGCACATCGCGACCCTGAACGATTGCGTCGGCGCGCTCAGGAAGCGCCACGACTACTTCCACGAGATGGGCGGGCGGTTGAGCGATCACGGCCTGTGCCACGCCTACGGCGATTTCCCGAGCGACCGGGAAGCGGGCGCGATCTTCGGACGCGCGCGCTCCGGCCACGCGGCCACGCCCGAGGAGCACCGCCGCTTTGCATCGTACATGATGCTGGTGTTCGGGAGGCTCGATGCGGAAAAGGGCTGGACCAAGCAACTGCACCTGGGAGCGCGGCGCAACAACAACACGCGGCGCTTCCGCCAGATGGGTCCGGATACGGGATGGGATTCGATCGGCGACTGGCCGCAGGCCGACGCGCTGGGCAACTACCTGGACGCGCTAGACCAGGAGAACGCGCTGCCCAAGATCGTGGTCTACAACCTGAATCCGGCGGACAACTACGTGCTGGCGACCATGATCGGCAACTTCCAGGACGGCGTGACCGCGGGCAAGATTCAGTTCGGCAGCGGCTGGTGGTTCCTGGACCAGAAGGAAGCCATGCAGTGGCAGATGAACGCGCTGTCCAACTGCGGGCTCTTCTCGCGCTTCCTGGGGATGCTGACGGATTCGCGGTCGTTCATGTCCTACCCGCGGCACGAATACTTCCGCAGGGTATTGTGCGACCTGATCGGCCGCGACGTGGAGCACGGCGAACTGCCTGACCGCGACGATCTGCTGGGGCCGCTGATCCACGGCATCTGCTACGGCAACGCGAAGAACTTCCTGGGCTTGAACCTGGAGTGACGCGGCCGGCTCCATTTCACTCCCGTTAATCGCTCTCCAGCGCCTCCCGCACCTTGGCTGCCAGCGCCGACTTGGTGAAGGGTTTGTGCAGGAACGCGCGGGTTTCCACACCCGGACGCTGCAACACGGGATGCTCGGTGTAGCCGGACATGAACAGCACCTTGACCCCAGGCCGCAGGAGGGTCACCTGTTGCGCCACGGCGATGCCGTCGATGTGGGGCAGCACCATGTCGGTGAGCAGAAGATCGATTTCGATGGCGCGGTCCGCGCACATGCCCAGCGCCAGTTCCGGAGTGGCAGGTGAGAGCACGCGGTAGCCCAGGCTTTTGAGCATGGAGGTCACCAGGGAGCGGACCTTGTCATCGTCCTCCACCACCAGCACAACTTCACCGGCCACCTGCAACCCGGATTTCGCGGAGGCGGGTGCCGCGGCCACGGCCGGCTCCAGGGTCGCGGGCAGGAAGATGGAAAAGGTCGCGCCCATGCCGGGTTCGCTCTCCACCTGGATGTGGCCGCCGCTCTGCTTGACGATGCCGTAGACCGTGGAGAGGCCGAGTCCGGTGCCGCGGCCGATCTCCTTGGTGGTGAAAAACGGCTCGAAGATGCGCAAGCGTGTGCGCGCGTCCATGCCGTGACCGGTATCGGTGAGCGAGAGGCGGACCCAGCGTCCGGCGGACATCTCGGGAAAATGCGCGGCCTCCACGGCGTCGAGTTCGAGGTTGGCGGTCTCGATGGTGAGGCTTCCGCCGTGGGGCATGGCGTCGCGGGCGTTGACCGCCAGGTTGACGATGATCTGGTCGATCTGACCGGGGTCGGCCAGCACGTCCCAGAGGCCGGGGGCGGGCCGGGTCAGCACCTCGATGTTCTCGCCCAGGAGGCGGGCGAGCATGCGCAAGGTGGCGGTCACGTTGTCGTTGAGGTTGAGCCGGATGGGCTGCAGCACCTGCCGGCGGCTGAAGGCCAGCAACTGCCGGGTGAGGGAGGCGGCGCGCTGGGCGGCGACCAGGATCTCCTGCGTCGGATCCCGCCAGGGGCTGTCTTCGGGCAGGTCGGAGCGCATCATTTCGGCGTAGCCTTCGATCACGGTGAGCAGGTTATTGAAATCGTGCGCGATGCCGCCGGCGAGTTGGCCCACGGCCTCCAGTTTTTGGGACTGGCGCAACTGCTCCTCAAGCTGCCGCCGCGCGGTGACGTCGCGGAACACGATGGCAACGCCGGTAGCGGCGCCCTGCGCGTTGTGCATGGGGGCGCCGCTGTACTCGACCGGGATGCGGCCGCCGTCGCGCGCCTCCAGCAGGAAGGATCCGCTGACGGCGGTTTCTCCACTCTGGCGCAGCAGGCGGCGGGAGAGATCGGGCGCGGGCGCGCCGCCGGCTTCGTCGAACACGCGGAAGACCTCGTTCAAAGCGCGGTCTTCGGCCTGCGCGCTGCTCCAGCGGGTCAGGTGCTCGGCCACGCGGTTGATGAAGCGGATGCGGCCCGTGGTATCGGTCGCGATCACCGCGTCCCCGATGCCGCGGAGGATCGCATCCAGCGCCGCCTTGCCGCGCGCCTCCTGCTCGCGGCTGCGGTCCAGGTCGCCGATCAATTGGCGCTGTGCGCCCAACAGCAGGTTGACGCGGCGATTGCTGAACCACAACAGCAGCGCCAGCATAATGGCGCCGCCGAGGATCAGGATGCGGGTCTTGTAGCCGTGACGCAGGGCCGAGGCCGTGAGCGCACGGTACTGCTGATTCTCGCCTTCGGCGACGTGGGTAGCCAGGGCGCGAATCCGGTCCATGGCAACACGGCCCCTCTGGGTGCGCACGATGGCGAGGGCGGCTTCGACGTCGCCGGAGCGGCGCACCTCGATGGTGTGCGCCATCTCCGCGAGTTTGGCGTCGATGAGATCGTCGAGCCGCACGGCGTCTTCCGGATCCGCGGAGGGCGCGCTGCGCATGGCCGCTTCGAGTTGCGCGATGCGCGGGCGAGCCTGGTTGTAGGATTCGAGGTAGACGGGGTCGGCGGTGAGAAGGTAGCCGCGCTGTCCGCTCTCGGCCTCCACCAGCAGGTAGACCGCGGATTCGATCCGTTCCACCGCAGCGCGCGATTGTTCCGCCTTCTCGGCGGCGGCACGGTACGCTTCGCCGTCGAGCCACGAATAGACCCCCATGGCGACCACAATGACGATCGCGATACCGGGAGCAAGGGTACGGGAACCACCCAGTATCTGGGGGCCGATGCGCTTCATAAGGTCTACGAATCAGCGTATCAGTCCTTTGCTACATTGGAGTGTCCTCGGTGCAGGCGCGCCGGAGCATCGGGGATCCGAAAATTCTGATGAGGGCTCGGATGATTCTGGCAATCGACATCGGCGGCACGAAGTTCAGCATGGCCGCCTTCGACGGCGACCGCATGGTGAGGCGTGAATCGCGGGCCACCGATTCGGCCGGCGGGCGCGAATGGATGACGGCGCAGATCGCCGGAATCGTGGGCGCATGGCGCGCGGATTTGCGCTTCGAGGGCTGCGGCATCGGGTTCGGCGGACCGGTGAACTTCGCGGCACAGCGCGTGGTGCTCTCCACCCATGTGGGAGGCTGGCGCGATTTCGACCTGTGCGACTTCGTCGCCGATGCCGCCGGCGCTCCCACGGTGATGGACAACGACGCCAACGTGGGTGCGATGGGGGAAGCATTGTACGGAGCCGGACGCGGCGCTTCGCCGCTGTTCTACATGACGCTCTCCACCGGCATCGGAGGCGGGATCGTGGAAGACGGGCGCGTGTGGCGCGGCGCCGATTCCTACGGCGGCGAGATCGGACACCTCACGGTGCGGCCGGACGGGCCGGAGTGCCTGTGCGGCGCGCGCGGGTGCCTGGAACGGATGTGCTGCGGGCTGTGGCTGCAACGGGATCACGGCCGGAGCGCGGCGGAATTGCTGATGGATGCGGCGTTCGTGCGCGAATACGTGGTCGACCTGGCGCTCGGGCTGAAGGCGGCGATCATGCTGCTGAATCCGGCGCGCATCGTCATCGGCGGGGGGATTTCCAAGGCCGGGGATCGCCTGTTCGTGCCGCTGCGCGAGGAGTTGGGGCGGCGGATCACGGCCTGGTCGAAGGCGCGGGTCGACGTGGTCCCGGCGGCTCTTTCGGACGATAGTGTCCTTTTTGGCGCGCTGGCGCTGGCTCGGTCGCAACTCCGGTGATTCCATGACATCGGTTAGCAGCCGCTAGTACCCATAAGTGCACACCGGCGGATTGACCGGATGCAGTTTCGGGACCCTTAGTACTGGCGCGTGTATTCATTCCTACAACTGCCCTACTTTAACGGTTGAGTCCGCGAGCCATATCTCTGTATTCTTGTGCAGTAGGCATAAGGATTGGCCTCCTTCAAGAGGTGCCTGGGCAAATGCCGAGCAAGGAATCGCAACACCGGATTAACCGTAAATTTCAGGTCTTATTTGAGCAACACCCGCAACCGATGTGGCTGTTCGACGCGCGGGAGGGCCGAATCGTCGAGGCCAACCGCGCGGCGTCGGAGCTCTACGGCTACGCGCGCGAAGAGTTCCGCGGGATGGCGCTGGCGAACCTCGAAGCCGGAGGGGAGATCGGGGTCACGGCCGCGGCCCACACGCACCGCACGCGTTCCGGCCGGCTGATCGAGGTCGCGATGACCTCGCGGCCGTTCGCCTACGGCACGCGGCGGGCCGAACTGGTGGTGCTCAGCGACGTCACCGGACAGCGGATGCTTGAGGAGCAACTGCGGCAGGCGCGCAAAATGGAAGCCGTCGGTATGCTCGCCGGCGGCGTGGCGCACGACTTCAACAACCTGCTCACGATCATCACGGGATACAGCCAACTCATCCTCAACAACCTCCCGCCGGGCGATCCGAACCACGGATCCGCGGAGCAGATTCTCAAGGCGGCGGAACGCGCCGCGGCGCTCACCGGACAACTGCTGACGTTCAGCCGCCGCCAGGTGGTACAGCCCAAGGTGCTGGATCTCAACCGCCTGATCGACAGCCTGAGCAGCATGCTGCGCAGGCTGATCGGCGAGCACATCGACCTGCGTTTGAATTTGCGTTCCGACCTGGGGCAGGTGCGCGCCGACGCCGGACAGATCGAACAGGTGCTGATGAACCTGGTGGTGAACGCGCGCGACGCCATGCCGCGCGGCGGCACCTTGAAGATCGACACGGGCAATGTACGGCTGGGCGAGAACTACCAGGGGCGGCACCTGGAGGCCAAGCCCGGCCTGTACACCATGATCGAGGTGAGCGACACCGGCAGCGGCATGGACGAGGCGACGCAGGCACGCCTGTTCGAGCCGTTCTTCACCACCAAGAGCAGCGGGCACGGCACCGGGCTGGGACTTTCCACGGTGTTCAGCATTGTCAAGCAAAGCGCGGGCAGCGTGGAAGTGTACAGCGTGCCCGGCAAGGGAACCTCGGTGAAGGTCTACCTTCCGCGCATCGATCAGCCGCTGGCCGTGGAACCGCCGGCATTGGCACAGCGGGCGGGACGCGGCACCGGGACCATCCTCCTGGTGGAGGACGAGGAGATGGTGCGCGACCTGATGCGGGAGTCTCTGGCGGGCGCCGGGTACCGGGTGATCGATGCCGCAGGTCCGGCGGCGGCGCTGGCGCTGGCGGAATCGTTTCGCGGAGATATCCACCTGCTGATCACGGACGTGGTCATGCCGGGGATGAGCGGCCGTGACCTGGCCGACGGCGTCACGCGCAAGCGGGTCGACATTAAGGTCCTCTATATGTCGGGACACGCCGACACGGAGCTCACCGAGAGCGGTATTCTGCGGCCGAAGGTGGCGTTCCTGCAGAAGCCGTTCACGCCGGCCGTGCTGATCGAGAAGGTGCGCGAGATCCTGGATACCAACGGACTGACCCGCAAAGCCCACGAATAGGCGCACCCTGGCCGCGGCAGGCGGCGCTCAGGCCACGGCCTGCGACTTCAGGCATGGCGCGTAACGCTGGTCGACCTCCTGGATGTGATGCTCCAGCCACTGCCGGAGGAATTGCAGCACCTGCACCGTCATGACCATCTTGCCGGTCTGAAATTCGCCCTGAAACTGGATCACCCGCTTGGTCAGCGCATCATGCTCGGCTTTGTGTTTGTCGAAATCCGGGTACTGGTGCTGCCGCATGAGCCGTTCCTCGTGAGCGAAGTGCATGGTGGTGTACTGGACCAGGCGGTCCAGAATGCGCCCCAGGGCGAGTTTCCCCTGGCCCGCGCCCATCGCCCGGTATAGTTCCGCGGCAATGGCGAACAGGTTCTGGTGCTGCGCGTCGATACTGGCGATGCCCACACTGTATGCTGGTTTCCACTCGAACATGTCGCTCTTATCGGCGGAAACCGCGGAGTGCATGAGGCCTAGAATAAAGGTATGCGGATCCTTCTGTTCAGTGGCAAGGGAGGAGTGGGCAAAACCAGCCTCGCCGCCGCTACCGGTCTCGAACTCGCGCGCCGCGGCCACCGCACCCTGGTGATGAGCGTGGATCCGGCCCACAGCCTGGCCGACGCCTTCGACCTGGAAACCACCCTGTTCCACGGCAAGACCGGCGACCCCTACCCGATCCTGGACCGGCTGGACATCCACGAGGTCAACATCCAGAAGGAAATCCGCCGCCACTGGCGCGAGATCTCCTCTTATGTCATCAGCGTGCTGCGCACCACCGGGATCAACGACGTGGAGGCCGAGGAACTGGCCATCCTCCCCGGCATGGAAGAGTTGAGCGCGCTGATGTACGTCAACCAGTTCCGCCGGGAAGAGCGCTACGACGTGATCGTGCTGGACTGCGCGCCCACCGCCGAATCGATGCGCTTTGTCAGCATGCCGACGACGCTGGAGTGGTACATGAAGCACATCTTCCCCTTCCAGCGCGGACTGCTCAAAGCCGTGCGTCCGCTGGCGAACCGCGTCTCTCCGGTGGAACTTCCCACCGACAATTACTTCGCCAACATCAAGGATCTCTTCGACCGGCTCGACGGGATCGGCGAAGTGCTGGAAGATCCACGGATCACCAGCGTCCGGCTGGTGACCAACCCGGAGCGCATGGTGCTGCGCGAGACGCAGCGCGCGTACGTGTACTTTTCGCTGCACGGCCTGGCGGTGGACGGCGTGATCGTCAACCGCGTCATCCCCGGTGAGGTGACCGACGCGTGGTTCCGCGAATGGCAGGCGTCGCAGGGGCGCATTCTGGACGAGATCGACACGTATTTCGCGCCCGTGCCGGTGAAGCGCGTGCCGCTGTTTGTGCACGAGGTACTGGGGCGCGACCGGCTCGAAGACCTCGCCCGATCGCTTTATGAGGGCGCGGGAGATCCGGCCGCGGTGACCCGCACGGAGGCGCCGTTCACCTTCTCCAAGTCCGACGGCCGCTACGAGATCCGGCTGCAACTGCCGTTCGCCGCCAAAGGCGAAGTGGGGCTCTTCAAGAAGGGAGACGAACTCATCGTCGAAATCGGCACGCTGCGGCGGCACGTGGGGCTGCCCACCTCGATGGCCGCCCTTTCTCCCGGCCGCGCGAAGTTGGAGAATAAAGTATTGACCGTGGAGATGAAGGAGAGTTGAGATGGAAGAAGAAAAACCAACTCCGGCCGGTGGCTGCTTCTTCTGCACCACCGCTGTTCCCATCATGGAGAAGATCTGGAGCGACGCCACGCGCGATCACTTCCGCACTTCGCGGATCGAGTTTCTCAAGGGGCTGCGCAGCCTGATCGACGACCGCATCGCGCACCTTTCGCGCGAGGAGAAGAAGGGCACGCACGTCACGGTCGAGTAGTCGCGGCGGACGCCGCCACGCCGAGTTGCCGGAGGAGCCATTCGGCTTGGTACACCTTGCCGAGCGCCTCCACGATGCCCTGCGACGCGACATGGACGGCACGCGCCCGCTCGTCGCCGTACATGTAGGTGAGCGGCAGGCTTTCGATGTTGCCGTCGAAGACGATCCCGACGAGTTCGCCTTTGGTGTTCACGGCGGGGCTGCCTGAGTTGCCGCCGGTGATGTCGCAGGTGCTCACGAAGTCAAAGGGCATCACCAGGTCCAGCCGGCTCCTGGCCGCGACCCAACGGTCGGGCAGGATGTAAGGCTCTTCCGCGCCGGCGCGGTGGTACATGCCGCCGAAGGTGGTGGCGTAGGGCACGGGAGCCTCGGTCTTGTCGCGGTAGCCCTTGACCGCCCCGAAGCTCACGCGGGGCGTGAACGTGGCGTCCGGATACTCGTTCGGACCGAGCACCTTGTAGCGGTGCTGCGCGATTCGTTCGAGCGCGCCGGCGTCGAGTTGTCCGATGGTGTTCTCGTACTTCCCGCGCAGTTTGCGCGCGGCCGGATCGAGAGCGCGCGCCAGGCGCATCAGCGGATCGTCCGATCCGGCCGCCGCCGCGGGGTCCGCCGCCAGCCGTTTGCGCTCCGCCGGATCGGCCAGCCGGGAACCCTTGACCATGGCCTCCGCGGCGGCCTGCGAGGTGCGGCCGGCGAGCAGCGATTTCACCGGCGCCTCCTTCTCCCCGAGCGCCTTGAGTTCGTCGAGGTACACGGCGAGCATAGCAATCTCCGTGCCCGCGTCCACCGGGGCGGGCGATTCGATGGAGAGTGCGAGCGACGGCATCGCGCTATCGCGGAATTCGGGCAGGCGCTGCCCGTCGGGTTTGGCGCGCTCTTCGCCAAGCCGAACCAGGATGCGCGCCAACCGGAAGAGTGTGGAGCCCCGCGCCGCCGGACGCTCCAGCACGGCGTACGGTTTCTCGCCCGGCGTCCACGCGCGGTAAGCGGCGGCGACGTCGTCCCACGCCTTGGCCGCCTCGGCGCCGAGTTTGGGGTCCTGCTCGACGGCGCGCCGCAGCCTCTTTTCGAACTGCTTCTTGCGCAGCATCAGGCGATCGTCCCTGAGCCCGAGCAGTTTCCCCGCGGACGATTTGTAGGAGTTGGCCAACTCAAAGAGCACACGCTGCGCGGCCCGCTTATTCTCCGCGCTTTCGGCGCCGTAGGCGCGGAGCGCTTCGATGCGGGTCATCAGCCGGGAGAGGGTCAGGGGCAACTGCACGGTGCGGTAGAAATCGAACTGCGCCTGAGTGGCGAGGCGCGAAGTGGCGCCCGGGTTGCCCGCGACGAAGACGAGGTCGTTCTCCTTCACGCCTTCGGGACTCCACTTGAGGAAGTGGGGCGTCGCCGCCGGCCGGCCGTTTTCATAGGCGCGCAGGAAAGCGATGTCGAGGTCGTAGCGCGGATAGGTGAAGTTGTCGGGGTCGCCGCCAAAGAAGGCGATGGCGAACTCGGGCGCGAACACCAGGCGGATATCGGTGTAGCGGCGATACTGGTAGAGATCGTAGCGCTCGCCGGCGAAGAGTCTGACCACGGAGCAGGAATTGCCGGTCTTCTCCCGGCAGGCTTTTTCGATCGCGGCGATAGCCGCGCCGCGCTTCCCGACGGCATCGGCGGGCCTGGCCGCGGCGGCGCCGGCGTCCTTCACGGCCTGGCTCACGTCCTCCATCGCGACCAGGACGTCGGCTTCGAGATCGGGACACGGCAACTCGCCGGACGGCGAGGGTGCGGCGAAGCCATCGCGGATGTAATCGTGCCGTACGCTGCCCAGTTTGGCGATGCAGTCGCCGGCCACGTGGTGGTTGGTGAAAATCAGGCCATCGGGGGAAACGAATGAGCCCGAACCGCCGCCGATCCGCAGGGAGGCCAGGCGCAGGTTCTCGAGAAACCGGGCGGTCACCTCGAAGTTGTACTTCTGTTTCACCGTGTCGGTGGGAAACCGGTTGAACAACCACATCCCCTCATCCGCGGCGAGCGGCAATGCGAGCGCGCACACCAGCGCGAGTCTGCCGGGCTTCATAATTCAAGCCCAGTTTATCCGATGGCGCGCGGCGCGCGGGCGTGATGTATGATCGGTGTCAGCAATGGGCTCGCCGGTGCAGGACGTGCGCTACGGAATCCGCGTGCTGGCGGGGAATCCCGGATTCGCCGCCGTGGCGGTGCTCACGCTGGCGCTCGGCATCGGCGCCAGCACCGCGATCTTCAGCCTGGTGGACGCCGTGCTGCTACGTCCGCTGCCCTATTCGGATCCCGGGCAACTGGTGGGGCTGGGGCAGTGGCGCAATCAGAAGGGCGTGGGCTACGTGCAGACCGGAGTCTCGGCGCCCAACATCGCGGACATCGCCAAAACGGGCGTCTTCCGGTACGTGGCTTACTATCGCTGGGCCGGTCTCAACATCACCGAAGGGAACCGGCCGGAAACCGTGGATGCCGTCCGGGCGTCCGCCGAACTGCTACCCATGTTCGGCATCCGCCCGATAATGGGACGGTACCTCGCGCCCGCGGAGATGGAGGAGGGCCGCGATCAGGTGGCGGTGATCGGCCATCGCCTGTGGCAGATGCGCTACGGCTCCGACCCGGACATCCTGGGCAGGACCATCGATCTCGACCGGAGGCGCTACACCATCGTAGGGGTGATGCCGGCTTCGTTCCGCTTCACCTGGGACCAGGAGATGGACGTCTTCGTGCCGCTGGTGCTTTCGGCCGACGAACGCGGCGAGACCGGACGAGGCACCTCCCGCGACCTGCAGACGCAGGCGCGGCTCAGTGCGGGCGTGAGCGTGGAGCAGGCGCAGGCGGCGATGAACACGCTGGCCGCGGCGCTCGCGCGCGAACATCCGGCGACCAACGAAGGATGGGGTTTCAAGGTAGAGCCGCTGCACGCCGCGTATCACCGCCAGATGCGGACGCCGCTCATGATCATGCTGGGCGCGGTGCTGTTCGTGCTGCTGATCGCGTGCGTGAACGTGGCCAACCTCCTGCTGGTGCGGGCCACGGCGCGCAAGCGCGAGGTTGCGATCCGCATTTCGCTCGGCGCCACGCAGCGCAGGCTGGGCGCGCAACTACTCACCGAGAGCCTGCTGCTGGCGGTTTCCGGCGGCGCCCTGGGGCTCGTGCTGGCGTACGCGGGAGACCGCCTGTTGACGGTGTCGATGACGCGCTACCACTTCAGCCTGCCCAACGCCAGGGTGATCGAGCTCGACTGGCGCGTGCTGCTTTTCAGCCTGGCGATCACGCTGGGCACGGGCGTGATCTTCGGACTCGCGCCGGCCTGGGTGACGGCGCGGACCGCGATCAGCGACGCTCTGAAGGAGGGCGCGCTGAGCACCACGGGCGAAGCCGGCGGGAAACGGCTGCGCGGCGCGCTGGTGGTGTGCGAGACGGCGCTGGCGCTCATGCTGCTGACCGGCGCGGGACTCCTGGTGCGCACGTTCCTCGAACTGGCGAGGGTGGATCTGGGAATCGACCCGAGCAACGTGGTCACGATGGGGCTGCGGCTACCTGTTTATAAGTACGCCGGCGGGCCGGAGCGGGCGGTTTTCTTTCGCGACCTGATGGAGAAGATCGGGGGCATCGGCGGAGTGACGGCCGCGGGCGCGCAGAGCGGCGGCGGCAACGTGTTCTTCCAGCCGCAGGGACAGCCTCCGGCGGCGCCCGGACAGGAGCCGACGGCGACCCTCAAGATCGCGACCCCCGGGCTGCTGCGGGCCATGGGAACGCCGCTGCTGGCCGGCCGCGAATTCACGGAGCGCGACAGCGAGACCGCGCCGGCGGTGGCCATCGTCAGCGAAACCCTGGCGCACCGCTACTGGCCGCACGCCAGCCCCATCGGCAGCCAATTGACGGTGCTGGCGCCGGTGTATTCGGGTAAGCGGACGGGCCCGTCGCGGCCGCTGGAAATCGTGGGCGTGGCGAAGGACGTGCGCAACTACGACCTGTGGCGGCCCGAAGCGGCGGTGTACGTGCCGTTCGCGCAGAACCCGGCGCCCGGCGCGATGCTGGTGGTGCGTACGGCGGTGGCGCCGATGAGCGTGGTGCCATCGGTCCGCGACGCGGTGCTGGCGCTCGACAAGGATCAGCCGGTGACCTCGGTCCGCTCCATGACCGAGGTTGTCTCCGATACCTACGGCTCGATCCGTTTCCCGATGGCGCTGCTGTGGGTCTTCTCAGCGCTGGCGCTGGCGCTCTCCGCGGTGGGGATCTTCGGCGTGATGTCGTACACGGTGAGCCGGCGCACGCGTGAACTCGCCATCCGGATGGCGCTGGGCGCGAGCCGGCGCGAGGTACTGCGCATGGTGTTGCGCGAGGGACTGGGCGTGACTCTGGTGGGGGTGGCGTTGGGAATCGCGGGCGCGCTGGCGCTGAGCCGCGTGATGGCGGGCTACGTGTACGGCATCTCATCGACCGATCCGGTGACCTTCGTGGCGGCGTCCGCGCTGCTGACCGGGGTGGCGCTGGTGGCGAGCCTGGTGCCGGCGCGGAGGGCGGCCCGGGTGGATCCGATGGCGGCGCTGCGGTACGAGTAACGCGCGCGGTATCGAGGCCAGCGCATCCGCGGGCCGCCGGCGGGCCTGTCGCGCGCGCGGTTCCGCTACGACGAGGCCGGCCGGGAGGCCGACGTCACCAGTTCGCCGGCAACCCGGTGCGCGGCGGCCACGACCTCGGGCGATGGCTCGCCGCCGAGCACGAAGCATGCGGCTTCGATGCCGTACATCACGAAGTGGGGCGGAAGTTTTCCCAGCGCGCGCGCCAACTGCACCGCTTCGGCGACGCCGAAGGCGTGTGAGGACGCGCGCCCGGGGTCGCCGGCGACCGGCGCCGTGCCGTTCCACCGCGACACCGCGCCCGCCGCGGCGCCGGTTACCACGGCGTCGATCAGGATGACCTCTTCGGCCCCCTGCCAGGCATCGAGGAGAGCGAGGCCATCGCCGGTGTGCTCGATGGCGTCGATGCCGCGCTCGCGCAGAAGGCGGGCGACCAGCAGGCCGGCGGCGTCGTCCCCGCGGTGCCAGGTCCCGCAGCCGATGATGCGCGCCGCCACGGTTATTCCCGCTCCACATGGACGCGCAGGAAGTGGGTCGCGCAGGAGATGCAGGGGTCGTAGTTGCGCACCGCCTGTTCGCACCTCCACGTCGCCTCGTCAAGCGGCCAGCCGGCCACCTGCGCGGCGAATTCGCGCAGGTCGTCTTCGATGCGCTTCTGGTTCTGCGAGGTCGGCGGCACGATTTTCGCCGCCAGGATCAGCCCGTGCGCGTCCAGCGCGTAGCGGTGATAAAGGATGCCGCGCGGAGCTTCGGTGATCGCCTGCCCGGCGCCGCCACGCGCGGTCACTTCCGCGCGCGGCGTCTCGGGAGGCTCGTATTCGCGGATCAGGCGCAGGGCCTCGGCGCAGGCGAACACCAGTTCCACGGCGCGCACCACGATCCCGCGGAAGGGATTGCGCACCGGAGGCTTCAGCCCCACCTGTTCGGCCGCTTCGCGCGCAACGGCGGGGAGACGCTCGAAGTTGAGGTTGAAGCGCGCCAGCGGACCCACCAGGTAGGAGCCGCGTCCGCGCACCACCGAGTGCAGCGCATTGGAGTGCTTGACGTGGTGCTCGACGAAGTGGTCTTCGTACTCGGCGGCGTCGATGTTGAGCCCGCGATTGGAAACCAGCCGCCCTTCGTTGAGCGGATACTCCTCGGGGTGGGAGAGCGCGACGAATTCGTAATCCTGCTCGAACTCGGGAAACTCGAAGCCGGCGACGAGCTTGACGGCGGCGCGAGCGGTTTCGAGCGACCACTCCAGTTCGCTTTCCATCTCCCTCAGCCGCGCCTTCGGCGGCGTCTTGTAGAATCCGCCCACGACGGCCGAAACGGGGTGGATCTCACGCCCGCCGAGCAGCTGCACGATGCGGTTGCCGGCCTTTTTGAGGCGCAGCGCCTGTTCGACCACGGCGCGGTGGTCCGCGGCCATGGCGATGGCGTCCGGGTAGCCGAGAAAGTCCGGCGCGTGCAGCATGAAGACGTGCAGCGCGTGGCTCTCGATCCACTCGCCGCAATAGAACAGCCGGCGCAGCGCGCGCACCGAGGGGTGCACGTGGACGCCGAGGGCGCGCTCCATGGCGTGGATCGCGCTCATCTGGTAGGCGATGGGACAGATGCCGCAGATGCGCGCCGTGATGTCCGCGGCTTCGGAGAAGTGACGGCCCTTGAGCAGCGCTTCGAAGAAGCGCGGCGGCTCGAAGATGCGCAGCTTCACATCGGTTACGCGCTCGCCTTGCAGCTTGATGTGGAGCGACCCCTCGCCCTCCACGCGCGCAAGTGTGTCCACGCGAATGGTCCTGTTCATGTGCGTTCGTGCTCCTCGCTGGCCTTGCGGAACTGCCAGGCCCAGGCGTTGAATCCGCGGAAGGCCCGCGAGATCTCCGCGTCGCTCTGGCCCATCACGCGCAATTGCGCGGCGAGCGAGCCGGTGTTGGGGCTCTCCATCGGCCCGTAGCATCCGTAGCAGCCACGGTCGAAGGCCGGGCAGAGCGCGCCGCAGCCGGCTTGCGTGACGGGGCCGAGGCAGGGCGTTCCGCGCGCCACCGCGACGCAGACGTTGGCGTTGCGCTTGCACTCGATGCACACGCTGTACGTCGGGATGTTCGGCTTGCGTCCGGCCAGGGTCGCGGCGATGAGTTCCACCAGTTGGTGCTTGTCGATCGGGCACCCGCGCAGTTCGAAATCCACCGGCACGTGCTCGGCGACGGGCGTGGAGAGCTTGAGCGTGCTGACGAACTGGGGAGTCGCGTAGACCACGCGCACGAATTCATCCACGTCCTTCCAGTTGCGCAGCGCCTGAATGCCGCCCGAGGTGGCGCAGGCGCCGATGGTGACGAGCGTCCGCGATTGCCGCCGGAGATTATGGATGCGCTCGGCGTCCTCGTGCGTGGTGATGGACCCCTCGACGAGAGCGATGTCGTAGGGGCCGCCGCGCATGGCGCGGCTGGCCTCGGGGAAGTAGGCGATATCGATGGCGCCGGCCACCGCGAGCAGTTCGTCTTCGGCGTCCAGCAGGCTCAACTGGCAGCCGTCGCAGGAGGCGAACTTCACCACCGCGACGCTGGGTTTCTTTTTTCGCTCAGAGCTCATAACGATCCAACAGGGGCGCGATGCGGCTGTAGGGGAATACCGGCCCGTCCTTGCAGATGAAATGCGGCCCCCACTGGCAGTGGCCGCAGAAGCCAACCCCGCACTTCATGTTGCGTTCCATGGAGAGATACAGGTCGCCGGCGGCGAGGCCGCGTGTGGTGAGTTCGCGCGCCACCAGGCGCATCATGATTTCCGGCCCGCAGACCATGGCGGTGGTGCGCGCCGGTTGCAGGCGCATGAAGCGGAACAGCGAGGTCACCACGCCGACACGGCCGCGCCAGCTCACGCCGCCGTAATCGACCGTGGTGAGCACCTGCACGTCCTTCTGCCGCGCCCACTGCGCCAGTTCCTTGCGGTAGAGCAGGTCGCGCGGGCTGCGCGCGCCGTAGGCGATCACCAGCCGCCCGTAGTCCTTGCGGTGATCGAGCACGTGATAAATCACGGGACGGAGCGGCGCGAGGCCGATGCCGCCCGCGACCACGAGCACGTCGCGTCCGCGAGCCTGGTCGACGGGCCAGCCCGCGCCGAAGGGTCCGCGCACCCCGAGTTCCTGCCCGACGCTCCGGCTGATCAGCGCCTGCGTGGCCGGGCCCACGGAACGCACCGTGTACGTCAGACTCTTCTCTTCCGCCGGGTCGCCGCTGATCGAGATGGGCAGTTCTCCGACGCCGAACACCCAGAGCATGCTGAACTGGCCGGGACGGAATCCGCCGCGGCCGCCGTTGAGCGGCTCCAGCACCAGAGTAAAGGTGTCCGGCGTCTCCTTGCTGACGCGCCGCACCTGCCACGGTCCGGGCATCATGGCGTCTGCTTCATCGGGTGGCATAGAGGTCCAGGAGCTGGATCCGGGTCGCGTCCAGCCGGCGGTTCATGATCTGGGAAAAGCGCTTCAACATCTCATAGCCAAGGTCGTGATTCTGCTCGCACTTGTTGCGCAGGCATTTTCCGTCCAGCGCGACGGCCCGCGTGCCGTCCACCGCGCGCGCGCTGAACTTCCACACGTAGGGCGGCAAGAGCCAGGACCAACCGAGCACGTCGCCCTCGCCCACGGTGTCCACGATGATCGGCTTACGTTGCGGCGGGTTGATCTCCACCGCGATCCGGCCTTCGCGGATCAGGTAGAACGCGTTCGCCTCTTCACCCTCGCGCCAGAGGTACTTGCCGGCCTCGAAGCGCACGTTCGAAGCGCAGCTCACCAGCAGAGCCGTGTAGTAGCTCTCCAGGTCCGAGAAGAACTCGTGCTCCGCGATGACTTTTTCAAGCGACTGTATTTCCATCGTTTCCGTCCCGGCAAATCGCCCGTGCCTCTTCGGTGAGGTCTATCCCCACCGGGCACCACGTGATGCACCGGCCGCAGCCCACGCAGCCCGGTGTGCCGAACTGGTCGATCCACGTCGCCAGTTTGTGCATCAGCCACTGCCGGTAGCGAGCCTTCACGCTGGTGCGCACGCTGCCGCCGTGGATATAAGAAAAAGTCGCGGTGAAGCAGGAATCCCAGCGCCGCCACCGCTCGGCGCGGGAACCTTCCACATCGCTGAAGTCTTCCATGGTGGTGCAGAAGCAGGTAGGGCACACCATGGTGCAGTTGCCGCAGGCGAGGCAGCGGCGGGCCACGGCGTCCCAGCGGTCGTGCTCGAAGTTGTCTTCGAGCGCCTCACGGAGCCCATCGCAATCCACGCGCCGCGTTTGCGATTGCGCCGCCGCATAGACGGCGGCGCCGGCGCGCCGGCTATCATCCTCGGTGCACGGCTCCGCGGCCAGTCGATCCAGCACTTCGGCACCGCGTGCGCCTTCCGCCTCGGCGAGGAACCAGTGGTCGGCGCCGTTGACGACTTCGGTGAGCACGATATCGCACAACTCCCCCGGCGCCTGCGGACCGGTGCCGAGCGACGCGCAGAAACACGTCGGCGCCGCCAAAGTGCAACTGACCGCCACGATGAACACGCCCTCCCGGCGCGCGGCGTAGAGCCCATCGCGGAAGGGCCCTTCGAGCAGCACCTGATCCTGCGCCGCAATGGCCGCCAGTTCGCAGGCGCGCACACCGATGAAGGCGCGCGGACGCCGCTCCGCCTCAGGACCGAGGATGCGGAACAGTCCGTCCGCCCGTTCCGCGGTGAAGAGTTTCGTCTGGGGAGGAAAGAGGTGGCGCTTCCAGCTTTGCGGGCCCAGGTTGTAGCCGAACCAGGCGCCGTCGGCGCGCGGCTCCAGGCGGTACCGCCCCGGTTCCTGCCGGTCGGTCCACCCGCGCGGGAGATCCTGCGCGTCGGCGATTTCCTCGTAAACCACGGCTCCGTCCCGAACCGTGGGTCCGATTACCGTGTAACCGCGCCCGGCAAGTGTCTGGATAAGGTCCGCGACCCGCTCTGCGGCCAATCGCGTCCGCTTCCGTTCAGGCACGTCATCCAGCTCCTGACTCCCCCCGCGAAGCCGCCTCTGCCGTGATTCGTCCTAATTCAGACTATTTACTCCGAATACACAGTATCACGAAACGCGCGCTCAGGCGATCAGGGAATCCACGACGTTGCCATGAACGTCGGTCAGGCGGAACGGGCGGCCCTGAAACTTGTAGGTCAGGCGGGTGTGATCGAAGCCGAGGAGTTTGAGCATGGTGGCATGCAGATCGTGAACGTGGACCTGATCCCTGGTCACATTGAAGCCGAGGTCGTCGGTCTCGCCGATGCGCGCGCCGGCGCGGATGCCGCCGCCGGCCAGCCACATGGCGAACGCGTTGGGATGATGGTCGCGGCCGTCGCTGCCGCCCTGCACCATCGGGGTGCGCCCGAATTCCCCGCCCCACACGACCAGGGTTTCGTCGAGCAACCCGCGGCGCTTCAGATCCTTGACCAGCGCGGCGGCGGCGCGGTCGGTGTCGCGGCAGTTCCTGGCGAGATCCTTGACCAGATTCGAGTGCTGGTCCCACGCCTCGTGATACAACTGCACGAAGCGCACGCCTTTCTCGACCAGGCGGCGCGCCAGCAGGCAGTTATTCGCGAACGATGCCTTACCGGGCTCGGCGCCGTACATCTCCAGGGTCTCTTTCGGCTCTTTGCCGATATCCATCAGTTCGGGCGCGACTCCTTGCATGCGGAACGCCATCTCGAACGAATTGATGCGCGTGGCGATCTCCGGATCGCCCGTGGCGCCGGCCCGCATCCGGTTGAGCCGTCCGACGGCGTCGAGCGTGTCGCGCTGCACCTGTTGATCCACGCCGGGCGGATTCGACAGATACAGCACCGGATCGCCCCCGGTGCGGAATTGCACGCCCTGGTAGACGGTGGGCAGGAAGCCGCTGCCCCAGCAACTGTCGCCGCCGCTGGGACCCTTGACGCCGGAGCTGAAGACGACGAAGCCGGGCAGGTCTTTGGTTTCCGAACCGAGGCCGTAGAGGGTCCACGCGCCCATGCTGGGGCGGCCGAACTGCATCGTGCCGGTGTTCATCAACAGTTGGCCGGGCGCGTGGTTGAACGCGTCCGTGACCATGGATTTCACGATCGCGATATCGTCCACGATCTCGCCGGTGAAGGGCAGCAGTTCGCCCATCTCGGTTTGGCTTTTGCCGTAGCGGCGGAACTTGAACTTCGGACCGAGGAGCTTCGAGTTCGGATTGATGAAGGCGGCGCGGTAGCCTTTCAGCAACTCGGGCGGCGGCAGGGTGCCGTCGAACTTCGCGAGCTGCGGCTTGTAATCGAACAGTTCCAGGTGGCTGGGCGCGCCCGCCATGAAGAGAAAGATGACGCGCTTCGCCTTGGGCGGGTACTGGAGCGGCTGCGTCTCCGCCGCGTAGCCGGCTTCGCAGAGCAGGTGGGCCAGCGCCGCGGCGCCCACCCCCACACCGCACTGTTCGAAGAACCACCGCCGCGTGATTTCTTTCGCCGTCATGACCTTCACTCCTTGGTAATGGTTTCGTCCAGGTTCAGCACGACGCGCGCCACCACGGCCCACGCCGCAAGACGCGACGGCGTCACGCCCGGCTCCAAAGTTGCGCCGGAGTGCAGACCGGCGAGGTCCATCGCGCTCACCCAGCCATCGGCGATGTGGCGCTGCTCTTTGGCGAGCAGGTCCAGCAGCACCGCGACCTCGGACGCATCGGGCGGCCGCGCGGTGCACAACCGGAAGGCGTATGCCGCGCGGTCCGCGTCGGTGGCGCCACCCTCTTTCAAGACGCGGCGAGCCAGCGCCTGCGCGGCCTCCACGCTGAGCGGTTCGTTCAGCGTGGTGAGCGCCTGTAGCGGCGTGTTGGATCGGGTGCGCCGCACGCACGAGCTATCGCCGTTGGGCGCGTCGAAAGCCTGCAGCATGGGGTACGGCACGCTGCGGAAGCGGAACGTGTAGAGCGCGCGCCGGTAACGGTCCGGCCCTTCGGCGGTCTTCCAGGATTTCGGCGCGTAACTTGCGGGCGGCTGGAACAGGAACGCGGGCGCCGGGGGATACACGCTCGGCCCGCCGATGGCGGGATTCAACAGGCCGCTGGCGGCGAGTTCGATATCGCGCACCATCTCCGCTTCCACACGGAAGCGCGGTCCGCGCGCGATCAGCCGGTTATCCGGATCCTTCGCCAGCAGTTCCGGCGTCACCTGAGAGGACTGCCGGTACGCCGCCGAAGTCACGATCTCGCGCTGCAGTTTCTTCACGCTCCAGCCGGAATCCATGAATTCGACGGCGAGCCAGTCCAGCAGGTCCTGGTTGGATGGAGGATCGCACTGCGTCCCGAAGTTCTCCGCGGTGGCGACGATTCCCGTGCCGAAGTACGCCTGCCAGAGGCGGTTGACGAACGAGCGCGCGGTGGTCGGCGAGCGGCGGTCCACCAGCCAGCGAGCAAAGCGCAGGCGATCCGGCTCGGTGCTCTCGGGCAGCGGATGCAGAAACGCGGGCGTGCCCGGGCGCACTTCGCGATCGGGTTGCAGGAAGTCGCCGCGGCGCAGGATGTGGGTCGCGCGATGATCGCCGGTGCGCGCGGCGAGCACGAGTTGCAGGCTGCCCTCCGGGTATCCGCGCCACAGCGCCGCGATGGCGTCATTCTCCGCACGCCATTCGGGCACCGTGGTGCGCCAGTAGCCGAAGACCACGCGCGTCTCGGCCGGCGTGCGCCGGTCTGAGGGAGTGGCGAGGATTTCGCGCACCTGCGCGGGGAGCGGGTCGGCGGCGGCATCCCTGGCCGAGGTCACGGAGAGGCGAATGCGGCCCAGGTTGTTGTTCTCGTTGTCGTCGGAGTTGGAGCCGCCGTGATTCATCTTCAGGTACAAGCCGAGCAGACTACCGGTAGCGTTCTCCAAAGGCCGCTCCAGCACGAAGACGGCTTTGCGCGACTGGTTGCGCAGCCCGGGGCCGGAGTCGATTCCCCACGCCGTTTCGTCCTTGCCGTCGATGGCGAACTCGATCAGTCCGGTGACGCGGCGCTTGCCGCTGCGGTCGTCGAGTTTCGGTTCGAGCGGCGTCTCCGGCAGGTCGATGTCGGCGGTCGCGCGGGCGATTTTGAGCTTCTCCGGCTTGTCCGGCGTGCCGGCGGGCGCCGCCTCGACCTGGAATTCGGTGAGCGCTCCCGTGCCCTTGAGCGAACGCCCCGGTCCGCCGGCGGGCAGGTCCGGATCGGTGAGCAGTTCCAGGCGCACGGCGCGAATTTCGTCGAGCGGCGATTTGGCCGTGAACTTCACGGTGTGTTTGGTGGGCGCGTAGCCTTGTGCCAGCATGGAGCCGTCGGGCAGCGCGAGTTCGCGCTCGCCGCCGGTGGAGATATCGTCGACGGTGAGTTGCAGCACGTGCCACTCCGGCTGGTCGTTCTTCACGCGCGCTTCCCACTCGGCCATGCGCCGCGCCCAATCCGGCGTGCGCCGCCGCAGGCCTGCCTCAATCTCTTCGGTGCGCCGGTAGATTTCGGCGCGGCGGCGCTCCTCATCGGGCGTATACACCGCGATGTTGGCCTCGTGGGTGTCGTTGAGGAACGCAAACATCCGGTAATACTCTTCCTGGGTGAGCGGATCGTACTTATGGTTGTGGCACTGCGCGCACTGGATGGTGATGCCGAGGACTCCCTTGCCGATGGCATCCATGCGGTCGTACATGGCCTCCATGCGGAACTGCTCGGGATCCACGCCGCCCTCTTCGTTGATCATGGAATTGCGCAGGAAGCCGGTGGCCACGCGCTGGTCCTGCGTGGCGCCGGGCAGCAGGTCGCCGGCGATCTGGTCGATGACGAATCGATCGTAGGGGAGGTCGCTGTTGAAGGCGCGGATCACCCAGTCGCGGTAGAACCAGACGGAGCGCGGCGCGTCCTTTTCGTAGCCGTTGGAATCGGCGTAGCGCGCGGCATCGAGCCACATGCGCGCCCAGCGCTCGCCGTAGTGGGGAGATGCGAGCAGGCGGTCCACCTGTTTTTCGTAGGCGCCGGGCGAGCGGTCGGCGAGGAAGGCGTCGATTTCGGCGGGGGCCGGCGGAAGGCCGGTAAGGTCGAGGCTGACGCGCCGCAGCAGCGTGGCGCGATCGGCTTCGGGCGAGGGCGCCAGTCCCGCGCCCTCCAAGCGCGAGAGGACGAACGCGTCGATCGGATTCCGCGCCCATCCGCCGGGCGCGGTGGGCGGGACCGCGGGACGCACGGGGGCGACGAACGCCCAGTGCTGCTTGCGGGCGGCCGCCGCGTCCGTCCACGGGGCGCCGCTATCGATCCACTGTTTGAGGATGGCGACCTTTTCGGCGCTCAGCGGCGCCGCGCCCATCGGCATCTGTTTGACGCCAGGCGCGCCGGTTACGCGCGTGATGAGCGGGCTGTGCGCGGCATCGCGGGGCACGATGGCCCGCGCGATGGCACCGGCGCGGGTATCGAGCCGCAACCCCGCCATCCGCACTTGCGGCCCGTGGCATCCGTAGCACGATTCCGAAAGAATGCCTTGCGCCTGCCGCGCGACGTCCGTCTGCCCGGGGGCAAGCCCCAGCACGGCTCCAGACAGCAAAACCCAGATTCCCGATTTCCCGGTCACGTTGGGGAAATGCTATCAAAAACGGAGGCGGGCCGACACCGGGGCCATGATGACACCGAGGGAGGAGTAGAGCCGCGCCTACTCAGCGCGGCCCTGGATGAGTTGTTCGCCGCGCGGGACAAGGTGCGGCGCGTGGGCCGCCACATCGTCGCGGAACGCCCGCGGGTCCGCCGGGGCCAGCACCACTTCCTCATTGGAGCCGACCCCGATGGCCACGCGCGCGCCGCGCTGCCGCACGATTGTGATCGCGCGGTAGGGGATCACCCACCGCGTGATTCCGGCGCGCACGCGCAGGCCCTCCGGCGCCAGCACGTAGGAGTGCGGGAACGAAAGAATGAGAAGGATCAGGAGCACCGGAGCGCCCACCCAGTAATCGCCCCACAGAGCCAGGACGACCACCACGTAGAAAATGGCTGCGACGAGCCACACTTCGAGCTTGGATCGGTGAGTCATACGGTTGTTCGCGATTCAGCCGGCAGTCAGGATCAGTTATTGCGCTTCGCCTTGAGTTCCTGGAGCAGCCGGTCGATCTCCTGCTCCTTCTCCATGGCGGCGAAGCGGTCGTTCAAGTCGTCGGCGTGCAGTTCGGCCGCGGCTTCGGCGGCGGCTTCGCTGTGCTGTACTTTGCTCTTCATGCGGTCGAACGCGGCCGCGTTGGAATTGTCGCCCATCGCATTCTTCGCCTCGTTGGCCTTGCCCATGGCGCGCGAGCGCCGGTGCTGGGCGACCATGACGTCGGCCTTGGACTGCGCTTCGGAGAGCTTCTGCTGCAGTTTGAGCAGCGCAGTCTTGAGATTCTCCACCTGCGCCTTCTGGTCTTCCACCTGCTGGCGGAAGTTCTCGGCCAGTCCCTGGTAGCTCATGCTGCGCTCCACGGCGGCGCGAGCCAACGCGTCGTCGGCTTTGTCGATCGCGATTTCGGCGCGCTTCATCCACTGCCGGCGGCTCTCTTCGCTGTCGGCGAGTTTCTTCTCGAGGACGTGCAGATCGGCGATGGAGATCGCCACCTGCGTCTTCACCTGCATGAGCTGGTTCTGCATGTCCAGGATGATCTGCTTGATCATCTTTTCCGGGTCTTCGGCCCGGTCCACCAAGTCGTTGAGATTCGCCCGGATTAATGTCGATACGCGTTCCAAGAGTGCCATGATGACTTTCCTTCCTGAGGGAGGGGCGTTCTGCGGCGCCCCTCCCGGGTCTGTTCGAGTTGCCCTTTTTACGCTCCGACGCCTTTGGACTTATCGTCCGGCTTCGGCGCCTTTTCCCCGATCGTCCGCACCTTGGCGAACAGGTCGTTCAGCGGCATCCCGGAAAGCGTCTCGAAGAGAGCCGGGATTTGCGCCGCCATCTTGGTGATATCGCCGGTGACCTTGTTCAGGCCCGCGGCATCTCCGCCGGTAGAAATCACCGTGATCTTGTCCACGTTGGCCAGCGGAGCGGCCAACGCGCGGACGACCTCGGGCATGCTGCCGATCAGCTTGTCCACAATGGCCGCCTGGTTGAATTCCTGGTAGGCTTCGGCCTTGACGTTCATCGCCCTGGCTTCCGCCTCGCCTTTCTTGAAGATGATCTCGGCTTCCGCCTCGCCCTGCGTGCGAATGGCGGACGCGCGGCCTTCGGCCTCCATCACGAGGCGCGTTTTTTCGGCTTCGGCCAGGGTCTCGATCTTCTTGCGCTCGAATTCGGCCTGCTTGAGCACGGTGGCCATCAACTCGCGTTCGCGACGCTGGATCTCGGCCTCCAGCACCTTGACTTCGTGCTCCTTCTCCACCTGGTGAATGGTGACTTCCTCGGCGCGCACCTGCTGCTGCATCACGTTGGCCTGAATTTCGTAGGCCTTGTCGGCCTGCGCCTGCTGGCGTTTCACGCTTTCGAGGTACTCGGCCTTTTTGATTTCCAGATCGCGCTGCGCCTCGGCCTGCTTGGCCTGCGACAAGGTCTCGGCCAGCACCCGCTCCTGATCCGCCTTGGCCTTGGCGATGGCGGATTCGCGCGCGGCTTCGGCGCGCTTGATCGCGGTATCGCGATCGGCTTCGGCGGTGGCCACGTCGGCGTCACGGCGAATCCGCGCGACATCCGGGCGGCCCATGTTGGTGATGTACTCGTTCTTGTCGCGGACTTCCTTGATGGTGAACGAGATCACCTCCAGCCCCATCTTGTTCATGTCCTCGGCGCAGGTGGAGCGCATGCGGTCGCCCACCATCTCCGGCTGCTTGACGATCTCTTCCACCGTCAACTGTCCGATGATGCCGCGCAGGTGGCCTTCCATCACCAGACGGATGAGGCCTTCGCGCTCGTCGGGCGCCTTGGTCAGGAACTGCTCCGAAGCGGTCAGGATCGACTCGCGGTCGCTCTTGACTTTGATCTGCGCCACGGCTTCCACGGTCACCGCCACGCCCTGTTTCGTGTACAGGTCCTGCTTGGGGGCGACGTCAAACGACATCAGCTCCAGCGACAATCCGCGGCAGGTCTCCACCATCGGGGTGACCACCGCGCCGCCGCCCACGATTACTCGCGTGCCGCGCAGACCGTAAACGATCAGCGCCTCGTGCGGGCCGGCCTTGCGATACAGCCGGGCGAAGACGCCGAACAGCAAAAAGATCGCCAGAACCGCCAGACCGCCAATCACAATCACCTTCTGCATATCCATACAAATTGGAGTTCTCCTCTAACTCCGCAAACCGCTATCCAGATCGCCCGTGAGTTCGTCCCACTGACGCACGTAGGCGATGCCTTTTTCGTAACGCGTAACCACTACTTCGGCGCCCTTGGGAATGGCGACGCCGCTTTCGGCGCGCGCGCCCGCAACGCGGCGCGTGCCCGCCTGGGTATAGATCATCTCGCCGGTACCGCCGGCGCGAATCGGCAGGCTCAAATGGCCGAGCACGCCGATCATGTCGTAGTCCTCCGAATCGAGTTCCTTTTCGTGCTTCATCAGGACCTTGGCCAAAAAGAGGAACACGATGGCCGCGCCGCCCAGACCGCTGAGCGTGGAGACCACCAGGGCCAGGCCGAACCACAGGCTGGAATACTCCATCAGCAGATAGCCCGTGCCGCCGAACCAGGCCAGAAACGCGGAAACCGTGCCCAGGTTGAACCATGGGGTTTCGCCGTGCTCCCCGGCGTCCGCATGCGCGTGCCCTCCGCCAAAATGCACATCGTGGTGAAGGTGGACGTGCAACCCGTGCAGATGGATGCTACCGAACAGAAACGAAACCGCGCTCAGCCCGAAGCCCACCACGAAGCACAACAGGTAGAAAACGCTCCAGCTCACGACCGCCTCCTCGGCTTCCCCGCGGGAACCTGCGGCGCCGTCGCCGAAGCTGCCGGCGCCTGCCCGCGCAACACTTCCATCAGCCGCTCCGCCAGACCCTGGTTTTCCAGGATCTCGCCCAGCAGCACCAGGCACATGCGCGAATCCCTGTGACGCGCCACCGTGAGCAGCGCGCGGTGTAGATCCACATCGCGTTCGAAGCGCTCGGCTCCGTTGACGAGCCACAGGTCCAGTTTGTCCTCCAGCGCTCCCAGATCGCTCATCAGCTCGTTCTGGAAGCCTTCCGGATCGTCCACCAGATATCCCGGATGTACCTTGAAAAACTTCGCCAGCAACAGTCGGGTCGAGTTGGTCAGGTGCGGACGCGCGCCGCTTTCGATTTGGGAGAGGTAGCTCTGGCTGATGGATTTACCGTTTTCCTTCTGGATCAGCCGGGCCAGCTCCGCCTGGGAAATTTCGCGGTCGAACCCGCGCAGTGCGCCCTCGACCTCCCGCAGGTAGCGCAGCTTTTCACCAAGTCTCATATTGCAATCTGTGATGATCTTATTGCATATTGTAATGGCTTGTCAAGAGGTTTTTTCCGGTTCGCGCGGAAAAACCATGGTGTAATCGGAACCAGATGAAAACGCTCCACCTCGCCGCCGGGCTGGCGCTGCTGGCTGCCCCTCCGCTGCCGGCGCAACCGCAATTCGAGGTGGCCACGGTCAAGCTCTCCACGCCTCCCGCGGGCGACCGTATCATGATCAATCTCGGCAACATCCTGCGCGAACGCCTGACCCTGACCAACGCCACGGTGGCCGATTGCGTGAAGTTCGCTTACGGACTCGCCGCCGATGCGCAACTGGCGGGGCCGGAGTGGATCTTCACCGGCGCGGTGCGGCTGGACGTAGTGGCGCAGGCGCCGGCGGATACGCCGCGCGAGCAGATGCTCCTCATGCTGCGGAACCTGCTGGCGGACCGCATTAAGCTGGTGACGCACCGCGAGCCGCGTGAGATGTCCTACCTGGCGATGGTGCCGGCGAAAGGCGGACCGAAACTGGAGGCGGCCGACCCTCCGGCGGGGCCGGTGAACGCACCGTCCATTGCGGGCCGAATCGATAGCCCGCGGATGCCGATGGCGACGCTGGCGCGACTGCTGTCGCGTTTCGAGCGGCAGACGGTGCTGGACATGACCGGACTGAACGGCTTCTACAAGGTCAAACTGGAGTGGACGGTGGAGAACCTCGGCCGCGGCGCGAAGGACGATGCGGCCCCGCCGCCCGATGGCCCGTCGCTTTACACCGCGATCCAAAAGCAACTCGGTCTGCGGCTGGATGCTCGCAAGGGTCCGGTGGAGGTTCTGGTGGTGGACAGCGCGTCACGAGTGCCGGTGGAGAATTGATGGTGGTGGGATCTGACATGAAGCTGATGATTATCGGAATTGCCAGGCTGGCTGCCGCTCTGATGGCAGTCCTGCTGATTCCCAGCGGTTGCAGCGGGCAAACGTATGCGCTGGATTCCACAAAGGGATTGATCCCGCGGGATGTGAGGGTCGAAGCGGTTGCTTACCTCGGCCGCAAAGCCATCCGCGTGATGCCGGCAACGGCTGCCGATGCGGAATTGGTCGCTCCGAAGAACCGGGAGGGCGGTGGGATTGCGGTGCTTGCAGGCACGACGTTCCATAACGGCACGATCGAGGTCGATCTGGCCGGCAAGCCCCGGGGAGGGGCGCCGGCCGGGGCGCGCGGCTTCGTGGGTGTCGCGTTCCGGGTGGCCGCCGACCCTACGGGATACGAAGCCTTTTATATTCGTCCCACCAACGGCCGTGCTGACGACCAACTGCGGCGGAACCACTCGACGCAGTACATCTCGATGCCGGAGTACGACTGGTCGAGGCTGCGCAACGATGCGCCGGGACAGTACGAGTCGTATGTGGACCTGGCGCCGGGCGAGTGGACAAAGATCAAGGTAGAAGTGAGCGGTGTGAAGGCGCGCTTGTATGTAAACGATGCGCCACAGCCGGTGCTGGTGGTGAACGATCTCAAGCACGGAGACAGCCAGGGCTCCGTCGCATTATGGATCGGGCTGGGGACCGAAGGCTACTTCAGCAATCTGCGGGTATCGAATCGACCCGCACAGTGAAGCGCCTGGAAATCGGAGTACCATTTTGTTCAGGCTTCGAACATGACACATCACCGCTTCACGACCTGCTTCGGCCTGCTGGCGCTCATCACCGCGGCCGCCCAAACACCCGAACCCATGAACTGGACGGCCGCGCAGGACCACCAGAACATGATGGACCAGCTTGGGATCAAGGCGCTCCGTCCGGGACCCAGCGGCAATGAGGCGGCGCCCAATCATGCCAACTACGACGAATCCAAGGCGAATCCATTTCCCAACCTGCCCGACGCTCTGACGCTGAAGAACGGCACGAAGGTCACGACGGCGGAGATGTGGTGGAAGCAGCGCCGCCCCCAGATCGTGGAGGACTTCGAGCGCGAAGTCGTCGGCCGCGTGCCCACGCACACGCCAAAGGTCACATGGACCGTCGCCAAGACCTTGAACGCGACCGTGGGTTCGCGCGCGGTGGTCGGGAAGCAACTGGTCGGCCACGTGGATAATTCGTCGTATCCGGCGATCGGTGTCGATATCCAGATGAACCTGGTCACGCCGGCCAACGCCACCGGGCCGGTGCCTGTGATGATGATGTTCGGCTTCCGCGCCGGGCTTCCGGGAGAGCCGGCACCAGCCGGACGGGGCTTCCCCACGATGCCCGCGGGCAGCGGTCCGCCCGCGACCGAACAGCTCATCGCCGACGGTTGGGGCTACGCGACCATCGTCCCGGTGAGCATCCAGGCGGACAACGGCGCGGGCCTGACGCGCGGGATCATCGGGCTGGTGAACCGGGGACAGCCGCGCAAGCCGGACGATTGGGGCGCGCTGCGCGCCTGGGCGTGGGGCGCATCGCGCGGCCTGGATTACCTGGAGACGGACCCCGCGGTGGATGCCAAGCGCGTCGGCATCGAAGGCGTCTCGCGCTACGGCAAGGCGGCGCTAATCACGATGGCGTTCGACCAGCGCTTCGCGGTCGTGCTGGTCGGCTCTTCCGGAGAGGGCGGAGCGAAACTGCACCGCCGCAACTGGGGCGAGGCGGTGGAGAACCTGACGGGTGCCGGCGAGTATCACTGGATGGCCGGCAACTTCCTCAAGTACGGCGCGGCGGAGGCAACATTCGGCAGCATGAATGCGGGCGACCTGCCGGTAGATGCGCACGAGCTGATCGCGCTGTGCGCGCCGCGCCTGACCTTCATCAGCTACGGCGTGCCGGAGAAGGGCGACGCGAAGTGGCTGGATCACCAGGGCAGTTTCATGGCGGCGGTGGCCGCGGGGCCGGTGTTCCGCCTGCTCGGCGCGAAGGACCTGGGAGCCGGCGACGACTACCGCACGGCGGAGATGCCGCCGGTGAACGTGGGACTACTCGACGGACAACTCGCCTGGCGGCAGCATGACGGCGGCCACACCGACGGTCCCAACTGGAAATACTTCATCCCCTGGGCGGACCGCTTCCTGCCGCACACGCCGCCGGCGGATCGGGCGGTGGCGCGCACGGACCGCAATTCCCAACTCGCCCACGAAGAGTTGCTGGCGAAGGCGAAGAAGGGCGGCATCGACGTTTACTTCGTGGGCGACTCGATCGCGCGGCGCTGGGGCGCCACCGATTATCCCGAAATGCTGGCCAACTGGAAGCGCAACTTCTTCGGCTGGAACGCGGCCGATTTCGGCTGGGGCGGCGACACCACGCAGAACATCCTCTGGCGTCTGGAAAACGGCGAACTCGACGGCGTCAACCCGAAGGTCATCGTGCTGCTGGCGGGGACCAATAACGTCGGTGCGCGCGGCGCCATGGGAACGGACGAAGCGCGCGCGGCGGACATCACGCGCGGGATCCAGGCGATCCTGAGCGCGATGCAGGAGAAGGCGCCCGGCGCCACCATCATCCTGATGGGCATCTTCCCGCGCAACGACAACATGGCTTACATGCCGGTGATCGATCGCATCAACGCGAACCTGGCGGCGCTCGCCGACGGCAAGCGGATCCGATTCCTGAACATCAACGGGCGGCTCGCCGGAGCGGACGGCAAGCTGTTCGACGGCATGATGAACGCGCGCGACAAACTGCATCCGGCGGTCAAGGGATACCAGGTGTGGGCGGACGCGCTCAAGCCGGTGCTCACCGAACTGCTCGGGCCACCCTCGAAAGAAGACCACGCGCCGCCGCCCACCGGCGATCCCAGCGCGCGCCGCTAGAGCGTCCGCGTTACGCGCCAAACGCCGCGCGCGGATTCTCCCACATGAGCACCGGGATCTGCGCCACCTCGAGCCGCGGCAGAAAATCGCTATAGAGCCAGGTGTAGCCGCGGTACTCGCCGCCGCCGGATTCGCCCACGTGATACCAGCCGGCATCCTGCGAGATCAGTGTGCGGCCCAGCAGTGCTTTCGACGCCATCCAGCGAACGCACTCCAGGTGCCAGTCGGCGGTCTTCGGCCCGATGCCGTCGAACTCCACCCACGCTCCGGCGTGCGCCACCTTTTCGTGGATGGCGTGATCGCGCTCGTTCTGTGCGTGGACCCAGACGAACTTCGCGGGGCTGACCTTAGCCGCGGTGACGATCTCCAGTTGCTCGAGAGCAGCCGCGCCGTCGCCGGTGTGGGATGCGATGGTGAGACCAGTCTCGCGCGACGCCAACGCCGCCGCCAGCACAAGTTTGCGATCGAGCCCGTCCAGCGGTCCGCGGTTGACGCCGGTTTTGATGAAGCGTGGACGCCACGGTTCGCGCGCCTCGCGGATCCAGCGGCGGGCCAGTTGCGCGGCCGTCTCCGTCCGCGCGAACGCGGGAACGTACTTGTGGTTGGCCGCGCCGTACAGCCCGGTGTTGCACCAGATCTCCAGTCCGACGGCATCGGCCAGCCGCGCCATCAGCCCCGGATCGCGGCCCAGGAAGCCGGGCGTACATTCCAGCAAACGCCGGCAGCCCGCCTCCTTCAGTTCGGCGAGGTAGGGCCGGGCGACGCGGAACACCTCCTCGGGGTCGTAGCGTCCGGTCCGGATCTGGTCGGCACCGATGAAGTCCACCATCACATGCTCGTGGACCAGCACCGAGGGTGACCCGGCGGCGAACGCCGCGCCGCCGGCCAGCCACAGGAACTCACGCCTCTTCATACAAGTATTCTGCCGCGGCGTGTCGCGGAGCACCACCGGCGATCCCGTATGCCCCCGATTTCACCGCTCGTCGTCGTCTGGTACTCTGCATGTTGGCAGGAGGCATGGGCAGGGGTGTACCAATCGCGATCGGGTGCGGCGCGATGGCGGCGATTGCCGCGATCTCGTGGCTGTACTTCCGTCCGGCGTCGTTCGGCGATCGCGTGTATCGCATCGGCTGGATGCAGTCGCCGCCCTTCCAGTTGCCCGGTTCGGATGGCAAAGCGGCCGGTATCTCGGTAGAACTGGTCAACGAAGCGGCACGCCGGCGCGGCATCAGGCTTGAATGGGTGTACTGGAGGGGCAGTTCCGAGTCCGCCCTGGTCCAGCGGGCCGTGGATCTCTGGCCGCTGATCACCATTACGCCTGATCGCCTGAAGAGACTCCACATCTCGGAACCCTATCTGGAGCACGAATACTGCTTCCTGGTCCGCGCCGATTCACCCTACTACCACACGAGAGACCTGGCCCATGAAAAGATCGGCATGGCCAACATCTCCATCGACGCGCACAAACTCGCCGAGGCCCTGCCCCACGCCCCTATCGTTGCCCGAGACACAATCCAGGCTGTGTTTGACGATGTCTGCCACGGCGCCACCGCGGCCGCGTTTACGGACCGCTATACCGCCGTCACGGGTCTTCTTCAGGACTCCGGGTGCCCCGGCCACGCCCTGCGTTGGATCTCCGCGCCCCAAGTCAGGTCCAAACTGGGAGTCGGCTCCACGTTCGAAGCCCGTGCCGCCGCCGACGCCATCCGCGAGGAGATCGGCGCGCTGGACCGGGAGGGCAGACTCGCCGGGATCCTCGGGGAATGGGGTTTCCTGTCGGCCCAGGATCTGGCAAGCGTCGAAGCGCTCCTCGACGCCGAGCGCCGGGAGATCCGCCTGGCCGCTCTCGCCGGCCTGTTCGCGCTCCTCTTCGCCGTGGCATGCTGGCAGACCGTGCGCCTGATCGGCGAACGCAACCGGAGCCGTAAGGCGGAAGAGGCGCTGCGCGAATCCAGGGAGCGCTATCTCCAGGCGCAGAAGATGGAGAGCATCGGACGCCTCGCCGGCGGCGTGGCGCACGACTTCAACAACCTGCTCACCATCATCAACGGCTATAGCGACCTGCTCTGCCGGCAGATCCCGGAAAGCGACCCCATCCACGCCCAGGTGTCCCAGATTCGCAAGGCCGGATCGCACGCCGCCGACCTCACCCAGCAACTGCTCGCCTTCGGACGCAAGCAGGTCTCCCGGCCGCGCCCGCTGGACCTCAACGGCATCATCTCCGAATCGGAAAAGATGCTGCGCCGCCTGCTTGGCGAGGACGTGGAACTGGTCACGCGCCTGGCCCCATCCCTGGGATCGGTCATGGCCGACCCCGGACATATCCACCAGGTGCTGATGAACCTCGCCGTCAACGCGCGCGACGCCATGCCGGAGGGTGGGACCTTGAGCATTGAAACCGCGGAAGAGGCGGTGAACGGCGGTAGTGGAGTACGGCTCACCGTGCGCGACAGCGGGCAGGGCATGGACGAAGAAGTGCGCAGTCACATTTTCGAGCCGTTCTTCACCACCAAGGGCACCAAGGGAACCGGCCTCGGGCTGGCCACCGTCTACGGCATCGTCCAGCAGAGCCGCGGGACCATCGACGTTTCCAGCCAGCCCGGATACGGTACGGCATTCCACATTCACCTGCCTTGCGTGAACCCGGATCCCGCGCCGGCCCATCCCTCGGTCACGTCACAGCCGCCGCGGGGAAGCGGCACTATTCTGGTGGTCGAGGACCAGGAAGCGGTGCGCGAGTTCGCCAGCCGCACGCTGCGCAGCCGCGGTTTTCAGGTGCTGGAGGCCGCCGACGGGTGGGAGGCGCTGACCCTGGCGTCCCGCCATCCCGACCCGATCGACGTCCTGCTCACGGACGTCGTACTGCCGGGCATCAACGGGAAGGACCTCGCCACGCGACTGCGCGGGGCGCGCCCGAAGATCAGGATCATCTACACGTCCGGCTACGATCAGAATCTTGTCTCGCAGGAGGGCGTGATCCAGCCCGGAGTCGCCTATCTGCCAAAGCCCTTCACCGTGGACCAGATTGCCGATAAAGTGCACGAAGTGATGAACGACCGCTGATCCCGCGCGGCGCTTCGAGTTACCCTCGAAGACGGCATCGGTTTTCGCCGATCCGGGAGAGTGGAATGACTCGACGGGACATCCTCAGGTCTTCTCTGTTTGCCGCCGGCGCCGCGTCGCCACCGCAGGCGGCGGCTCAGGACACCCGCGCCCCTCACAGTTGGCCCGAAGCGGCGCGCGAGACCGGCGGCGGGCCCATGCCCAACGTCCTGTGGATCTGCGCCGACCAACTTCGTTTCGACATGATCGGCGGCTTCAACAACCCGCTGATCCGCACGCCGAACCTGCGCAAACTGATGGACGAGTCCGTCACGTTCACTCACGCCTTCGTGCAGAACCCGGTGTGCTCGCCCTCGCGGGCCAGTTTCCTCACCGGCCGCTACCCCCACACCACGGGTTTGCGCGCCAACGGACAACGCGTCCGCGCCAGTGAACGTTTGGTCACCCGCATCCTCGCCGACCACGGCTACACCTGCGGGTTGGCCGGAAAACTGCACCTGTCGCCGTGCGCCGGCGGGAGGAGCGAGGACCGCATCGACGACGGCTACCAGGTGTTCTGGTGGAGTCACGACCTTTCCGACCAGTGGCCTGGAAAGAACATGTGGCGCGAGTGGCTGAAGGACCGCGGCGTGAAGTGGCCGGAACAGCCCGCGGGCGCGGTGGCGTGGGGCGTCCCCATCGATCCGGTTTACACGCAGACGGCCTGGTGCTCCGACCGGGCGATTCAGTTCATCCGCCAGCAGCGCAGCTTCAACCCCTGGCTGATGTCGGTGAACATCTTCCAGCCGCATCACCCGTTCTGGCCCACCCGGGATTACCTTGCCCACTACGACCCCGCTCAAATGCCCTCGCCGCGCTATCAGGAAGGCGAACTCGACTCAAAACCCGTGTTCCAGCGTGTGGATCACCAGGCCGGATACGCGGGAACGGCGCTCTCCTTCGCCAGGACCGACGATGCGACGCACCGCGCAATCACGGCCGCATATTACGCCATGATCGAACAGGTGGATACGGAGGTCGGCCGCATGTTGAACGTTCTCGAAAACACCGGCCAGGCCGGCAACACGATCGTGGTCTTTATGAGCGATCACGGCGAGATGCTGGGCGACCACGGCATCTACCTCAAGGGGCCGTACTTCTACGACTGTATGATCCGGGTGCCGCTGATCATTCGCTGGCCGGCGCGTTACAAGGCCGGATTGCGCAGCGATGCGCTCGTGGAGATGGTGGACCTGGCTCCCACCCTGCTCGAAGCCGCCGGCATCCCGGTCCATTCGGGAGTACAGGGGCGATCCCTCACCCGCCTCCTCACCGGGCAGACCGCGTTGCACCGCGATTCGATCTACTCCGAGCACTTCGATTCGTCGTTTCTCTACGACCCGCCACCGATGGGCGCATGCATCCGCACCGGGCGCTACAAACTGGCATATTTCCGCAACCTCGGCACGGGAGAGTTATACGACCTGCGGAAGGACCCGGGCGAGGTGGAGAACCTGTGGGCCTCGCCGGGGGCGAAGGATGTCCGTCAGGAGATGATGGAGACGCTGATGGCGCGCATGATCGATACGGTCGATCCGCTGCCGGAACGTAAGACGCCGTGGTAGCGGCTACCGCAATCCCTTCTTCTTGAGGTAGGCGATCAGCGACGCCGGATCGTCCGTGATGATCGCGTCGACTTTGGCCTCGATCAGCCGGTCCCAGTTGGCCTCGGTATCGGCCGTCCACGGCACCACCTGCAAGCCGGCCTTGTGCGCCGCTTCCACTTTCGCGGGAGTCACAAGATGGAACTCCGGCGAGATGATCTCCGCGCGCGCGGCGTCCGCCGTGATCGCCGCGAAATCGCGCTTGTCGGTGGAGGTCAGAGCGGAGAGCCGGATCTCCGGCGCCAGTTTTCGCATCGAGACCAGCGTGCGGAAATCGAACGATTGCAGGATGACGCGCTTTTCCAGCTTGTACCGCCGGATCTTCTCGAGCACCATGCGCGCGAACTCGTCCGGGGGCGGCGTGTACTCGGGCTTCTCCGGGAAACTCTTGGTTTCGATGTTGTACTCGAACGTTCCTCGGGACACCAGTTGAAAGACATCGTCGAGCGTGGGCATGCGGGTGCCCGGGACGGGCTGCTGCTTCGGGAACAGCGGATTCCGGACCTCTCCGCAGGCCCACTGCCGCACCTCCGCCAGCGTCAGCGTGTGGATCACCACGTTATTGCGCGGGCCGGTGCACACGGGGGCGCGCAGCATCGGATCGTGCGAGATCACGATGACGTTGTCCTTCGTCACCGCCATGTCCATCTCCAGCACGTCCACGCCCTGTGCGATTGCGTATTCGAACGCAGGAAGGGTGTTCTCGGGGCGCAGGGCGCGCGCGCCGCGATGCCCGTGCACCAGGATCCTGGTCTGTGCCGCAAGGGGTCCGGACATGGACATGTAACCCGTCAGCGTGAGCATCAGGACCTGCGCGAATCGTCTTCTCAGCCGCATCGTTGACCTCACTATCCGATTGTCCTATATTGAACGCAGAAATATTGCCAAGGAGTCTGATGAACCGTGTCAGCGCCATGCTTCGACCGGCTCCGCATGTTGCCCGTCTGCCCGATGAACAGGTAAAACGGCTGTACCCGCGATTCCGCTGGCAGATCCTGGAATCGACCTTCATCGGCTACGCCACCTTCTATTTCGTTCGCAACAACCTGCCCGTCGTATCCAAAGAGATGGGCGAAGCCTTGAGTTACAGCAAGGGCCAGATCGGCGATATGCTGGCTTTGACCGCGATCGCCTACGGGGTGGGTAAGTTCCTCATGGGCGCGGTGTCAGACCGCAGCAACCCCCGCTATTTCATGCCCGCTGGGCTGCTGCTCACGGCGCTGTGTAACTTCCTCTTCGGAGCGGTCTCCAGCTACGGCGTCCACCTGGCTCTGTGGACCCTCAACGGACTCGTACAGGGGATGGGGTGGGGGCCATGCGGCCGCTCCCTGGGCCACTGGTACAGCGTGCGCGAGCGCGGCACCATCTTCGCCTTCTGGAACATCGCGCACAACGTGGGCGGCGGATTGACCGGGCTGATCGCCGCTTACAGCACAGCCTGGATGGGATGGCGCGGCGCGTTCTATGTGCCGGGCGTGCTGGCGATCCTGTGCGCGGTGTACCTGATTCTCAGGCTGCGGGATACGCCGCAGTCGCTGGGGCTTCCGCCGGTCGAAGAGTATAGGCAGGACTATCCGGCGTCCGGACCTCGCGACCGCGAGGTAGAGTTAGGCACGCGTGAGTTGTTGCTCCACTACGTGCTCAAGAACCGATATCTCTGGCTCTTCGCCGCCGCGAATTTCTTCGTCTACATTGCGCGCTACAGCATGCTCGACTGGGGCCCTACTTTTCTCAAGGAAGTAAAAGGCGCCACACTGACGGGCGGGGGCATGAGCACGGCGATCTTCGAGTTCGCCGGCATCTTCAGCACCATCCTCATGGGCTGGCTCTCCGACAAAGCCGGCGGACGACGCGGCATGATCAGCATGGTCTGCATGATTCCCGTGTTCCTCGCCTTCGCCGGCATTCTGTACACGCCGCGCGGAATGCTGTGGCTGGATTTCACGCTGTTCGGCGTCGTCGGCTTCTTCGTTTATCCGCCGGTGATGTTGCTGGGGGTTACCGGGCTCGATTTCACCTCGAAGAAAGCCGTCGGCACCGCCGCCGGCTTCATCGGCTTGTTCGGATACCTGGGACGCACCGTTCAGGGCAAGGGCATCGGCACACTAGCCGAGCGCTACGGCTGGAACGCCGCGTTCTGGGCCATCCTGGTTTCGACGTTTCTGGGGATCCTGCTGCTTTCTCTCACATGGAAACTGCGGCCACACACGGTGGCGAGCACGTCCAAGCTGGATCGTAAGGATCACGAGACTTGTTCCACCGATTTTACGCGCGGGTAACCCCGGCGTAACCGTCCCGAAATACCCGGTTGCGACTATCAACTGGAGGTAAAAACGATGAACACGTTCACGCGAATCGCTCTAATCCTGGTGTGTCTCCTCTTCCCGGCACTGTTGCTGGGGCAGTTCGAGACCGCGGAAGTGCTCGGTACCGTGACCGACGTCTCCGGGGCTGCCATACCCCAGGCGAACGTTATCCTGACTAATCAGGACACCGGCATTCAGGCCAGGACGACCACGGACGAGAACGGCAACTATGACTTCTTCAACGTGAAGGTCGGCCGCTACACCATTGTGGTAGAGCACGCCGGCTTCACGAAATTCACCACCACCAACGTGACCGTCAACGTGAACGCCCGCCAGCGCGTGAACGTCACCATGCAGGTCGGCGCCGTCACCGAATCGGTGGAGGTGAGCGGAGTCGCCGCCGCGCTGGAGACCGACTCCAGCGAGCACGGCCAGGTGATCCACACGCAGCAGATTGTGGAGCTGCCGCTCAACGGCCGCAATTACTCCGACTTAGCGCTGCTCTCCACCAACGTCCACAAGTCGCCCATCGCCATGACCGACACCACGCCGCGCGAAGGCGCCTTCAACGTGAACGGGATGCGCAGCACGTACAACAACTTCCTGCTGGACGGCATGGACAACAACGCCTACTCCACCAGCAACCAGGGATTCTCCAACCAGGTGGCGCAGCCGTCTCCGGACGCGGTGGCCGAATTCAAGGTCATCACCAGCAACTTCAGCGCGGAATACGGACGCGTGGGCGGAGCCGTGGTCAACGCCGTCATGCGCAGCGGCACCAATCAACTGCACGGCACGCTGTACGAATTCCTGCGCAATACGGACTTGAACGCGGTGGGCTTCTTCAAGCCGGCCGGCGGAGTCAAACCCACGATGCACCGCAACCAGTTCGGCGGCACCGTGGGCGGACCGTTCATCAAGAACAAACTCTTCTTCTTCGCCGATTACGAAGGTTTCCGCCACCTGCAGAAGACGTACTACGCGGCGACGATTCCCAACATGAACGATCGCGCGGGCATCCTGCCGGTCTCCGTGGTCAGCCCGCTGACCGGGGTGGTTTACCCGGCCGGCACGGCGATCCCGATGACGGCGTTTGCGAAGAAGGTGCTCACCGATCTGCCCGCCGTCGCGGCCGGCAGCACTCGCGCCAACAACTACACGCAACTGATGCTCAATCCGCGCGACTACGCCGACAAGTACGACGCCAAACTCGACGATCAGATCAACGACAAAATGACGATGTTTCTGCGCTTCAGCCAGCGCAAGGACAACCAGTTCTATTCGCCCTACATACAGGGACCGTCGGGCGGAAGCGGCAACGGCTACGTGCGCACGCTCAGCCAGGCCGCGGCCCTGGGCTACACCTGGACCGTCACGCCGACATCGCTCATCGAGTTCCGCATGAGCTTTACTCACATGCGCGCCGGGAAGGCGCCCCCGTTCCTCGGCGGGGCCAGCATGGCCGACATCTACAATATTCCCGGGCTGCCGACGTTCTCCGATCTCACCGGCGGGCTCAACACCCAGAACATCACCGGCTTCACTACCGGCATCATCGGGCGCCAGGCCACCAATCCGCAATTTCAGCATCCGACGACCTGGAACCCGAAGGTCAACTACACCTGGATGAAGGGCCGCCATGCGCTCAAGATGGGCGGCGAGATGCACACGATCCACACCGAGGTGATGGACATCAACCCGGTCTACGGCCTGCTCGGCTACGCCGGGTCCTTCAGCAAACCCACCTGCGCGCAACTCGGACAACCCTCCACATGCACCATCGCGAACGACGCGGCCAGCTATAACCTCGCCGACTTCATGTTCGGCCTGCCCAACCAGATCCAGTTGGCGAACTGGCTGGTGGGCAACTATCGGCAGCGCGACTACTTCCTCTACTTCCAGGACGACTTCCACGTCACGTCGAAACTGACCCTGAACCTCGGCTTGCGTTGGGAATTCGCCACTCCGCGCTGGGAACGGGACAACGTGCTCTCCAATTACGACCCCGTCACCAACACCATGATCGCGGCGAAGAACGGCAGCCTCTACGACCGCAGCCTGGTCAATCCCGATTACCGCGACTGGGCGCCGCGCCTGGGGCTGGCCTATAGCTTCAATCCCAAGACGGTATTCCGCGGCGGCTACGGCATCAGCTACGTCCACCTGAACCGGCTGGGCAGCGCCGACGAACTCGGCATCAACGGCCCGCAGGTAAACATCGCCACCATCAATCAATCCATCCCGGCCGGAGGATCGCCACCGGCTTCGTTCCTGACTACACAGAATGCGTTTCCGGCCGGACTCGCCACCCCTGCGAATTTCAACCCGGTCAACGCCAACGTGGCCTATATTCCGCGCGACACGCGCTGGCCGTACGTGCAGACGTGGTTTGGCTCGCTGCAACGCGAACTCCCCGGGAACTGGGTGGTCGAACTCGGATACACCGGCAGCCACAGCCTGCGCGTGCCGATCCTCAGCGACTACAACGCGGCGCTGCCCAACCAACCGGGGCAGAGCCTGGGCACGCAGGCGCGACGGCCGAATCAGGCGTTCGGCGCCATCACCTGGGTCGATCCCGCCGGCCAGACCGCCTACAACGGCTTCTCGGCGCGCGTGGAACGCCGCTTCGCCTCCGGCCTATACTTCCTCAACTCCTTCACCTGGTCGAAGGCGCTGGGCAACACGGAGCAGGCGCTTGAAAACAACGTGACGGTGCAGAACATCCGCGACCTGAGGAACGAACGCGGCCCCACCAGCTACGATGTCACGCTGCTCAATGTGAGCAGCGTGGTGTATCGCGCGCCGTTCGGACGGGGCCGCCGGTTCGGCTCCAGTTGGAACGGCGTGCTCGACGCGATCGCGGGCGGATGGGAGATCAACGCCATCAACACGGCGAACTCGGGACTCCCGATCAACGTCTCCTACACTCCGTCCTCCGCGCTGGACGCGACCGGGCGGCTCGCCGAGTGGCGCGGCGTGGCCACACAGCGGCCCAACCTGGTTGGCGATCCGACGCGGCCAAGCGGCGTTTCGATGATCGACCAGTACTTCAACAAGGCGGCGTTCGCCGTGCCGACGGCCAGCGCGCCTTTCGGCAACGTGGGCCGGAATTCCTTCCGCGGTCCGAACTTCTGGCAATGGGACATGGGGCTGAACAAGCGTTTCCGGCTGCCGGGACGGGAGGGCACGGCCCTGCAGTTCCGCTCGGAGTTTTTCAACATCATGAACCACACCAATTTCGGACCGCCGACGACGGACATCACCAGCGCAGCGTTCGGCACCATCCGCAGCGCGTTTCCGGCGCGGCAGATTCAGTTCGCGCTGAAGCTCATGTTCTAATGGAAAAGCCCGCTGGTGGCGCGCGGCACGGTCGCGGCGCGCCACCGGCGCGATTTCGACATGAACCGATCCGAGATGTACCAGCGCCTGCGCGCGCGCAAGCAACCGTGGGACATGATCGTCGCCGGCGGAGGCGCAACCGGAGCCGGCGTCGCCATCGACGCGGCGACGCGCGGCTACGACGTCCTCCTCCTCGAGCAGAGCGATTTCGGCAAGGGTACTTCCAGCCGGAGCACCAAACTGGTTCACGGCGGCGTCCGCTATCTCGAGCAGGGCAACCTCTCGCTGGTCATGGAAGCGCTCAAGGAGCGCGGACTGCTGCTGGAGAACGCCCCGCACCTGGTGCGGAACCTGGCCTTCGTGGTGCCCAACTACGACTGGTGGGAAGCGCCCTTCTACGGCATCGGGCTAAAGCTCTACAACCTGCTGGCCGGCAAGTACGGATTCGGCGCTTCCCGCATTCTCTCCAAGGAGGAGACGCTGGAGCGCCTGCCCACGATCAAGACCGAGGGACTGCGCGGCGGGGTGGTTTACTTCGACGGACAGTTCGACGATTCCCGTCTGCTCATCAATCTCGTATCCACCGCCGCCGAGCAGGGCGCCGTGCTCCTCAACTACACACAGGTCACCGCGCTGACCAGGGATGCCGAGGGGTTCGTCGATGGCGCGCGCTTCCGCGACGTCGAAACCGGCGAGGAGTTCGAGCACCGCGCGCGGATCGTGATCAACGCGACCGGTCCCTTCGCCGACGGACTGCGGCGCATGGCCGAACCGGGCGTGGAACCGATCGTCGCGGCGAGCCAGGGGATCCACCTCGTCTTCGACCATTCGTTCCTTGCCGGCGACAGCGCCATCATGGTGCCCCACACCAGCGACGGGCGCGTCATGTTCGCCATCCCGTGGCACGGCCACACGCTGGTCGGCACCACCGACACGCCGGTGGCCGAGGCCGCGCTCGAACCTGTCGCCATGGAGCAGGAGATCGAGTTCATCCTGCAGACGGCCTCGCTCTATCTCGCCAAGAGCCCTTCGCGCGACGACGTCCTGAGCGTCTTCGCGGGCATTCGCCCGCTGGTGCGCGCGGGGCAAAGCGACAACACCGCGGCGCTCTCGCGCGGCCACACGATCCGGATCGAGAATTCCGCGATGCTCACCATCAGTGGCGGCAAGTGGACCACCTACCGGCACATGGCCGAAGACTGTGTGAATCAGGCGGCCACGCTGGCGCGCCTGGCCGAGAAGCCGTGCGTGACCACGCACCTCAACATCCACGGCTTCCACGCGTCGGCCGAGAAGTTCGGCCACCTGCGCGTCTACGGATCCGACGCGCCTTCCATTCGCAGACTGGAAGACGGAGACCCCGCGCTGGCCGAACCGCTGCACGCCGCGCTGCCCTACACGGGCGCGGAAATCGTGTGGGCCGCGCGCGAGGAGATGGCGCGCACGCTGGAAGACGTCCTCGCGCGACGCACCCGGGCGCTCTTCCTCAACGCCCACGCCGCGATCGAAATGGCGCCGCGCACGGCGGACCTGCTGGCGCGGGAACTTGGCCGCGACGAACAGTGGAAGGCCGATCAACTCGCGCAGTTCGGCGATGTCGCGCGCCGCTACCTCCCGGCATAAGAATCCGGCGAACCGGATACAATCAAGGTAGCCATGCTGCGGATCGATGCGATCCTGGCTCCGGTGGATTTCTCCGAAGCCTCGGGATCGACCCTGCGCTGCGTTTGCGCGCTGGCTCACTGTTTCCACTCTTCCATCACCCTTCTGCACGTCGGTCCCCCGGCCACGGAATTGCGCGACCGTCTGGAAGACGTCGGCCGCCGGGAACTCGGGGAGACGCCGTTCGCCGCCGAAGTCGCCGGAGGAGACCCGGCGCGCGTCATCGTGGAGACGGCCCGCTCCGGACGCTTCGGCCTGATCGCCATGGCGACGCATGGCTACGGGCCCTTTCGGCAGTTGCTGCTCGGCTCGGTCACAACCCGCGTGCTGGACGAAACCGAGTGCCCGGTTTTCACCGGCGCGCATCTGGAGAACGCGGCCGGCGCCTGCCACACCGGATTTCCGAACGTGGCGTGCGCGGTAGATTTGGGACCGAAATCCGAGCAGGTCGCGCGCTGGGCCGCGGGTTTCACCGCCACCGTGCAGGGCCGCCTGTTCCTGGTCCACGCCATCCCGAGCCTGGGCGCGATGGATGCCGACTATTACCGCCCCGATGGCGACGTGGGGCCGGCGCATCGCGGCTA
>JAFDVU010000159.1 GCA_018268835.1 Acidobacteriota bacterium | reverse complement strand
CCGTCCGCCGTCAGCCGGATGCGGTTGCAGTTGGCGCAGAACGGACGGCTCACGCTGGCGATGAACCCCACTATGGCGCCGCCGTCGGCATATCGGTATTCGCTCGCCGGCGCGCGCGGATCGGGATCCGGTATCGGGATCAACGGCGAGATCTCGCGCGAGAGCGTCTCGATGATCTCGCCGGCGAGCAGCACCTTGTCCCGGTCCCACAGGTTCTGCGCGTCCAGCGGCATGAATTCGATGTAGCGCGCCTCGAACCCGTTCTCCCGCGCAAAACGCGCCAGCGGCACGATGTCCGGCTCCACCAGGTCCTTCACCGCCACCGCGTTCAGCTTGATCCGGCTGAAGCCGGCGCGCCTTGCCGCTTCCAGTCCGGCCAGCACCTTGCCCAGGTCGTCGCGCCGCGTGATCCGCTCGAAGCGCGCGCGGTCCAGTGTATCCAGGTGCACGTTGAGCCGCCGCAAGCCGGCGCGATACAGCGGCTCCGCCAACTCCGCCAGCAGCACTCCGTTGGTGGTCAGCGCCAGGTCTTCGACTCCCGGTATCGCCGCCAGTCGCGCCACCAGCACCGGCAGGTCGCGCCGCACCAGCGGTTCGCCGCCCGTGATCCGCAGTTTGCGGATCCCCAGCCCCACCGCGAAGCGCGCGAAGCGCTCGATCTCCTCGAAGTCCAGAATCTGCCCGCGCGGGACGAACTTCACCTCCGTCTCCGGCATGCAGTAGAAGCAGCGGATGTTGCAGCGGTCCGTCACGCTGATCCGCAGGTTGTCGTGCACCCGCCCGAAGGAATCGATGAGGGGAGCGGCGCTCATACCCGCTACTTCACCGCCAGCATGCGCTCCAGCGGCACCAGCGCGCGGCGCATGATCTCTTCCGGCAACTCCACCCGCGGCTCCAGCCGCCGCAGGCAGTCGCGTAGCTTTTCGAGCGAGTTCATCTTCATGTACGGGCACTCGCTGCAGTTGCACTGCTCGTTGGCCACGAAGTGGAACCGCTTGCCGGGCGCCGCGCGTTCCAGCGAATACTGCACGCCGCTTTCGGTCATCACGATGAACTCGGGTGCGTCGCTGGCCGCGCACCACTCGATGATCGCGCTCGTCGAGCCTACGAAATCGGCCATGGCGAGCACCGCCTCCGGACACTCCGGATGCGCCACCACTTTCGCCGCCGGATACTGCGCGCGGGCGTCCGCCAGGCGGCGCGCCGGGAACGTGGCGTGCACGATGCAGGTGCCCTGCCAGATCTTCATGTTCTCCCGGCCCGTCTGCTTCTTCACGTAATTGCCCAGGTTGTTGTCCGGCAGGAACAATACCGGGCGATCCGCGGGAATCGAGTTCACCACCTTCACCGCATTGCGCGACGTGCACAGAATGTCGCTCTCCGCCTTCACCTCGATCGACGTGTTGATGTAGCTGACCACCGTGTACTCGGGGTGATTGCGCTTGAACTCGCGCACCGGTTCCACCGGGCACCCTTCCACCAGGCTGCATGTGGCCTCGCGGTCCGGCACCACCACCGTGCGCGTGGGATTCAGCACCTTGGCCGTCTCCGCCATGAACCACACGCCGCAGAACGCGATCACGTCGCCTGCGAACTCGCGCGCCTTGCGCGCCAGTTCGAGGCTGTCGCCGATCACGTCGGCCAGTTCCTGTATCTCGGGTTCCTGGTAGTGGTGCGCCAGCAGAATCGCGCGCCGCTGCTTTTTGAGCTCCAGGATTTCCTCGGCAATCGTGGCAGTGGAAAGCATGGGGGGAAGTTGTTCCGGTTACTTCTTAGTTTACACTGCCGAAGGCGCCAGGCCGCGATCGTTCAGCCGCAGCCGCTCCGCCACGTGTGAGCGCAGCAACAGCGGAATCCGCGCCTCGCGCCCCAGCGTCAGCTCCACGAAGTCGAACCCGAAGTACTTCTTCGGGCGGGCCGAAATCTGGTGCCACGGAATCAGCAGCGGCGGATGGAACGGGCGCAGGAAAAACGTCACCGTCAGGTAAAGCCCGCGGTCGTTGCAGCCGATCGTGATCGAGCGGTTGAATTTCGTGCCCCAGCGCATCGTCGCGCTCTGCCAGCCCCACTTCTCGCCCTGGAAATCGTCCTCCAGGCGAAACTCGGAAGCCAGCACCGTCCAGCCGCTCATCCTGCTGATCAACAGTCCGATGAACGCCCAGACGGCGACGAAAACCGCCGGCATGATCCAGAGCGGTAGCTGCTCGCGTGACATAGACCGCGATTGTACCGCTGCGCCGCTTTCAGCGCTCCACTCCGCGCCCCCGGGAGAAGATCTGCCCGATCTTCTCCCGCCGGAAGGCGAAGATGCCCTCCACGTCCCGCCGTACCTTGATCTCGTGCGCCAGTTCGCCCAGCGGTCCCAGCGGCAGTTCGTAGTTGACCTTGTCCACCATCAGTGTGCCGCCGTCCCGCGCGGTGAACGTGTGCGTGTGGTGCCAGAGCTTGTACGGTCCCTTGAGTTGCAGGTCCACAAAACCGTGCGGCGGATTCCACTCCAGGATCTTCGTGCGCCAGCGGATGGGAAAACCGTGCCACCGCAGGCGGTAATCGAGCAGCGTGCCGCGCTGCATCTCAATCGGACGCGGCGAGAGGATCCGGAAATCCAGGTACGCCGGGGTGATCTCCTGCAAATTGCCGGCATCCGAAAAGAACTGAAACACTTCTTCGATGGGCAGGGCGAGGAACTGCTCCTGCCGCAGCGTGTGAATCGACATTATGCGAGGGTCTCCTTCAATTCGCGCGCCCGCCAGGGCTCGCCCACCAGGGTGCGCGGGTTGCCCACCTTGGTGAAAAGCAGTTGCACATCGCTGATGTGACGCTCCAGAAACGCGCCCTCGCAATACGCCAGGTAGTAATCCCACATGCGCAGGAAGCGGTCGTCGAAGCCCAGCCCGCGCACCGCGGATTCCTCCGCGTGGAAGCGGCGCCGCCATTCCGCCAGCGTGCGCGCGTAGTGCGCGCCCATGTCCTCGCAGTGGAACATCGCCAGATGCGTGGCGCGCCCGACCGACGCCAGTATTCCCGCCGGCGAAGCCAGTTCCGCGCCCGGAAAGATGTATTTCTGGATCCAGTCGCTGCGCCGCCGGTACGCCGGAAACGTCCGGTCGTTCATCGTGATGGTCTGGATCAGCATCGTGCCGTGCGGCTCCAGCAGCCGGTCGCACGCGCCGAAAAACGTGTCGTAGAAACGGTAGCCGACCGCCTCGAACATTTCGATGCTCACGATCTTGTCGTAGGCGCCGCGAAGCTTGCGGTAGTCCTCGAGCAGGATCTCGATGCGCGGCTCCCCGGCGCATCGCTCCCGCGCCAGCGCGTACTGCTCCCGGCTGATGGTGGTGGTGGTGATCCGGCAGCCGTAGTTGCGCGCCGCTTGCAGCGCGAAGCCGCCCCACCCGGTGCCGATCTCGAGCACCCGGTCCTCCGGCCCCAGTTCGAGCTTGCGGCAGATGCGGTCCAGTTTCTGCCGCTGCGCGGTTTCGAGCGAGTCCTCCCCGGTCTCGTACCAGGCGCAGGAGTACATCATGCTGGGGTCCAGGAACAGGCGGAAAAACTCGTTGCTCAGGTCGTAGTGCGCGCGGATGTTGCGGCTGCTGCCCGCTACCGTGTTGGCGCGCAGCCGGTGCCCGGCCGCATCCGCAAGCCGCGCCAGCGCCGAGAGCGCCCGGCTGCCTCCTTCCAGCCGCGCGAGATTGCGTACCGCCAGCCGCACCAGCGCGACCACGTCCGGCGACGACCATTCGCCGTCCATGTACGCCTCCCCGATCGCGGTCTCGCCGCCCAGCACGGCGCGCCGGAAGAAGCTCTCGCGGTGTACGTCCAGCCGCGCGCGCAGCGCCGCCGCCGAATCGCCGAACGCGTAGCGCTCGCCCGCCCAGGTCACCTCCAGGTAGCCGCCGCCCAGCCCTTCCAGCATCTTCAAAAACAACTTCTTAATCATGCGTTCTCGCCTCGCCGCGCCGGATGCGTGTACACCGGCAGCCCCTTGATCCACAGCTTCAACGCCTCCCAGTGGATCGCGCCGATCACCTTCGCCGTCATCCACGGGTGCCGCCACAGCGCGCGCCTCAGCGACCGCGCCGACCACGGCTCGCGCCGCAGCACCAGCGTCGCGTCGAAGAAAGCGTCGCCGTGCTCGATCGTGTTCATGTGGGCCACCAGGCTTGCGCCCGGTTCCCCGAGCACGAACTCGTACTCCATCTCCATTCCGTTGAACGGCGAGACGTGCATCTCCTTGGGCACCCGGATGCGCCGCCGCGGCCCCACCGCAAGCCAGTAGTTGCACGTCTCGCCGAACGTGTTTCGCACCTCGGCCAGCACCAGCCGCGGCTTTCCCCCCGCGTCGTAGCAGTAGAACAGCGAAATCGGGTTGAAGTTGTACCCCAGGTAGCGCAGGTGGGTGAGCAGGTAGATCGGCCCGTCTGGCAACTCGTAGCCGTGGCGCGCGGCATCCGCCCGCAGCCGCTCGCGCAGCGGCGTCCGCGGATCGCCGAAGTGGTCGCGCTCGTCGAAGCTGGCCCAGTTGAAGCGGTTGTAACTGATCGCGCGCGACACCCGGCACAACTCCGGGATCCGGTCGATATCCAGGAACGTGAGAAACACCCGGTACGTGAACTCGTGCCGCTTCGGACGAAAACGCCGGTGGCGCAGCGTGCCCGTGTAGATCGCCGGAACTAGCACTCCACCCCCAGCGCGCGTGCCACGCGCAGCGCGGAATTCAGGCCGTCTTCGTGAAATCCGTAAAACCAGTACGCGCCCGCGAAGTGCGTCCGGTTGTGCCCGCTGATCTCGCCCCACCGCGCCTGCGCAGCGATCGCCTCGCGCGTGTAGAGCGGATGCTCATAGACCATGCGGCGCAGCACGCGCGCGGGGTCGATCGCGCCGTTGCCGTTGAGGGTCACGCAGTAGTCCTCTCCGGCGGCCAGCGATTGCAGCCGGTTCATGTGGTAGGTTACCCCCACGCTGCCCGCGCCGGATAGCCCCAGGTTGTAATTCCAGGACGCGCGCGCCGCCGCCCGCGACGGCAGCAGCCGCGAATCGGTGTGCAGGCAGGTTTCGTTGCGCGTCGTGCGGAAGCGGCCGAGCACTTCGCGCTCCCTCGCGGTGGGCGCCTCCAGCAGCGGCAGAACCTGATCCCCGTGGCAGGCGAACACCACGTGATCGAACGTCTCCGCCGCGCCGCCGCGCAGCCGCACCGTGACGCCGCTCTCGCTCCGCGCTACGCCCTCGATCTCCACGCCCTTGCGGATGCGCTCGCGATACGGCGCGGTGATCGGCGCCAGGTACGTCGAACTGCCGCCGCGCAGCACTTTCCACCTGGGATGCGTGTTGATCCCCAGCATCCCGTGGTTGTCGAAGAAGCGGATCAGCGTCAGCGCCGGAAATCCACGAATCGTATCGAACGACATCGACCACACCGCCGACGCCATCGGATACAGGTAGCGGTAGACGAACTCGTCGTGATAGCCACCCTCGGCCAGCACGTCGCCGATCGTGGCCGTCTCCGCGCCGGGCTGGTTCAACAGCCGTGGAGCCGTGCGGTTGAACCGCAGGATTTCGCGGAACATCCGGTAATGCCCCGGCCGCGCCGCGTTGCTCCGTTGCGCGAAGAACCCGGCCAGCCCGCGGCTCGAATATTCGAACCCGGTCTCGCGGCAACTCACCGCGAACGACATGTCGCTGGGCCCGGTCTCGACGCCCAACTTCTCCAACAGCCGCACCAGGTTGGGATACGTGCGGTCGTTGTGCACGATGAAGCCCGTGTCCACCGGAAGCGGTCCGCGGCTCGAGTCCACCATCACTGTATGGGTGTGGCCGCCCAGCCGGCTGTCCTTCTCAAACAGCGTCACCTCGTGCCGGCGGCTCAGGTAGTAGCCCGCGGCCAGTCCGGAAATACCGCTGCCCACGATAGCGATCCGCACGCCTACACCGCCTCGCGCGCGGGGTGGCGCACTTCGCGGAAAGGGCGCAGTCCGCGCGCGATTCCCACCCACGCCAGTAGCTTGAGAATGCCGTACGTAATATCGATCTCCCACCAGCGATAGCCCTGCCGCGCGCTGGCCATGGAGAAATGATGGTTGTTGTGCCAGCCCTCCCCAAACGTGACCAGGGCCAGCAGCCAGTTGTTGCGGCTGTCGTCCGCCGTCGCGAAGCGGCGTGTGCCTACGATGTGCGCGAACGAGTTGATGGCGAAGGTGCAGTGGTAGAGCACCACGGTCGGCACCAGGTATCCCCAGACCAGGCCCGTGGCGCCGCCGGCCAGAGTCATCGCCGCCGCCAGCGCCAGGGTCGGTACCCAGTGATACCGGTCCAGCCAGCGCAACTCGGCGAAACGCGCGAAATCGGCGATGTCCCTCGGGTCGTACTCGTCGTGCTTGTTGGAGAGCACCCAGCCCACGTGCGACCACCAGAAGCCGCGCCGCGCCGGTGAGTGGATATCGCCCTCGCGGTCCGAATTGCGATGATGCACGCGATGCAGCGCCGCCCACCACAGCACGCCCTTCTGCCCGGAGGATTGCGCCAGCACCGCCAGCAGGAACTGCGCCGTCCGGCCCAGTTTGTAGCTGCGATGGCTGAAGTACCGGTGATATCCGCCGGTCACGCCGAACGTCCGCGCCGCCCAACTGATCGCCGCGCACAGCAGCCACCAGCGCGTCGGCGCCACCCCGAAGCTGCCCAGAGCTCCCAGGTGGATCAACGCGAAGGCACCCACCGCGCCGAACCGGTATCTTTGCTTCTCTCGCGCCATCTCGACGGTTGGATGCCGTCCCGTCTCTCGCGCGATGCACGAAATTGTTTTGGACCGCCGCCGCGCAGGACGTCATCCAACCGCCTGATAGGTTTTTCCGTGCGACCGTTCCTCAAAATCCTGTTCGCCGCCATCTTTCTGTGGATGACAGTGGCCACCATCCGCACCAGCCTCCAGGTCAGCCTGTGGGCCGCCTGGGGCAGCTTCGCGGCCAACCCCTGGGCCGTCGCCACCCTCTACGACGCCTACTGCGGCTTCATCACCTTCTATGTCTGGGTGGCTTACAAGGAGAGGTCCTGGGGCGGGCGCATCCTCTGGTTCGTCCTGATCATGGGGCTGGGCAACATCGCGATGTCCGCCTACGCGCTGATCGAGCTTTTCCGGCTACCCGCGGACGAACCGCTGGAGCGCGTGTTGTGGAGGCGCGCGTGATCCGCCGCGTCGCCCGGCCCTTCCTGGACCTGCTGCGCCAGGGCATCACGCCGGAAAAGATCGCACTCACCATCGCGCTCGGGCTCGCGCTCGGGGTCACCCCGGTGATCGGCTCCACCACGCTGCTCTGCACGCTGGCCGCCGCCGTCCTACGGCTCAATCTGCCGGCCATTCAACTGGTGAACGGCCTGGCCTACCCGCTTCAACTGGCGCTGATCGTGCCCTTCCTGCGCGCCGGCGCGTGGATCTTCCACGCGCCCCTGCCCGCCCTGACCGTGGCGTCGCTGTTCACCCTGATTCACGCCGGCGTCTGGCACGCCATCACGACCCTGTGGACCGCCACCATGCATGCGCTCGTCGCCTGGCTCGTGTTCTCCACCGCGGCCGCCATACTGGTCTACGCCTTCTCCCTTTCCCTGCTGCGCCGCGCCTGGCGGCGGGAGGCGGCCGCGCGATGATCCTCACCGGCGCAATCGCGGTCTGCTCGCTCATGTTCGTGCTCTGGCTGCTCCACTTCCCGATGCGTAACGCCGCCATTGTGGACGCCGGCTGGTCCGGCGGACTGGCGCTGCTCGGCATCCTGTTCGCCGCGCTCGGCGATGGACTGCCCGCGCGCCGCTGCCTGATCGGTGTTATGGCCGGACTGTGGGGCATGCGGCTCGCTGTGCACCTGCTCACCGACCGCATCCTCGGCCATCCCGAAGAGGGCCGCTACCAGCAACTGCGCCGCGAGTGGCGCACCAACATCCCGCTCAAGTTCCTGGCCTTCTACGAATTTCAGGCGCTGCTCTGCATCGTGCTCTCCGCGCCCTTCTACCTGGCTGCCGTGAACCCCGCGCCCGGACTGCGCTGGACCGAGTACGCCGGCGCCGCGCTGTGGCTGGTCGCGCTCACCGGCGAATCCCTCGCCGACCGCCAGTTGCACGCCTTCAAGCAGGACCCGGCAAGCCGCGGCAGGACCTGCCGCGCCGGCCTGTGGAAGTGGTCGCGCCACCCCAACTACTTCTTCGAGTGGCTGGTCTGGGTCGCCTTCGCGCTCGTGGCGCTGCCCGCGCCCTGGGGCTGGCTGGGCCTCTTCTCCCCCGTCCTGATGCTCTACTTCCTGTTCCGCGTCACCGGTATCCCGGCAACCGAGGCGCAGGCGCTGCGAACCCGCGGCGACGACTACCGCCGCTATCAGCAAACCACCAGCGTGTTCTTCCCGCTGCCGCCCAAACACTCCGCATGAAACCCGCATGGTACGAGGGCCTGCTCGAAGCAGACCGCATCCCCGATTCCGTCATCCGCGGCGGCATCCGTCAACTGCTGCGCCAGCGTCTGCGCGAGGAATCGCGGGGCGGCATCGAACAGCAGAAGGCGCGGCTCGCCGGGTTCGTCGCGGAATTGCGCAACAGCCCCATCGCCATCGCAACCGACCTTGCCAACCGCCAGCACTACGAGGTGCCGGATGAGTTCTACCGGATCATCCTCGGGCCGCACTTGAAATACTCGGGCGCCTGCTGGCCCGAGGGCGTCGCTACCCTGGCCGATGCCGAGGAGACCGCGCTCCGCATCACCGCCGAGCGTGCCCGCATCGCCCCGGGCGAACGCGTCCTGGAACTCGGCTGTGGCTGGGGATCCTTCTCGCTTTACGCGGCCGCGCGCTTCCCCGCCTGCCGCATCACCGGCGTCTCCAACTCGCGTACGCAGAAGCAGTACATAGATGCCGAAGCCGCCCGCCGCGGCATCGCCAATCTCGAAATCGTCACCGCCGACATGAACGCGTTCGACACCGCGGAGCGCTACGACCGCGTCGTCAGCGTGGAAATGTTCGAGCACATGCGCAACTACGGCGCGCTGCTCGAGAAGGTCCACCGCTGGACCAGGCCGGGCGCGACTCTCTTCGTCCACGTCTTCGCCCACCGCCACTTCGCTTACCCCTTCGAAGCCCGCGATTCCAGCGACTGGATGGCTCACCACTTCTTCACCGGCGGACTCATGCCGAGCGACGACCTGCTGCTCCACTTCCAGGACCACTTCGCCATCCGCGACCGCTGGGTGTGGGACGGCACGCACTATCAAAAGACCGCCGAAGCCTGGCTGGCCCGCCTGGACGCGCGCCGCGACGAGGTGCTTACCCTCTTCGCGCGCACCTACGGCGAAGACCAGGCCCTGACGTGGCTGGTCCGCTGGCGCGTCTTCCTGATGGCGTGCGCCGAGTTGTTCGGCTACCGCGCCGGGCAGGAATGGATGGTTTCGCATTACCTCTTCACGCGGCGTGCGTAGCGCAGACCTCCTGGTCTGCTTCCCGCCCGGCCCGGAGGCGTGCGCTACCTTTTCCGCACTGCGGATGTTCCGGCCTGTTTTTCTCGTTTCTTCTTGACGCCGCCGGTGCATGGCGTGATGATCACTGCATGGCCGGGAAATCCTCCGTTTCACGACGCCGCTTCTTTAAAACCGCCGCGGCCGTCACCGCCGCCCCCATGATCGTGCCCAGTCACGTGCTCGGACAGCGAGCCGGCGCGGTCGCCCCCAGCGACAAGCTGGTCTTCGGCGGAATCGGCATCGGCAACCGCGGCACGTCCTCCTTGATGTGCATCCTCAGTTACCAGGATGCGCGCTTCGTCGCGGTCGCCGACGTGCGCAACGAACGCCGCGAATTCGTCAAGAGCACGGTCGATAAACGCTATCAGAACAACGACTGCGCCACCTACACCTCGCACGAGGAACTGCTGGCGCGCAGCGATATCGACGGGCTGATCATCGCCACCGGCGACCGCTGGCACACGCCCATGTCCGTGCTCGCCGCCAAAGCCGGTAAGGACATCTACTGCGAAAAGCCCTGCTCCATGACCATCCAGGAGAGCCAGGCTTTGGCCAACGCCGTGCGCCGCTACGGCATTGTCTACCAGGCCGGCTGCCAGCGGCGCAACGGCCGGAACTTCATGTGGGCCGCCACTTTGGTGCAGGACGGCAAGATCGGCAAGCTCGAAACCGTCCACGCCAACGTGGGCACGCGCTCCAGTTGGAACCCTACCACCACCCACAACTGGCTCGCCGCCGAACCCGAACCGGCCAAGCAGGTGGTGGATTGGGATCGCTGGCTCGGTCCCTGCCCCTGGCGCCCGTACAACCCCCAATACGTCGCCGGACGATGGCGCGGCTACTTCGACTTCCACGGCGGCGGGATCCTTGAATGGGGCTCCCACACGGTGGACCTCTGCCAGTGGGTCTCCGGCAACGATAATACCCACGCGGTGGAATACAACCCGCTGCCCGAAACCGCCGAGGGCTATCGCCTGGACTGCAAGTATCCCAACGGCGTGAAACTCGTGATGCGCGATTACGGCTTCCTCGGGCTCGGCACCTGCGCGGTGCGCTACGAAGGCGACCAGGGCTGGGTGGAGACCGCCGACAGTGGCCGGATCATGGTGAGCGACAATCTGAAGTCGCAGCTTCCGCCGCCCGAAGAGGGCAATGCCTTCAACCTGACCCTGCACTACCACTGGCGCGATTTCATCGAGTGCATGAAGACACGCTCGCAGCCGAAGTCCAACGCCGAGCATGCCGCCAATACCCACATCACCTGTCATGCGGCGTACATCGCCTGGCAGCTTCACCGCAAGCTCACCTGGGACCCGGTGAAGGGCGAATTCCCCGGCGAGGCCGAAGCCAACCGCATGCGCACGCGCGAAATGCGCGAACCGTGGCGCATGGTTTAGAGAGGAGATCCGGAGATGCAGAATCAACAGACGAACCCGACCCAGCAGCAGCCCGGAGGTCCTCCGGCCCAGCAACCGGCGCGCCTGCGCCCCAGCGGTCCCGTGTTTCCGCCGGAGTTTCAGGCGGATCGCTACCTGAAGATGGACGAATCGCAGTTGCTCGAAGTGCTCAAGGCGGCCGATTCGAGCGTGTTCGCCAAAAACGTCGCCTGCCGGCAACTGGCGCTGATCGGCACGAAGCAATCGGTGCCGGTGCTCGCCGCCATGCTCACCGACGAGAAGCTGTCGCACTACGCGCGCTACGCGATCAAACCGATTCCGGACGCTTCGGTGGATGACGCGCTGCGCGCCACTCTGCCCAAGGTCAAGGGCAAGCTGCTCTGCGGCATGCTCGACACCATCGGGCACCGCGGCGATACCAGGGCCATCGAGCCGGTCTCGCGGCTGATCTTCTCGCCCGATACCGAGGTCGCGCAGGCGGCCGCCGCGTCGCTGGGCCAGATCAGCGGACCCGCGGCGGCGAAGGCGCTGCTCGACGCGCTGCCCAAAACCAGGGGCGCGGTGCGCCACGCCGTGGCCGATTCCTGCCTGGTCTGCGCCGAAGGGCTGATCGCGCAGGGCGACACAAAGCAGGCCGTAGCGATGTACGATACGCTGGCCCGGCCGGAGATGCCCAAGACCGTCCGCGATGCCGCGATGCACTCGCTGATCGTCCACAAACGCTGGTGACTTCCGTGGACCCGGTTGGTTCAAAATTCGACCAATTTTCAACGACTTAGCCAAAAATCTTGAACCAACCTGGTCCAAATGGACCGCGCCGCATCAGGCCGTGCGGCGCGATATCCTGGCTTTCAGCATGAGCCTGAAATCGCTGGCCCTGTTCGCCGCGCTGGCCGCTACCGCCGCCGGCGCCGACCTCTTCCGCGACGACTTCTCGCGCTTCCCGCCGGGATGGCTCACCTCGCCGGTCGGCACCCTGAACGCCGCTATCCAGGAGTATCATTACCTGCCCAATCGCGGCGTGCCGCTGACGCCGTGGGAGAGTCCCATCGCCCACCTCGATTCCTGGATCGCCGGCGACGAGCACGGGGTGCCGTACCTGGAGGAGGCGGTCGATTCGACGGCCAGGCAGTGGGCCCCGCCGCTGTTCATCACGGGCGATCCCGAATGGGGCGATTACACCGTCGAGGCCGGCCTGCGCCCGCTCTCGCTCAAGGAATCCGCGGGCGTGGTCTTCCGCTACCGCACCAACCGCCACTACTACCTCTTTTCCCTGGCCGGCGGCACGACCGCGCGCCTGCTGCGCCACGACCCGATCGAACCCGCGCTGCGCGTCCCGGCGTGGAAGGAACTCGCCGCCGCGCCATTCGCCTACGACGTGTCCCGTTACTACCGGCTGCAGGTGGAGAACCGGGGTCCGCGGATGCGCGCTTTCATCGACGGCAAACTCGTGCTCGAAGCCTCCGATGGCGACCTGGTGCGCGGCAAGGCCGGAGTCTTCGCGGCCACGCCCGCGCGCTTCCAGGATTTCCGTGTGACCGCGGAGGATTCCGCGATCGCCGCCATCCGCGCCCGCATCGGCGCGCGTGACGGCGAACTCGCCCGCTTGCGCGCCGGCAATCCGCGGCCGCGCCTGTGGAAGAAGTTCGACACGCCCGATTTCGGCGCCGGCCGCAACGTGCGCTTCGGCGATCTCGATGGCGACGGCGTCCCGGAGATGCTGATCGCGCAGAACATCCCGCGCATCCGCGGCGACGCTTTCGACCAGATCAGTTGCCTCACCGCGGTCACGCTGGTCGGCAAGGTGCTGTGGCAGCAGGGGCGCCCCGACCCGCGCAACGGGCTGCTCACCAACGACACGCCTTTCCAGATCCACGATATCGACGGCGACGGCAGGAACGAGGTCGTGCTGGCGCGCGACTTCGAACTCCAGATCCTGGACGGACGCACCGGCGAGATCCGCCGCCGCGCGCCCATGCCGCGGGCGCCGCTCACCGACAAGGAGCGCCCCTGGGAGCTGGAGACCGGCGACTCGATCGCGTTCGTCAACTTCAGCGGCGATCCCGCGCGGCACGAGATCCTTATCAAGGACCGCTACGCCCACTTCTGGATCTACAACAATCGCCTGGAACCTCTCTGGAAGGGCGACGGGCAAACCGGACACTACCCGTACCCCTACCGCACCGCGTCCGGCCTGGACCTGCTCGCCATCGGCTACTCACTGTGGGACCACACCGGCAAACAACTCTGGTCGCATGACCGGCAACTCAAGGATCACGCCGATGGCGTGATGGTCGCCAATCTCTCCCCCGACCCCAAGGCCGAGCCGCGCGTCTACGCCAGCGGCAGCGACGAGGGATTCCTCATGTTCGACCTTGCCGGCAACTTACTCAAGCAAGTGCGGGTGGGGCATAACCAGAGCCCCGCCGCGGGTAAATTCCGCATGGGCGTCCCCGGGCTGCAGTATATGAGCATCAACTTCTGGCGGAATCCCGGCATCGTGACGCTATTCGATTGGGAAGGCAACATTCTGGCGCAGGAAGAGCCGGTGCACTCCGGCGCGCCCATGCTGCCGGTGAACTGGCGCGGCGACGGGCAGGAGTTCGTCCTGCTCAGCGGCAATCCGAAGGAAGGCGGCATGATCGATGGCCATCTGCGCCGCGTCGTAATGTTCCCCGACGACGGCCATCCCGATCTCGCCGCCGCGGTCCTCAACCTCACCGGCGACGCGCGCGACGAGATCGTCCTCTGGGACCAGAAGCGGGTCTGGATCTACACGCAGGACCGTCCCTTCACCGGCACGCGTATCTACGCGCCGGTCCGCGACCCGGAGTACAACGATTCCAACTATCGCAGCGAAGTTTCCCTGCCGGCCTGGAAAGAGGTGAAGTAAGCGGGCCGGGCAGGCAGTACTTTCACGGTTGACTCGGGATAAGCCGCGGCGCATAATTTCTGACAACAGGGGTTAGTCTATTTGACGCGGCTACTTGCTGCTTGGGTGATGGTGTGCGCCGCGCAGGCGCAGATTACGGTCGACGAGGGCGCGACGCGCGCCTCGCTGGTTCACGAACGGACATCGGTCTCACTGGCTCTCCGGAACGCCTCTTCCGGGACCGCCGCCGCGCGCATCCGGCTGGAATGGGTGGATACCCGCGGCGCCATCCAGGGTTCGGCGGACCTGCGCTACACCGCGCCGCCGGGGGAGAGCGCGGCCGAAGCGCCGCTGCCGCTCGACCCGAATTCGCGGGATGTGCTCTTCTACCGCCTCCACGACAGCGTTACCTCCGCGGATTCTCCCGTGGCATTTCCGCCGCAGGAGGGCATGGTCAGTCTGTGGAACATCGCGGCGCACGCTTTCCGGCTCTCGGTGACCGCGCTGGGGACGGCGCGCACCGGCAGACCCGTCGAGTATCGCGTGCTGGCCACGCACCCGCTGACCGGAGCGCCGGTTCCGGGAGTCGCGATCCGCGCGGAAGACTCGTCCACGAAGACCGATGCGCACGGAGTCGCCGTGCTGCGCGAAACGCCGAAGCCCGCGGACTGGGACGGCGGCGATCTCGAAGTGAAAGGCCGCCTCGGGGACCTCCACCAGGCCATCCGGTTCTCGCGTCCGCCCATAGATTCGGGGGAGATCCGCGTCTCCACCGACAAGCCGCTCTACCAGCCCGGACAGACGCTCCACCTGCGGTTCCTCGCGCTGGCTTCCGGCGGCGCGGCGCGCGCACGCGGCGAGTATTCGGTCACGATTCGCGACCCGCGCTACCAGCAGGTCTTCCGTAAGGACGTGACCACGTCACGCTTCGGGATTGCCGCCGCCGATTGGGAGGTCCCTGAGAGCGCCCCGTCGGGCTCGTACCACATCCAGGTGGAAGACGCCGAGGGCGACGCCCGCGCCGACAGCGCCGTCGAAGTCCGCCACTACGACCTGCCCGGGTTCCGTGTTGCCGCGCGGGCCGATCGCCCGTTCTACCTCCCCGGACAGAATGCCGTGATCGACCTGCGCGCCGACTACCTCTTCGGCAAGCCGCTCACCGCCGGGAAAGTGCGCATCACCACGAGCGGCGGCGAGGAAGCGTTGATCGAGGGTGCGCTCGATTCCGCCGGACAGTTTCACGGCACGCTGGACCTGAGCCAAACCGAACTCGGCGAGAGGGAACTCTTCCGCGACCTGCACTACACCGCCTACGTAACGGAACCGGGCGCCAACCGCACCGAGCAGCGCCGCTTCGACGTCCGCGTCTCCCGCGAACCGATCCACGTCTACGTGCTCACGCGCAGTCGCACCACGCTCGGCGACACGATCTACGTCTCCACCTACGATGCCGGCGGCACTCCCGCGGCGTGCGATCTCGAAGTTGTGCGGAACGGCCGCGGCGTGCTCCGCGCGCGCGCCAACCGCCTCGGCATCGCCCGCATCGACCTGCCTCCCGACCTCGATTCCGCCGCGATCGTCGCGACCGCTGGCGCGCTGCGCGGCAGTGCGGCGATCGATCCGCGCGACGCCGATGCGCACGTTCGCCTGGAGACCGGCCGCTCGCTTTACCGTCCCGGCGAACCGGTGCGCTATCGCGTCGAATCCGACCGGCGCGATCTCCATGTCACCCTGGTGGCATGGGGCGAGGACGGCGCCGTGCGCTACTCCCGCTCCGCGGCGCTGCGCGACGGGCGCATCGAAGGAGCGATCCCTTACGACGCACGCTTCGGCCGCGAACTCTCTCTGGCCGTGCTCTCCGGACTGGGGCGGGATTACGCGGCCGGCCGCACCGTGCTCTTCCCCGACCCGGCGACCCTGGAACTCAAGGTGCGCCCCTCGAAGACGGTTTACCGTCCCGGCGAGCGCGTGGCCGTGAGCCTGGAGGCGTCGGCCTCGGGCTCGCCGGTTGAGGTGGCCTTCGGCATCGCGGTCATCGATCAGGGAGTGGTGGAGCGCGAAGCCACGGACCGCGCCGGCGCCGCGCACCGCTGGTTCGCGACCTATGCGCGCGAGAAGCGAGTCGCCGGCTACTCGGTGGACGAGTTGCGCGCGCTGGATCCCGCGAAGATCGACCCCGACCTGCAACTGGTGGCTGAAGCGCTGCTGGAACCGGCAGTGGTCACGCCGGACGATGACGATTTCCTGAGCGACGTGAGACGGGCATACGGCGAAGCCGCGGCAAAAAACCTGGAGAGCGTGCGCGCCCTGCTCGATGCGGACTACATGCGCACCCTGGCGCCGCCCACCGATGGCGCCGCCCTCGAGCGGATTCTCGGGCTCCAGCTCGCCCGCGTCAACGACCCCTGGATGCGTTCGTACCGCCCCGAGTTCGCTCTCGAAGGGGCGAACTACGTGCTGCGCTTCCGCAGCGCAGGACCGGACAAGACCTTCGATACCGAAGACGACCTCACCGGACTCACCATCCGGCGCGATTGGTTCCTGCCCATGAAGGCGACGATCCAGCGAGCGCTCGACGCGGCGTCAGATTTCCCGCTGACATTGGATGAGTTCTACCGGGCGCTGGCCGGGCAGGGAATCGACTTCGCGGCGCTGCGCGATCCGCGCGGCAATCCCCTGCGGGCCGAAGTGCAGATCATGCGCGACTGGGTCATGTTCCGCGTCGAAGCGGCGCGCACTCAGGTGGCGAGTTTCACGGGCAGCCATTTCCGCGCCGCGACCGGCCGTATCACGCGCGCGCTTTCCGAAACGGCGGAGTTCCCGCGCACCGACGAGCAGTTTCGCGCCGTCCTGCGGCGGGCGGGTCTGGATCCGGACCGCCTGGTCGATCCGTGGGGCCGGCGGTACTACTTCCGCTTCGGCGAGGTCCGGCACGATGTGGCCGGGGTTCGCGTGTACAGCTATGCGGAATACCGCGCGGGAGAAGTGGGGCGCGAAGGGCCGCCGCGCGCCGGGCGCAGACTCACCGCCGATGTCATGAGCCCGGGTCTGGACGGGATACCCGGCAACGGTGACGACTTCTCAGTGGCGACGTTCGAGCGGATCGTCGCGGAGAAGGCGCCGCCATCCGTCCCGGACGCTTCCGCCGTGCCGGGCGGACCGGCGCGCATCGAGGGCATGGTGTACGACGCCTCGGGCGCGGTGATTCCCAATGCGATGGTCTCGCTCGCCGGACAGATCGTCGCGCATACCGGGGCGGACGGGGCGTTCGCGTTCCCGAATCTCGCTCCCGGCGTGTACGAACTACGGATCGAATCGCCCGGCTTCCGCACGAACGTGCTCCGCGATGTACCCGCGCAAACCGACCACATCACGGTGGTCAACCTCACTTTGCAGGTCGGGTCGGTGAGTCAGTCGGTCACGGTGGAAGCCGCGGCACCCATGCTCAACACCAGTTCGGCGATGCCGCTGCGGGGATCGGCGAGCATCCCTTCGTTCACGCCGCGGGTTCGCGAGTACTTCCCGGAGACGCTCTACTGGCGTCCGGAAGTGATTGGCGACGTCAGCGGCCACGCCGCGCTCGAATTCAAAATGGCGGACTCGATCACGGAATGGCGCGTGTCGGTGATCGCGTCCACGCTGGACGGACGCGTCGCCGAGCGCAGCGCGAGCATTCGCTCGTTCCTGCCGCTGTTCGTGGATGCCGATCCGCCGCGCACGCTCACGGCGGGCGACGAGGTGGCGCTGCCGGTGCCGGTGCGCAACTACCGCAAGGACGCGCAAGCGGTCACGGTCACCGCCGCCGCGGGCGCGGCGCTGGCCGTGAAGGTGGAGTCCGCGCGCTTGCGGATCGGGCCGAACGAATCCGGCACCGCGCTGGTGCGCCTGCGCGCCGCCGCGCCGGGCGATGCGCGGCTGACCGTCGCGGCGCGCGGGAAGGATCGAGGCGATGCGGCGGCGAAGCCGATCGCGGTCCACCCCTACGGCATGCCGGTGATTCACACCGCGGGCGGGGTGCTCGACGGCAGGAGCACCCTAACCCTGGAGGCGCCCGCGAACGCCATCGCCGGCAGCCTGCGCGGCGAGGTCAAGATCTATCCCACGCTGCTTTCGCGCGTGCTGGAGACTGCCGGGTCGCTGCTCGAAAAGCCGCACGGCTGCGGTGAGCAGACCATCTCCAGCACGTATCCGAACCTGCTCCTGTTGAGCATGATGAAGGCCGCGGGCCTGCGGGATGAGGCGCGCGAAGCACAGGCGCGCCGCAACCTGGAAGCCGGATATCGCCGGCTGCTCGGCTACCAGACGCCGGGCGCGGGATTCGCCTACTGGCACGGGCAGGCAGCGGATCCCGCGCTCACCGCCTACGCGCTGGAATTCCTGGCCGAAGCCTCCGCATTTCTCGAGGTGGACAAGAACGTGACCGGCACGGCGCGCAACTGGCTGGCGGCGAATGCGGGGGGAAGCTTCGCCGCCCGCGCGCTGGCATTGCGCGCGCTTGGGGAGGACGCGCTGCCCGCGCTGTTCGACGCGCTCGGGCGCGACCTTGCCGCACACCCGGAGCCTTACCCGCTGGCGGTGTTCGCGCTGGCCGCCATGGAGCGCGGCCGAGTGGAAGACGCGCGGAGCGCCATCGCGGCGCTGCGCGAGGCGGCACGCACGAGCGACGGCGCCGCGTGGTGGCCGTCGCTGGACCGCACGCCGTTCTATGGGTGGGGCCGCGCCGGTGAGGTCGAGACGACGGCGCTGGCGGTACGCGCGCTGGCCGCGTGGCGCAGGATCGAGCCCGGCGACACGGCGCTCGATTCCACCGTCAACGCCGGAGCGCTCTACCTGTTGCGCGCGCAGGATTCCTACGGCGGGTGGTGGAGCACGCAGGCCACGATCCGCGGGTTGCAGGCTCTGATCGCCGCGGTAGTGGCGCGCGTACCGGAATCGGCCGCGGCAATCGCGGTGCGGGTGAACGGCGCGGTGGCGGGAACGATTCATGTCGCGGCGGGCGAGC
>JAFDVU010000158.1 GCA_018268835.1 Acidobacteriota bacterium | reverse complement strand
CGCAGGGAGCGCAGGGTCTGGCGGGAGCGCAGGGGCCGACGGGCGCGACGGGGCCATTCGGACCGGCGGGACCGGCGGGACCGACCGGAGCGCGAGGGTTAGCGGGTGCGGCCGGGCCGGTAGGTCCGGCGGGTGCGTCCGGGCCTGCCGGGGCTGCCGGCGCCCCGTACTCCAACCTGTTCAGCGTGAGTCCGGCGAGCGGCAACTACACCATTGGCAATGCGGATGCGAACGGCGTCTTTTTCGCGGCCAACGGGGTCACGGTGACGATGCCCCTGGCCTCGAGCATGGTGGGGAAGAAGATCTGGATCGTGCACACGACTCCGGGCGGCGGGACGTTTTTCACGGTCCAGCGGCAGGGAGCGGACCTGCTCTACGACTTCCAGAGCAACGGCGTAGCCTCGATGACATTCCAGGATTCGGTGCAGTTCTATAGCGACGGCACGCGGTGGAACGCGGCGTACACCAACCAATGACGGAGATGCGACACGTGAGGAGCATGCCAATGAAGACCAAATCACTCACTCGCCGGCTGGGGATGCTGCTGGCGGTTGGATCGCCGTTCATACCGTTGCTGGGGGCGGCGGAAGCACCCGTGGTGGCGGACACGTATATCAGCAGCGCGGCCGCGGCGAGTAATTTCGGGACAGCCACCAGCATGATCGTGGCGCCGGGCAGCAGCGGGCTGGTGCAGTTCGACCTGAGTTCCATCTCACCGTCGGCAACCATCGCCAAGGCCTATCTGCGCGTCTACGTCAACAAACTAACGGCGGGGGGCACGCTGGAGATCCTGCCGGCGACTGCGTCGTGGAGTGAGAACGCAGTCACGTTTAACAGCGCGCTTGCGACTGGCGCCGTGGTGGGCTCGGTCCCGGTAAGCGCGACGAATACATTCCTGCTGGTGGACGTGACCACGCTGGTGCAGGGCTGGCTGGCAACTCCGGCGTCGAATTTCGGAATTGCGATCGCCGGGGTGGGTGCCACGTCGCTGCAATTGGACACGCGCGAGAATACGGGGACGAGCCATCCGGCGGTGCTTGAAGTGGCCCTCGTGGGTCCGGCGGGAACGCCCGGAGCGCCGGGTTTGCCCGGGCCTCCCGGAGCGCCGGGAGCGCCGGGACTGCCCGGGCTTACGGGCGCGCCTGGCGCGCAGGGACTTGCCGGTGCACAGGGTCCCGCGGGACCGACGGGACCGCAGGGTCCTCAGGGTGCGGCGGGCGTAGCGGGGGCGCAGGGTTTGGCGGGCGCTCAGGGGCCACAAGGGCCCCAGGGGCCGGCGGGACCGGCGGGGATTACGGGAGCCACGGGTTCGATTGGAGTCGCCGGTCCGCAAGGTCCGGCCGGCGCCACGGGTCCGCAAGGCTTTACCGGAGCGGCGGGGCTGCAGGGGCCGACTGGACCGGCGGGACCGGCAGGCGCGGCCGGAGCCAATGGGCCGACGAGCAACCACTTCGCTCTGGATCCCACGATGCGGCCTTCGGGATATACGATTCCCGACACGGACACGTACCTGTACTACCTGGTGAATAATCCGGCCGGGACATCGTCGGCATGCGGTGGGGCTGCGACTCTGAATCTGCCGCACTCCACGGTGGTTGGCGCGGGCCGGATGGTGATCGCCAGCCCGGGCAACGTGCCGAATTCGACCGCGTCGCAGTGCGTTGGAGTGGCGGTGGCGGTGCAGGGTGGCGACACGCTGCTCTTCCAGGGATCGGGAAGCAGTTTGTCGTCCGCGCACCCGATTACGACGGTCAGCGATGGCGCGGGACACTGGATCGTGATGAACACAGACGGGCGGTAGGCGAAGGATCACACGAAGAGGAGAATGAGGGATGGCGACACCTTATGTTGGCGAGATCCGGATGTTCGGCGGCAATTTCGCGCCGGCCGGATGGTTTCCCTGCGACGGCAGGCTACTGCCGATCTCACAGTACGACGTGTTGTTTGCCCTGATCGGCACCACCTACGGAGGCGACGGGCAGAGCACCTTCGCGCTGCCGGACCTGCGGGGGCGGGTGCCCGTGCACATCGGGAGCGGGTTCGTGCAGGGGCAGATGGCGGGCAGTGAAACGGTGACCTTGACGACGCCGCAGATCCCCGTGCACAGCCACACGGTCGGAGCCAAGACTCAGGCCACGACGACGGCGGTGGCCGGGGGAATGTACGCGGGAGGCGGTCTGGCGGCGTACCGGTCCGCCGTGGGAGCGACGATGAACGCGGCCATGGTGCAGAACAACTCCGGTGGGCAGCCGCACGAGAACATGATGCCCTATGGGGTGGTCAGCTTTATCATCTCGTGGCAGGGAATCTTCCCTTCGCGGAGCTAAAGGAGAATACTTATGGCGACGGAACCATTTCTCGGAGAGATCCGCATTTTCTCATTCAACTTTGCGCCGAGAGGGTGGGCGCAGTGCAACGGCCAACTTCTGGCGATCCAGCAGAACGCGGCGCTGTTTTCGATTCTGGGTACGACTTACGGCGGCAATGGGGTCCAGAACTTTGCGCTGCCCAACCTGCAGGGGCGGGTGGCGGTGCATGCGGGCAGCGGCATCGTGCTTGGCCAGGTCGGCGGATCGCAAGCAGTGACGCTGACGACCAACCAGGTGGGCCACGGCCACACCGTCTCGGCCGCCGCGACGGCGAACGCTTACACGGCGTCGGGGAATTTTCCGGCGTCGGTGGCGGGCTCGCAGTCTCTTTACGGGGCGCCGGCGGATGCGACCATGAACGCGGGCGTCATCTCGCAGGCGGGCGGTTCGCAGCCTCACAACAACATGCAGCCCTATAACGTGGTGAACTACTGCATCGCGTTACAGGGAATCTTTCCATCGCGGAGTTGACAGAGAGGAAACCTCATGGCCAATCCATTTGTCGGTGAAATCCGGATGTTCGCGGGCAATTTCGCGCCGCGCGGCTGGGCGTTGTGCAACGGGCAGTTGCTGAGCATCGCCTCGAACTCCGCGCTGTTCTCGCTGCTGGGAACCTTCTATGGGGGCAACGGCACCTCGAACTTCGCGCTGCCGAACCTGCAAGGAATGGCGGCGATGAACCAGGGGCAGGGTCCGGGGCTGACGAACCGGGTGCTGGGCGAAACCGGTGGGGTGAGCGCGGTGACGCTGCTGAGCAACCAGGTTCCCGCGCACAATCACACGTTCAACTGTGCGACCGGTTCGAAGGGCGACTCGAGCACGGTGGCGGGAAACTTCAACGCGGATGAAGGCGCGGGCACGACCGCGATCTACGCCACGGCGAGCGACGGGACGACCATGAACCCGCTGATGGTACAGCCGTTGCCGGCTTCGCAGCCGCACGAGAACATGCAGCCGTATCAGTGCCTGAACTTCATCATCGCGCTGCAGGGTGTTTACCCGGCGCGATCCTAGGCTGGTTCGCGGCCGGATGACACCGGGTTTCACGTTCTACCGGGTGCTGTGCACCACTCCGTCCGATTTGGAAGAAGAGCGGCAAGCGTTTGAGAGCGCGGTGGCGCGATTCGTGGAGGAGGTCACCATGCCGAAGGGCGTGCTGTTCGCTCCGGCTTCGCTGCGTCCCCCGATAGTGGCCTCGCGGCAGGTGCCGGTGATCGAGGCCAACATCCGGATGTGCGAGTTCGTGCTCGCGGTATTCGGAGAAGCATGGCCGGACGCGGTGTTCGGCGGCTTCGTGGACTACGCACTGGAGTGCGCGGCGGACCCGGGCATGGCGACGCGGAATGTGGCCGTGTTCTTCCGCAACTACCCTCAGGCGGCGCCGGAGGTTCGCGCGCTGCGCGAGCGACTGGCGGGGCGCGCGGCGTGCGAACCGTACGATTTCCAGAACGCGGGCGAATTCGGCGGCTGCGTGCGCGAAGTGCTGTCGCGCTGGTTTACTGCGTAAGGAAATCCAAGCGGTTCTGCATGGCGGAGGGTTCAGCGGCGTATTCGGGGATGCCCGAGAAGTCGCTGACGCCGTACCAGTAAGCCAGGGTAGCGTCGAAACGCGCGCGGGAGGTGGAGGGGGTCCAGGTGCCGTTGCCCGCGGCATCGTCGGGTCCGCCGATGGCGAGCGACGGGAATTGGCCGTAGATGCGTCCGCCGAGCGCGGCACCGCCGAGCACCAGTTGGTGACCGCCCCAGGCGTGGTCGCTGCCGCCGGCGCGGTTGGGCGCCAGCGTGCGGTTGAACTCGGTATCGGTATAGATGGTGACGCGGTCGGCGATTCCCAGATCGAGGGTGGCGCGATAGAAGCCGACCATGGCCCGATCGAGTTCCGCGAAGAGGGCGGCCTGCCGGTTCAACTGGTCGCGGCTGGTGGCGAAGCCCTCGAAGGGGACGACGAAACACTGCTGGGAGAATCCGCCCAGGCGGATGGCGGAGAGGACCAGGTTGAGCTGGCGGGCGAGCGGGGTGGCGGGCAGGTTGCGATGCAGCGGCGCGGCGGCGATATCGCCGGCCAGGGTGCGGTGGCGGGCGGGTTGGGTGCCGGGCGCGGCCAGCGAGACGCCGCGGCCGAGGTTGAAGACCGGGAGCGAGTCCGTGGCGGTTGGGGCGCCGGGGACGGCCCATGGCGTGGTCATGTAGCCGTCAGGCAGGAAGCGCATCTGCAATTCGCGGAGGTAGTCGGAGGCATCGCCGGCGAGGCGATGGCCGGGGTCCGTGCGGCCCACGTTGGCGACGACAGCCAGGGCGTTCTGGTTGTAGAGGTCGCGCAGCCCGCCGAGGGCGGGGTGGAAGCCGTATTGCGCAGAGGCGCCGTCGCGAACGGCGAGCAGGGAGTCGGCAGGCAGCGCCAGCGCGCCGCGGCCGCGGGCGTAGGTGTCATAGGCCGGCGAATCGAGGGGCACGATCATGTTGTTGCTGTCGTTGCCACCCAGCAGATAGACGCAGACCGCGGCGCGTCCGGAGGAGGCTCCCCGGGCGAGCGGCGGCAGGGCGGACATGCCCAACGCGGCGGCGGCGCCGGCGCCGAAGTTCAGGAATGCGCGGCGCGATGTATGCTTTGACTGCTCCAAATTATCCCCTCTCGACGAAACCCAGGTCCCCAGGATAGCGGAGAAGTGCACGAGCGTAAAGGTTCGTTTGCCAAACCGGTACGGCCTCGAAGTACTAGTGGGACTGTAAGCGGGCGCAGGCCGGGGCGAGCCAGCGGTCCACCAGCGCGCGCAGGGCAGGGGTGAGGGCATCGCGCTTGTTCGCGCGGTCGTCGGAGAAGGGCAGGGCTGGGGTTTTGGCGTTGTCGCGGGCGGCGGTGCGCATGAGCTCGAGTTCGGCGGGCGTGAAGGAGAGGCCGAAGTGGTTCAGCAGGGGGCCGAGGGCGAAGTCCGGCAAGTCTTCGTAGGCGGCGAGCAGACCGCGGCCGAGGGCGCGATCGCGGTGGGCGGCGTCGCAGAAGCGGGCCAGGACGCGGGCGAGGTAATCGGGGCGGGGCAGGGTATCGGTGTGGCGCAGGCCGAAGACTTCGGGCTCGAGGGCGCCGGGGATGCTCCAGGCGCCGGCGGAGCGCACCTGCGAGACCAGCACCTCGGAGGGATCGCGATGGAGGAAGACCCAGGGCACGCCGGGAAAGGCTTCGACGAAGAGCGGGAGGGCGAGGACGTGCCAGCAATCCAGCTTGAGGAAGTAGCGGGTCTCGCCGGGCAGCGGCACGCCGAGCAGGTTCACCACGGCGCGCAGGCGTTCGCGGTGGGCTTCGCGGGGAAGAGAGGAATCGAGCAGGGCGGCGCGGAGGACGCCGTTCAGGGCGGTGGGTTCGGAGAGCACGCGGTTGGAGGGGATGGAGCCGAGCATGCGGGCCACCAGCGTGCTGCCACAGCGCGACATGTGGAAGATGAAGCCGGTGGGCGGGAGTCCGGGGTGGAGCCGGATCCATTCGGCGGCCCGGTCGAGCGGAGCCTGGCGGCGGAAGAGCATGACGGCGGGATCGCGGCAGAGGCGGTCGATGGTGTCGCCGAAGAAGGGTTCAGTGAAGCGGCGGGCCCCGGTGTAGCAGCAATCGAGCACGGGGCGGCCGGCGGCGAAGTACGTGTAGATGGGGGTCCAGCCAGCGAGGTCCATGGTCAGAGCAGGCGCTGCGCCCTTTCGGCGAGGGCCGCGGCGAGGGCCTGTTCGAGGCCGTCGCGGGTGAGCGCGATACCGGCTTCGGCGGCGGCGTGCAGCGCGGCCCGGCAGAAGGCTTCGCGATCCAGTCCGCTGAGGCGGGCGAGCAGCGCGGGATCCCCGGCGACGAGGCGCCGGAAGGCGGGGAAGCCGGAGGGCGGGCAGAGGCGGAGGGCGTCGCGGCGCAGTTCTTCGAGGCGGGTGTGATGCGGGGCGATCCACCGTTCGGCCAGTTCGCGGACGCGGGGCGAGGCTTCGCGGCGCTTGGCATCGCTGTCGGGCGAGAAGGAGCGGGAGGGGTGTTTGGCATCGGCGCGCGCGGCCTCCGCGGCCTGCATCGCCTGGGCGGGCGTGAACTGGAGTCCGAAGTGGGGCGCGATCAGGTCCTCGACCGCGGCGGGGAGTTGCGTGTACTCGATGAGCAGGGCGGAGGAGGAGGCGGCGGCGTGGCGCGCGGCCGTGGCGGCGACGGCGCCGAGCACGCGCGCGGCGTATTCGTCCTCTTCCATGGCGGCGGCCTGGGAGGGATCGAGGCCGGTGAAATCGGCGGGGAGGATGCCGGGCGCGAGGAATCGGGCGCGGGAGCGGAGGTTGGAGACCAGCACCTCCACCGGATCGCGATAGACGAGGATCCAGGGGGTTTGCGGAAAGGCGTGCGCGAGCAGGGGCAGTTCGGCGATGTTGCGCGGATCGAGTTTGACGAAGAGGCGGCGCTCGCGCCCGGTGCGGGCTTGCGCGAGCGCGCCGAGGAGCCACTGGAGCCAGGCGGCGCGCTGCCCGATGGGGGCGGCGGGCGCGGTCAGGTGGGCGCGCAGCATACAGTCGAGCACGCCGGGTTCGGAAAGCACGAGGTATTCCGGCAGCGCGGCCAGCATGCGGGTAATCAGGGTGGAGCCGCAGCGGGAGAGGTGGAAGATGAAGCCGGCGGGGGGGAGTCCGGGGCTGGCGGCGTGCCAGTCCGCCAGCAGCGCCAGTGGGGTGCGGAAGCGGAAGAGGCTGTTGAAGGGGGTTAGCGCTTCGCGGGAGATGGTTTCGTCGAAGAACGGATCGGCGAAGGGTTTGGCTCCGAGGTAGAGCCACTCCACGCCGGGTTCGGCGCCCTGCCAGAACGTGCGGTAGGGGATCCAGCCGTCGAAGCGGAGGCCGCTCACAGGCCGGTCCACCTTTCGAGCCAGGAGCGGCGGTTGGTGAGGACGGCGGCGTGCAGTTCCTCTTCGGAAAGGGCGATGCCGCGTTCGCCGGCGCGCCGCAGCACGAGGGCGAAGAGCGCGGCAAGATCGGGCGCGTCCAGCAATTCGGCGCGCAAGCCGGGGTCTTCCAGGACGGCGAGAAAGAACGCGGTGAGTCCGGGCATGGCGGAGGCGCTCAGGGTTCCACGGCGAGATCGTAGTACACCTCGTCCCGCGCGGCGATGCGGAAGCCGAGGCGCTGGTGGAAGCGCAGCGAGCCGGGGTTGGTGACGGCGACCGAGCAGCGCAGCGGCACTTGGGCGGCGCGGGCCTGAGCGACGGCTTCGGCGACCAGCGCGCCGCCGATTCCGCGGTTGCGGTATTCGGGCAGCAGCGAGATGTCCACCAGTTGGTGCTCGCGCGCGCCGCGATGGAGCCAGATGCGTCCGATGGGCGCGCCATCGAGCAGGATGAGGCTGTGGCCGCCGGGATATTGCGCGGTGTAGCTGTGCTTCTGGCCGGCGAACTGCAGGCTCATGAGATGTTCGAGTTGTTCCGGGGGAAGCGGCAGGTGGGCGAAATCGGGGGCGCGCACGGCTTTAAAGAGCGCGAAGAGAAAGGCGTCGTCGGCATCGGTGGCGGGGCGGGTGGCGATCGCGGGAGGCGTCATGGGCGACCTCCGAAGCGGCGGCGGCACAACAGGCGCAGGGTTTTGACGGTGGTCCGGGCGAGGTGCATTTTGCTTTTGCCGCGTTTCAGATCGTAGCGCAGAATCAGCGGCACTTCGCCGAAGATGAGGGGCAGGCGGCGCAGTTTGAGGAGGATGTCCACCATGCACTGGAAGCCGTCCTGATCCACCAGAGAATCGCCGTACCGGGCGTAGGCCTGCTGGAGCGCTTCGGCGCGGTAGGCGCGGTAGCCGCAGGTGAAATCGGAGACGCCCGGGGTGGGAAAGACGAGGCGCATGAGCAGGGACGCGGCGCGGCTGATGAGGCGGCGTCCGAGTCCGAGGCCGTAGATGCGCGAGCCGGGCTGGTAGCGGGAGGCGATGACCACGTCGTAGCCTTCGCGGATCATGCGGATCATGCGGATCATGAGCCCCGGGGTGTGGCTCTCGTCGGCGTCCATGGTGATGACGATGTCGCGCTCGCCGGCCACGGCGGCGGCTTCGCGCAAGCCGTCGCGGAGAGTGGCGCCGAGTCCCTGGTTGTTGTCGTGGCGGTGGACGATGAGCGGGAAACCGGCGCCGTATTCCTCGAGGATTTGGCGGGTGCGGTCGTTGCTGCCGTCGTCGACGACGATGATGGAGAAGCCGAGGTGCTCGTCGGAGAGGCTTTCGAAGATGCGGCGCAGGAGGCTGCCGATGTTGGCCTCTTCGTTGTAGGCGGGCAGGACCACGACGATGCGGGAAGCGCGGTGCGGTTGGAGGGTGGAGGGGATGACCACGGGCGCCGGCATGGGTCCTGGATTCGAAGTATAGCAGGGCGGGCGCGGGTTATACTGGCTTTCACGCGCCTTCGCGGCCGCCAAGGGGATCCGCCGAACCCGCATGAATCCTTCACGTGAAAAGCTGCTCTCGCTGGTGCTGTTGCTGGCCATTGTGGTTTCGAACGCGGCGGCGCTGTGGCCGGAGATCTCCATCAGCCGGGTGGACCTGAACGACAATGTGTTCCACTTCACCCTGGTGGAGCGGATCGTGCAGGCGGTGGAGCGGGGCGAGAATCCGCTGGACTGCTGGTCGCCGGAGTGGTCGCTGGGATATCCGGTGCTGCGAACGTACCAGCCGCTGGCGCACGCGCTGGTGGCGCTAGGGTATTTCGCGCTGGGCAAATCGGTCGCGCTGATGACGGTGTTCGTGTGGGCGCGGTTTCTGAGTGTGGCGCTGCTGCCGGTGAGTTTCTTCGTGGCGGCGCGGCTGATGGGGATGAGCCGGCTCACGGCGGTGGCGGCGGCCGCGCTGGCGCCGCTGGTCTCCACGAACTTCCTGTACGGGATCGAGTACGGCAGCTACGCGTGGGCGGGCAGCGGACTGTTCACGCAGGCGGTGGGCACGCACTTCCTGCTGCTCGCGCTGGGGCTGGGGTACGGGGCGATCCGGCGGGGGCGGCGCGTGGCGCTGGCGGGCGCGGTCCTGGGGCTCACGTTCCTGGCGCACCTGATCTACGGGTACATGGGGGCGCTTTCGGTGTGCCTGCTGGCGTCGATCCCGGACGCGGAGATCGCGCGCGCGACGCGGTGGCGGCGGGTGGCGATTGTGGGCGCGGCGGCGGCGCTATTGGCGGCGTTCCAACTGGCGCCGCTGCTGCTCGATGGCGGCAACATCAATCACAGCCGGTGGGAGCCGGCGTGGAAGTGGGATTCGTTCGGGCTGGAGAAGGCCGGCGGATGGCTGTTCACGGGGGAGTTGCTGGACCACGGACGGCTGCCGGTGCTCACGGTGCTGGCGTTGGCGGGCGCGGGGCTGTGGGGATGGAATCGCTACAAGCGCGGTCCGGCGGACGCGGCGATCGGGTTCGCCGTGTGGGGTGCGGGATTCTGGCTGGCGATGTTCTGCGGCCGGCCGCTGTGGGGTCCGCTGCTGACGCTTTTGGGCGTCTCCGCGGACCTGCCGTTGCACCGTGTGATCGGCGGGGCGCAGATTTTTCTGCTGCTGCTGTCGGCGGCGGGGCTGAGCGCGGTGTGGCGGGAACTGGCGAGGCGGCGGCAGTGGCTGGCGCTGGCGGGAGCGACGGCGGTGCTGTTCTTCCCGATGGTGCGGGAGCGGGCGGGCAACCTGGCGGACGACGCCCGCTGGGGCCGCGAGAGCCTGGCGGCGGTGGAGGCCGAGCGGGGGGCGATCGATGCCGCGGTGAAGACGGTCGAAGCTCGCGGCGGCAGGGGATACGCCGGGCTGGCGGCGTCCTGGGGCGGAAGGTTCAAGAGCGGCAGCGTGCCTTTCTACGCGTTCCTGAGCACGGCCAACGTGCCGGCGGTGGCGTTCCTGTACCACTCGATGGCGCTCACCGGCGACGTCATGCTGCGCTTCAACGAATGGAACCCGAGCCACTACAGGCTGTTCGACATCCGCACGGTGGTGGCGCCGGCGGGGGCGGAACCCGCGACCCCGCCGTTCCTGATGCCGCTGGGGCAGCAGGGGCGGTTCCGGCTGTTCGCCGCGCCGGGCGCCGGCTATTTCGAAGTGGTGGACGTGCTCGAATCGGTGAGGACCACGCGCAACAATTTCTACGACATCAACGACCGCTGGCTGCAAAGCGACTGGGTGGCGAAGCGCCTGCACGTGCGGCTGGACCTCGACGACGACGCGGCTCCGCGCATGGCCCGCCTGGCGCCGGAGGACGCGCTGCCGGCGCTGCCGCTGTTGCCCTCTCCCGGGGAGGTGCGCAGCGAGCGGCGGGAGGGAGAAGTCTATTCCGCGGAGTTGAACGCCGTGCGGCCCTGCTATGCGCTGTTCCGGATGACGTGGCACGCCAACTGGAAGGCGTACCTGGACGGGAAGCCGGTTCGGACGGCGATGCTCTCGCCCGGATTTGTGGGGGTTCCGCTCGGGGAAGGGCGGCACCGGCTGGCGATGCGCTACGAGCCCGAGGGCTGGAAGGCGGCGGTGGGCTTCGCGGGGCTGGGCGGCGTCCTGCTGCTGATGCTGGTGGAGTGGCGCGCCGGGTGGTCGAGGGTGGAAGCGTGGCGGCCCGGGTGGAGCGTGCCGGCGGCGGCGCGCCGCAGGCTGCTGACGGCGGCGGGGCTGGCGCTGCTGGCGGCGCCGGTGTGCGTTCCGCTTTTGACGGGCAGCGTGCTGTGGGGGCACGACGGGTTCGCCTATTTCCCGCGGCTGGTGGAGTTGGACCAGAACCTGGCGCACGGCATCCTGCTGCCGCGCTGGGCGCCGGACCTGGGGCGGGGAACCGGGCAACCGCTGTTTCTGTTCCATCCGCCGATGATTTACTACCTGGGCGAGTTGTGGCACCTGGCGGGCTTCGATTTCGTGACCGCGATGAACCTGGCGTGCGTGGCGGTGGTGCTGCTCTCGGCGGTGGGCATGTTTCTGCTGGCGCGGCTGTACTTCGGGGAGGCTGGCGGCTGGCTGGGGGCGGCGGCGTACCTCTACGTGCCGTATTTCGCGGTGGATTTGTATGTGCGGTCGGCGATGGAGGAGTTCGCCGCGTTTCCGTTTTTCGCGCTGGCGCTGTATGGGTTCGGTGCGTACGCGCGGCATCGCCGGGCGGGCTACTGGCTGCTGGGAGCGTTGGCGTACGCCGCGGTGCTGTTCAGCCATTTTCCGGCGGCGCTATTGTTCACGCCGCTGCTGCTGTTGTTCCTGGGGCTTTCGGCGTGGATGGAGAAAAGCTGGAGCGTGCTGGTGCGGCAGGCGGGCGGATTCGGGGCCGGGCTGGGGCTGAGCGCCGTGGCGTGGCTGCCGGCGCTGGCCGCGCGGCACGATGTGGCGATGGAGCGCGCGGTTCAGGGCAACGGACTCTACACGAACCATTTCGTGTACCTGGAGCAGTTGTTCTACTCGCCCTGGGGATACGGATACTCGCTGCCGGGACCGAACGACGGCATGTCGTTCGCGCTGGGCTGGAGCCACGTGCTGCTGGCGCTGGCGGCGGGCATCTGGCTCTGGCGGCGACCGAAGTGGTGCGATGGGCGCGTGGCATGGGCCGCGGGCGCGGCGGCGATGGTGCTCTGCTGCCTGATGCTGGAGGACGCGGCATGGTTGTGGCGGTTGCTGCCGCTGTTACAGAACGTGCAACTGCCGTGGCGGCTGCTGGGGCCGGTGGCGATCTGCCTGGCGCTGGGGATCGCGCCGCTGGGCCGGCTGTTGGAACACGTTCCGCGGCTGCGCACCGCCGGGATGGTGGCGGCGATGGGCCTGGTGATCGTTCCCAACCTGGCTCACCTGCACTCGCGGCAGGCGGTGGATGTAGACCTGAGCTTCTGGACGCCGGAGCAGCTTGCGCTGCGCGGGTTCGAGACCACGACCATGGGGGAAGTGGAGCCGCGCTGGATTCCGGCGCTGCCTGCTTACAGGCCCGCGGCCGCGGAGGTGCTGAGCGGGGACGCTGCGATCGAAAGGCAGCGCCGGGAGCCGTTCGCGTGGTCGAGCGCGGTGCGCGCGAGTGTGGCCAGCAACATCGAGATGAACACGGCGTGGTTCCCGGGATGGGAAGTGCTGGTGGACGGCCGGCGGGTCCCGGCGGAGCCGGACCGTTCAACCGGCCTGATCACGTTCACGGTGCCGCCGGGCGTTCACGTGGTGGAAGCGCGCTACGGGCGGACCGGGACGGAGAAGGCCGCCGCGGGCATCAGCATCGGGGCGCTGATGCTGATGCTGGTGCTGGCGGGCCGCGAGTTGGCCGGGGCCCGGCGGCGGTAGATCAGCGGGTGTTGCCGGACTGTCCGAGCCAGTTCGTGGTGGGGACCTATCCGGCGACGGCGTTCTGCACGGTGACGCTGCCGCCGGTGGCGTTGGAGGTCGCGACCACGTTGCCGTTGCCGTAGACGCTTGCGCTGGCGACGAAGAGGCTCTGCTGCGCGGCGGCCGCGTCGCCAGTGCCGAAGGCGACCAGTTGCGCGACCGGGTGGCCGCTACGGAGCCGTCGGACGCTATCGACGATGTCGCATGAGAGCCTTATCCCGGTTTTCCGTTCCGTTGCTCTCCAACATCAAGGCCGGAAGCCTGTTGAATTGACCCTCGGCGCACCGCGGCTGCGGGCGCGCGGCCGGCGCTCAGAAATAGAAGACCTGCATCTGCATGGTGAACTCGTTGGCGGCGTGCAGGGACGAGGCGGGTCCGGGCAGCGTGCGGCAATACTGCAAGGTCCATTTCAGGTTCTGTCCGTGGACGTAGTAGTTGACGCCTCCGCCGGTGCGGTGCAGGTTGTTGGCCGCGTCGGGGGCGTTGACGAACTGCTGCGATTCGAGGCGCGCGAAGGGTTGAAATTTGAGGCCGTGCAGGTAGTAGGCGGCCTCGACGAACCAATCGTTCTGATCGCGGATGGTCGGGAACTTCTGGCGGCCGTCGTAATGGAGGAACTGGAACTGGCCGCCGATTTCGTCGCCGCCGCGGACCGGCAGGTCGAGGGCGATGTTGGCGCTGGTGCCGCGATAGGACCCCTGGCAATCGGCGCCGGCGTCGATCGCCAGGATCTTCTTCTTCCCCAGGGCCGTGCCGGTGAAGACGTAACCGGTCTCGGTATCGAAGAAGTCGTACTGCAGGTAGCCGGCGAGGCGCAGCGAATTGCGGGCGTTGGCGTCGCGCTGGCCCTGGAATACCCCGAGGCGGTAGAGCAGCCGGTCTTTCAGGAAGAAGCCTCGCGCCTGGAGACCGAGATCGCGAAGCGCCATCGATTGCGTGGCGGTGTTGTTCACGGTGGCCAGCGCGCTGAGGTCCAACCCGTAATAGTTGAGGGTCGATTGGAGGGCGTTGCGCGACAGGGGGACGAAGAAGAGGCCGCTGTCGATGCGCAGCATCTGAGAGGGCTTCCATTCGAGAAACGCGTCCTGGAGGATGAATCCCGTGCCCGGCGACTTTGGCGTCTTGCCCAGGTTGGGGGAATCGGTTTCGAGGAAGAAGCTCACGTCCTTGCCGAGGTCGCCGCCTAGCAAAATGCGGGCCCGGCGCAGATACAGGTTCTGCTGATAGCCTTGCTGGCCGGCGGAGGAATCCTGGGACCAATCGGCCCAGAACTGGCCCTGAATCCCGAAATTGAACGTGACGTCTTCGTGTTTGATGCTGACCTGGGCAAAGAGCGGAGCCGTGGCGGCCAGGATGATGGCGGCGGCGCATCGCAGCCCGCACCCCAATCGAGTCCGTAAAATCATTTTCGTCCTGATGTCGAGAAGCTCCGACCGGGCCCGGGGAGGGTTCCGCGCGGGCAGGCGCAAGCGCGACGGCTTGAGGAGAGGATCGGCGCCTTCTGCAGGGAACTGTAACAGGCTTGCGCGTCCGGCGGCCAGTCGCGGGAGGCGGCGATCGGCCGGGCGCGAAGTCCCGCGGTGACGGCAGGCTTGCGTGCCGGTGGTGGGATATACTAGCGACGTTCGTTCTTACTGAGGAGAAATCATGGCCAAAACGACTACGGTCAAAGGGAAGGTCGATATTGTCGACCTGATTCGCGACCGGAAGCTGTTTCCCCTATTGAATGTTCCGGCTTGCCGGGTTGTGGTGGAGTTCGAAGTCACGACCTCGGCGCTGCTCACGACGCCGCCTCCGGCGCCATCGGCCAAGATCAAACGCATGGAAGAGGCGGCGGAAAAGAAGCTGGAAGAGTACGAGAAGATCATCACCAGCGAGTGCGAGAAGTTTAACAAGAAGATCGACGAACTGCTCGACCAGGGCAACCTGAAGGAGGCGATCGCGGTCGCTTCCACGGTCAACACGCTGGTGAAGAACGCGCTTGCCAGTGCCGAAGGCGCCGCGCAGAAGGCGGTGGAGGAAGCCAAGAAAAAGGAATCGCAGGGCGACAAACTGCTCACCGAGGCGCGGGTCAAGACCGCGGTGAAGGTCACCTTCGCCGGGATCAGCCTGGCCACGCAGGCGACGAAGCTGGCGGCTTCGCATGGCGCCGACGTAACCGCGTACCTGTCGATCGCCAAAACGCTGGTCTCACTGGGGCTCGAACTGAAACAACAGCTCAAGGACGAACCCAAGCTGCGCGACGATCTGCGCAACGGCGTGGACGCCTACATCGCCTTCCGTCTGACCACGGTGATGGAGGCCGCCAAGGCCAACGGGCTGACCAATACCAGCGGCTTCCCCGGGTTCCCGCAGGTGTTCACCTACATCGGCGAGGCGGTCATCAAGACCGGCAAGGAGATCACCAAGGGTAAGGATGCGAAGTCGATCGCAAAGAGCGTGTTCGACTTCACGGTCAAGACGGTGGCGTCCAAGTACAACGACGTGGAAAAGGCGCGCCAGATGTATCGCAACCACACGGTCAAGATGCGGCACAAGGTGGACGCGGTTTCGGCGGAGGCGGACAAGCTGTTCGCGCTGATGAAGAAGGCCACTACGCTGAAAGCGGGCGTGAAGATCGGCGCCGAGTGCATGCAGGTGAAGTCCAAGGCGCGGGTGTTGGGCGAGGCCATGGCGGAAGCCGTCAGCTTCCTGGCGGCGATGGAGAACGTGATGAAGGGCATGGGGCTGGAGTGCGACGACCGGACCATCATCCAGAAGCTCCAGGCGATCGACAAATCCACGATTTTCACCGAGGGCGCCGGACTGATATCGAACATCCAGTCGGTGTACAGCCTGGTGGAAGCCGTGAAATCGGCGGTCGGATAGGCGGCGGGCGCGGCGGGGCCGGGCACGTGTCTGGACGAGGCCGGGGCTACCCCGCCGTGATACACTCTGAAGCGTTAAATCCCATGGATCGCCGAAATTTTCTCTCTACCTCTCTCTCCGCGTCCGCCCTGTCGATGGCGGGCGCCGCCGAAGCGGTTGCGCAATCGCCGGCAGGCGGCGCGAAGGGCGCGCCGGAATACTATGAACTGCGCCGCTATCAATTGCGCAGCGGACCGGGCACGCGCGTGGCCGACCAGTACTTCTCGGGCGCGCTGATTCCGGCGCTGAACCGGATGGGCATTGGACCCGTCGGTGCGTTCAGCGTCTACTTTGGGCCGGACACCCCGGCATACTACCTGCTGCTGCCGTCCACGAAGCTGGAGACGCTGGTCACGGCGGAGTTGGAACTGGCCAAGGATGCCGAGTTCATGAAGGCGGCGGCGCCGTTCTGGGAAGCGTCGGGCGGCGTGGTCCCGTATGAGACGATCGAGAGCACGCTGTTGAGGGCCTTCGAGGGGTATCCGAAACTCACGGTGCCGGCCACGGCGCAGAAGAAGGAAAAGCGGCTGTATCACCTGCGCCAGTACGTTTCGCCGACGAACGCGGCCCACGTGCGCAAGGTGGAGATGTTCCATCACGGGGAGTTCGAGATTTTCGCGCGCTCGGGGGCGGCCAACGTGTTCTATGCCGATGTGCTGGTAGGGCCGCGGGTGCCGAGCCTGATCTACATGCTGAGCTTTCCGGACATGGCGGCGCTCGAAGCGGGCTGGGCGAAGTTCAGCGCGGATCCGGAGTGGAAGAAACTCTCGGCGGATCCGCGGTACCGGCTCGATCCGCCGACGGTGTCGAATATTTTCAGTTTGGTGCTGAGGCCGCTAGGGTATTCGCAGGTGTGACGTGGCAGGCCGGGAGGCCTGCGGTACGTTGCGGGCGATTACACTGGAGATACCAGTGCAGGTCACGTTCACAGGCGATTCGTTCGGCCGGGTTGTCGGCACGATCGCACACAACGGTGCGCAAGCGACCGTAAGCGGATCGGATCAGGTTTCGGCGATGGAGGATTTGCGGCTCGCCGTGGAGAGCGCGGCAGACGGCCACGGGGAGTGCTTCTGGCACGAAGCCATGGTCGATACCCGCTGGCTGTTCCGCAAGGAAGGCGACATCGTGCGGGTGGTGATCATCCGCAGCACCGGGACGCTGACGGGCTGGGAGCACTGCTTCTGGGCGGAGTGCGCCGCGGCGGAATTTCAAGGCGCGATGCGGGCGGCGATGGAGGATTATCGCGCGGTCGCGTGACGTGCCGCGAAGCGGCGGCGAAAGGGCAGGGCGGCCACTAGCGCGAGCGCCAGCGAACCGAAGGTGCCCGGTTCCGGCGTGGGAATCGAGGGGTTGGCGACGAACCCGCGCTGCAGTCCGGATGCGGCATCCACGTAGAAGCCGGTGAGTTCGCCGGAGTTGTTGATCCCTGTGATCTGTGTGATGCTTACACCGCTGTGGGCGGCGTTCGGATCGTCGAGAAACGTGTAGGCGTGGGTGTTGCTGTCGTAGAGCAGGCCGTGCTGGCTGCCGTCGGGCAACTGGTAGTAGCCGGCTGCCACGCCAAGATCGTTCATGCCGAGGAATTGCGTGAGCACCAGGTTGGCGATTACGGGATCGGGGGCGAGCGTGTAAGCGTGGGTCGTGGAGTCGTAGAAGAAGCCGTGCTGGTGGACACCGTCCGCGGAGTAGAAGCCGGTGACGACGCCGTGATTGTTCACGCCCTGCGCATTGGTTACCAGAGCGTTGATGACCGGGATTAGAATGGTGTAACCGCCGCCGCCGAGGAGGAAGCCTGGGGTGGTTCCGGTGGCGGAATCCACGAATTGGCCCACGATGAGCCCAGTGTCGCTTGCGCCGAACGCAGTCTCGCTGGTGGTTGTTGGGGTGACGTTGCTGAGCGGGAGCAGCGACCCGCCCACGAGAACGTAAGCGGTGCCGTTGGAGTGGCTGCCGACGATGGCGGGGGCGTCATTGATGCCGTTGGCCATGGCGAGCGGGTCGGAGCCGATGTTGAGGGCGGTGAAGGTGCCGTCGGGGTTGCGGATAAAATTGGTGAGCAATGTGGGGGCGGCGGCGTTGTCGGAGGAGAAGCCGACGACGGCCCCGTTATTGTCGATGCCGTTGACGGTGGTTCCGCCGCCGTTGCTGCCGGGACCGTCGAATGAGGTGAAGTTATAGATCGCGGCGGCCGGCGCCGGCAGAGACACCGCCAGCGCGAGTACCGCGGGGATGGAGACGCTCCGAAGCGCACGGGTTCCCGAAGCGAAAAATGCGTGCATCAATACCCTCCTGAGTGACCGGGCATTTACGAGTCTTGCTCCATGAAACCACGTTCCGCGCGAGCTGAGAAGACCTCGCGGCGATCGGTCTGCGAGATGGATCACGTAATTTTCCCGTAACCTTTCGGCGTCCTGCGAGTACAACGTTTCAACGGATCCAAATGCCGAACCTGAACAGCACGTTTCGATACACATTGCGGCAGTTGCGCATGGCGCCGGTATTCACGGCGGCGGCCACTTTGACTCTGGCATTGGGAATCGGCGGGACCACGGCGATCTTCACCATGATCCACGAGGTGATGCTGCGGTCACTGCCGGTGGCGGACCCGTCGCTGCTGTACCGCATCGGGGACGGCGACAATTGCTGCGTGCAGAGCGGGCCGCAGGACCGGTGGGGGATGTTCTCCTACCCGCTCTACGAGCGGCTGAAGGCGCAGGCGCCCGAGTTCGACGAAGCGGCGGCGTTTCAGGCCGGCGGGCAGCGATTTGGCGTGCGCCGGGAGGGCAGCGCCCTGGCCGCGAAGCCGCTGCGCGCCGAGTACGTCACCGGCAATTACTTTTCGACGCTGGGCGTGCGGGCGTTCGGCGGCCGCCTGCTCTCCGCGGACGACGACCGCGCCGCCGCAGCGCCGGTGCTGGTGCTGAGCCACCGCACGTGGCAGACCGAATACGGCGCGGACGCCTCAGTGGTGGGCGCGAGTTTCATGGTGGAGGGGCATCCGTTTACGGTGATCGGCGTCGCGCCGCCGGGCTTCTTCGGCGAGACGCTGCGCGGCAATCCGCCGGACATCTGGATTCCGGTGGGGCAGGAACCGCTGATCGCCGGCGAGAGTTCGCTGCTGCGGCAACCGGCGAGCGCGTGGCTGCGCGTGATTGGCCGCCTGCATCCCGGCGCATCCACCGTGGGGATGGCGCCACGCCTGACCGCAGTCCTGCGGCAGTGGCTGGAGCACGA
>JAFDVU010000157.1 GCA_018268835.1 Acidobacteriota bacterium | reverse complement strand
CGCCGCCGCGTTCGCGCGAAAGTGCCACGTCGGCCTCGCCGCGGATCACGCTCACCGGCGTACGTAGTTCGTGCGAGGCGTCGGCCACGAAGCGGCGCATGGCGTCGAAGGAATTGTCCAGGCGGCAGAGCAGGTCGTTGAAACTCGAGATCACCACCTCCAGTTCGGCGGCGACGCCGTCGGCTTGGAGGCGCGTGTTCAAGTTGTGCTCGGTGATGCGCCGCGCCTGTTCGGCGACAGCATGCAGCGGGCGCAGCGCCCGCGTGGCCACAAGCCAGGCGCCGGCCCCGGCCAGCAGGAGCGCAAGCGGCAGGCCGATCGCAATATCGCGCCGCAGCAGGGCCGTCTGCTGGCGGACAGGCTCGAGCGAAGCCGCGACGACCACCCGGTAGGCGGTTCCGCCGAGGGTCACGCCTCGCTCGGCGGTTCGCCGCGCCGGGCTCTTCAGTTCGGACACGGGCATCGACGGCTTGATGGCGAGGAGTTGTTCGTCTTCCAGCACCGCAACCAGGTCGCCACGCAGTTTCATGTCGTTGACGATCTCGCGGGCGGCCGCCCCGGCGTTGTGGCCGACCTCTTCGTACTCGTCGGCGAAGAGCCCGGCGGCGGTATCGGCCTCGGTGGCAACGCTCTCGTCCAGCCGCTGGTAGAGCGAATGGGAGAGCGCACCGTACAGCAGCGCGGCGGAGATCACGAACAGGGCGGCAAAGAAGCCGGAGTACAGCAGGGTGAGGCGGAACCGCAGGCTCTTATTCACCGGCGCCCTCCGCGCTGAAGATATAGCCCTCGCCGCGGCGCGTGTGAATCAGCCTCCGCCCGGCGCCCTCCAATTTTGCGCGCAGGCGCTTGATATAGACGTCGATCACGTTGGAGAGCGGATCGAAGCTCTCGTCCCAAACATGTTGCGCGATGGCTTCGCGGCCCAGCACGCGGTCGCGGTGGAGTACCAGAAACTCAAGCAGCGCATACTCCTTGGCGGTCAGGGTCACGGGACGTCCACCGCAGGTGACCGCGTGGCTGGCGGTATTGATCGCCACTTCGGCCACCGTCAGCACTTCGGGACGCGGCGCTCCGGAGCGCCGTGCCAGGGCACGCAGGCGGGCGAGCAGTTCCTTGAAATCGAAGGGCTTGATCAGGTAGTCATCCGCGCCGCTGTCCAGTCCGGCGACGCGGTCGTCTACGGCATCGCGCGCGGTCAGCATCAGGATGGGCGCGCGGAACCCGCCGGCGCGAAGTTCGCGGCACACGGCGTGCCCGTTCTTGAGCGGCAGCATCACGTCCAGGATGACCAGGTCGTACTGGTTGATCGCGGCCAGGTAGAGCGCCTCCTCGCCGTCGCCGGCGATATCCACCGCGTAGGACTGCTCGCGCAGGCCCTTTGCGATGAATCCGGCAACACGGGCTTCGTCCTCCACCAGCAGGATACGCACTGTCTATTATTCTGCGCGGCGCCGCATGAAAGCACAATGAACCTAAGGCGGGGGATTTCCCGACAAAATCTTTACAAGCATTTGAACGCGGCGAAATGCGCCACCCGGACCGCACCCGGTAAAATAAGAGTCAGGTGTAGTTTTGGCCTCCATTTCCGTCCCCAGCCCCGTCTCTTCCGATCGCGATCTCCGTGCGCGCATGCTCGACGCCTGCGAGCGGGTCGCCGGCGCCTTCCTACTGCTGCTTGCGCTGCCCGTAATCCTCTCCAGCGCGCTCGTCGTGCGCGTGCTTTCCGGACGCTCCCCGTGGATCGCGCATCGCCGCATGGGCTGGCAGGGCGCGGACCTGTGGATGCTCAAACTGCGCACCATGTGGGGGACGGAACCGGGCGGCACGGCGGGCTGGGTGGAGTACATCGACGATGCCGAGGGTCCCGCGCGCAAACGAGCCGGCGATCCCCGCGTCGCCAACCGGTTCGCGCGCTTCTGCCGCCGCCACTCGATCGACGAGTTGCCGCAGTTGTGGCACGTGGTCGCGGGCGAGATGTCGCTGATCGGACCGCGGCCGATGACGCTCACCGAACTGCGCCGCTACTACGGCGAGGACGCCGCGGAGATCCTGCGGGTAAAGCCCGGGCTGGCCGGACTGTGGCAGGTCTCCGGACGCAATCGCCTGACCTACGAGGAGCGCCGCCGGCTGGATCTGAAGTTCGTCCGCGAAGCCGGTCCCGGCATGTACCTGACGATCCTGTTGCGCACGCTGCCCGAGGTCCTCGGCGGCGAAAACACCTGGTAGCGCCCGTGCTATTTTGGCCGGATGGCCTGCAATCCCGAAGTCCTGCGCCAGGTTTCTCTCTTTGCCCTGCTCGATGACGAGGAGGTCGCCGTCCTCGCCGGACAGGTCGAGCATAAGCGATTCGGCGCCCGCCAACGCATCTACAAGATGGGCGATCCCGGCGGGCAGGCGTTCGTCATGGTCTCGGGCAAGGTCCAGGTGACCACGGTGGACGAGGACGGCCAGGAACTCATCGTGGACGAACCCGCGGTGGGCGAGTTCTTCGGTTTCGCCTCCATGCTGGAGCAGACGCCGCACCAGACCAACGCGGTGGCGCTGACGGACGTGGAGTGCCTGGAAGTGGACCGCCGCGACATCGCCATCCTGCTGGAACGTAAGCCGCTCGCCGGGATGGACATGCTCACGGTGCTCGGCAAGCAGTTCCACGGCGCGCACAACCTGATACGCATGCGGACCATGCGCAATCCCAACGAAGTCATCGCCGAGGAAGCCACGTTCGGCGACCGCCTGGCGGATGCGGTGGCGCGCTTCGGCGGTTCGTGGACCTTCATCATCGCCTTCGCGTTCGTGCTCACGATTTATGCCGCGATCAACGTGAAGCTCGGCGGGCGTGCCTGGGACCCCTACCCGTTCATCCTGCTCAACCTGTTTCTCTCCATGCTGGCCTCGGTACAGGCGCCGGTCATCATGATGAGCCAGAACCGTCAGGACGCGAAGGACCGGCTGCGCAGCGAACTCGATTTCGCCGTCAACCGCCGCGCGGAGAGCGAAATCAAGGGCATCGCACGCAAGTTGAACGCCATCGGCAGCCGGTTAGACGATATCGAAGAGTCGCTGCGGGACCACCGCGGATCGCCCGATCGCGAAGGCTAGTTCCGGCCCCCGCGGCGCACCGTGTTATGATCCGTGGCCATGTACACGGAGGTGCGAGTGGCCCTGGTGGCGATCGCCGCCGCGGCCGCCCTGCTCAGCGGATGGCTCGCGGGAAAGGCGGCGCGGGCGAACCTGGCGGTGTTGCACGGCTGGCAATCCACCCGGGGAGTGGTCCGCGGCCTCGCGCCGGATCATGGCGTGGAGGTGGAGATCGGCGACGACCCCGATACGCGGCGCGTGGTTGCCTCCGTGGAGCACCGGATCGGGGCCGCGTTCCTGGACACGGTCACGGTCTATCTGGACCCGCGGGATCCCGACCGGGCACGCGTCGGAGGGCTTGTGCAGATGTGGCTCTGGCCGGCCACACTGGCGGTGTTGTGCGGGGTTGCCTGCGTGCTGCTGGCAGGTGCCCTGACCTTGGGCCGCGGCGGCGCACCTGCCGATACGACGCTGGATGCAAGCTGGCAATTTTCTCAACCGCCCGAACCGGAACCGGGAGCGATCACCGTGCATCGCCCGGAGTCGGAGGGGAAGGCGCCCCTGTTCTGGTCCCTGCTGGGAATCGCGGCGTTCGCCTGCGGAGTCTTTGCACCAATGGGTTCGCCGTTTCAACGGCTGGCGCCATTGACGGCCGGACTTGTGTTCACACTGGGCACGTGGGGGCTGGCGCTGTACAACCGGACGATGAGGGTTTCGGCCGGACCACAGGGCCTGTTGGCGACCACGGCGTTAGGATGGCGCCAGGTGCGCTGGGAGCAGATCCGCGGCGTGGAGTTGCGCGAAACTGCCTCCACGCAGCGAAGGCCGTTTCATCAAACCCCCGATCTTCCCTTCCCCGGTAACACGGTTCGCACGATGGTCTTCGCCGACGGGCGCGGATTCCCGCTGCTGCGCATGAGCGAGAACATGCAGCCGTCCGAGGCTCTGCGCGGCCTGATGCGACTCTGCGAGGCCCGCACCGGCTTGCATGAGCAGTTCCGGCGTCTCCACGTGCCGGATTTCCAGCCCCTCAGATGGAGCGCTCCAGTTCGCGGCCGTACCACCAAACCGACGCCGCCCAGATGGCGGCCGCCGGCGCCAGAAACAGGACCGACATGGAGAAAATGGTGGAGACCGTCATCGCGATGGCGATCATCTGCACGATGCCGTTGCCCAGGGCGCCGCCCATGCTGAAGCGCCATCGCGTCTGCTCGCGCGGATGGTGGATCGCGGGCGCGTGCCCCACCGCGAGCGCCATGAGCGCACCGCCCATCGCCGCCACCGGCGCGAGTGGCAGGGCCAGCGGCGCCAGCGCCATCAGGAAGGCGACGTCCTTGGCCAGCAGCAACTGCCAGCCGCGCGCAGGCAACAGGCGATAGCGCGCCATGCCGCCGGCGCCATCGAGTCCGAACAGGCACTGCGCATAGCTGGAAAGCGCGCCCACGGTCAGCACCGTCATGGCCATCAGGGCTTCGCGCGGCAGGGAGGTGCCGGCCACGCGCCACGCCAGCACCGCCGCCGAGAGGATCGCCGCGCAGTAGAAATCGAGCGTGGAGAGAATCTCGCGCAGGTTCTTGCGCACGAGTTGATCCAGCAGTCCCGGGACGCCGGGCACGCGGTGCCACATGGGCGTACGTCCCGGGGTGGGGATGTGGGAGAGCGCGAACGCAATCGCGAACAGAGCGCCGGCCGCCGCCCACAATTCCACCGACACGGTTCGTCCCGCCGACCACGCCGCGCCCGCCGCCAGGATCCACGTCAGCGGATTGATCCACGGGCTCGCCAGGCGCAGTAGCCAGTGCTCGCGCCGCGTCAGCGGCCATAGCGCCAGGCGCGATGCCGGGATCTTGCGCAGCGGATCCGTGCTCAGCGGGAACAGCACCACCAGCCCCATGATGAGGTAGAGGAACGTTCCGGCGCGCTGCAGCAGAAGCAGCGTGAGCAGGAAGAAATTGTTGCCGGTGAGCGATTGCAGCGCGGTCCAATCCCGGCGGTAGGCCGTCGCCAGGGCTTTCAGGATCGCGGCGGGCCGAGCCATTCCAACTCCTCGACAACGGGCGTTTCCACGAGGTCGAAATAGTGATCTTCGAGCGATTGCGGCAGTTCGCCGGCGGTCGAGTTCCACACCACGCTACCCTTGCGGATCATCACGATCCGGGTGGCGATGCGCTCCACCATGGAGAGAATGTGCGAGGTCAGAAATACGGTGACTCCGTGCCGCGCCACCGACTGCAGCAGATCCCTCATGATCTTCGCGGTCACCGGGTCCACCGCTTCGAAGGGCTCGTCCAGAAACAGCACTTGCGGATTGGGCAGCAGCGCCATGGCGAAGGCGGTCTTCTTGCGCATCCCGTGCGAGCAGGCGGCGGCGAAGGTGTGGCGTCCGTGTTCCAGGCTGAGCGCGTGCAGCAGTTGCGCGGTGCGCGCGCGCGTCTCGGCGCGGGGGAGTCCGTAGATGTCACCGGTGAGCAGGAGGTGCTCCTCCACCGTGAGGTCGTCGAACAGGCCCAGGTCTTCGGGAAGCACGCCGATGCGCCGCTTCAACTCGATGCCCGCCGCCGCGGGATCCAGCCCGCAAACCCGCACCTCTCCGGAAGTGGGCGCGAGCAACCCGGTCATCATATTCACGGTGGTAGACTTTCCAGCCCCGTTGGGACCGAGGAAAGCGCAGATGGCGCCGGAATCCACTTCGAGGTCGAGCCGGTCGACCGCGGTGAAATCTCCGAACCGGCGCGTCAGGTTGCGGCAGGAAATCATATTGCTATTGTGACGGGCCGCGGGCAGAAACGGGATACTGGTACCGATGATCTTTCTTCCCGAAGCCGAAATTGAGCGCCGGATGAGCCTCCTGGACGGGGCGCGGACGGGCGACACGCTCGCGGCAGCCCTCCGGATCACCCGCTCCGAACCGGATTTTGCGCAGGCGTGGATGCTTGTCGGCGCGCTCGCCGAAGACCCGGAGGAATCCGTCGCGGCTCTTTGGGAGGCGGTCCGGCTGGCACCCTGTTCCGCGCGGAGCTACATGATGCTCGGCGACCGGCTCACTCAACTCGACGAGGCGGACCCCATGGCGAAGCACCTGCGCGTGCTGAGCATGTGGAAGGTCGGGTTCTCCGACGAAGTGCCCGAACTGATCGCGGAGCATTTCGCCAAGAGTCTCGGCGATGAAGCCCGCGAGCCGGAAACCTACGAAATGCTCGCCGCGGCCGGGGAGAGCGAACTCGCCAAGGCCCCCGAACCGGCCCAAGTCACTCAGCGGCTTCGCCCCTACCGCCTGCTCAACACCCTGCAACGCGACGCGCCGGATGAGCTCTCCGATGACACCCTGAAGGCCATCCGCGAGCACGCGGCCGAGTGCGAGCCGCTCCTGCGCAACGCTCTGCGCGAGTGGGGACGCGACGAGGATGCGCTGGATACCAAGACTGTGGCCCTTGTGCTGGCCATCCTCGGCGAGATCTCCGGCCCGGACGCGGTGGACGAACTCCTGGAGTTGAGCAGTTCGGGCGACCAACTCCTCTTCCTGCACACCAACTGGGCCCTGCTCCGCCTGGGCCAGCGGCATCGCGCCGGAGTTATGGAGCGCTACCGCGCGGCACTTGCGGAATGCAGCGTGAAGATGCGCTGCGCCATCGCCGACCAGATCCATCTGCTGAAGCCCGATCCCGCCGACATGGCGGTCTTGAATGCCCTGGCCGACGATTTCGAACGCATCCGCTCCGACGAGGAAGCCGGTTATGTGCTCGCCTGCCTGGTGCAGTGCCTGATGGATCGCGGCGAGAAGGCGCGCGCCGCGGCATTGGGGAAATTGCAGAAGCACCTCCCCAAGGACACGCAGGAAATGGTCCGCGACGCCGCGCGCGGCAAGTTTACCTCCCACCTCGAGGAGGAGAACATCACCGGCCTCTCGATCGAAGACGTCTGCCTCGACCGCCTGCTGATGGAAGACGAGTTGGAGGCAGGCGACGATGAGGAGGATTACGAAGGCGAAGGGGAGGAGTTCGAAGACGAAGAAGAGGGCTTCGACGAGGCCTTCGAGCCGGCGCCGCCTCCGCGCCCCGGGCGCAACGAGCCCTGCTGGTGCGGCAGCGGAAAGAAGTATAAGAAGTGCCACCTCACCGCGGACGAAGAGGCCGACCGCAAGGCCAGGGAGCGGGAGGACGGGGAGGACATGGAAGAGGACGCCCCGCCCACGTCCGCGCATGCCCAAATGATGCACCGCCTGCTGACAGCCGCGCAGGACGCGCTTTCCCGGCGCGACATGGAACTCGCCAAGAAGATGTACTTCAACCGCAAGGGCAACATCGAGTTGGAGGAGGTCGAAATCGAGGGTTTCCTGCAATGGATGCTGCACGATTTCCGCGCTTCGTCCACCAGCCGCACGCCGATGGAGATGTACCTGGCATCGCACGGCGCCGCACTCACCGCTGGAGAGCGCACCTTGCTCGAATCCCTGCGCGACGCGCGCTTCGGCCTCTACGAGGTGGAGCGAGTCGAGCCGGGCAGCGGCGTCCACCTCCACGATATCTTCGCCGGGGACCGCATGTTCGTCCACGACGTCAGTTCGTCCAACTCGATGTCGCGCTGGGACTGCCTGCTGGCGCGCGCGCAATTCCACGAAGGCCGCTGGATCTTCGCCGGCAACGGTTCGATGGTGCCGCGCAATCTTCTGGAAGAGGTGCGCGCGATGGTGGAAGACGAAAGCCGCGCCGCCGGCCAGACCCCCGCCGAATTTGTGCGCGCCAACAGCCACCGCCTGCACCGCGACGTGAAGGAGAGGCACGACCGCCGGTTCGACAATCTCCGGTTCGTCAACCGCGAGGGCGAGGAGGTTTCGTTCGGCAAAGCCGAATACGACATTCTGGACGAGCCGGCGCTACTGGCCGCGCTGCGCTCAATCGAGGAACTGGAAGAAGGCGCCCCCGGGTCCGGTGAGAACCTCTGGTTCGTCTGGGTCTCGAGCATGGGCGGCGAGAAGCGCCCCCTGGGCAACGTCGAGATCGAGGGCGGCATTCTGAAACTGGAGGCCATGTCGCGGACCCGCTTGCAGACGCTGCGCGGGCTGATCGAATCCCGCGCGCGCGATCTGGTGAAACACCGGGGCGACCACTACACCTCGACCGAGGAAATCAAGGACCGGTTCCGCCGCGGCGAACATCCGCCGAAGCCGCCGGCTTCCGTGCCCCCGCCCGAGGCCCGTGCGATCGTGGAGCGCGCCATGGCGGAACATTACTCCCATTGGGCGGACGATCGCCTTCCCGCATTGGGCGGGAAGACGGCGCGCCAGTCGGTCCGCACCAAAGCCGGAAGAGCGGCCGTCATCGACCTGCTCCGGCTCATGGAGAATGGCGAGCAGCAAAAGATCCGGGCGGGCCAGCCGGCCTACGATTTCAATATTCTTCGCCGCGAATTGGGCCTGCCCGAGGAATAATCCGCGGCATGGCCCGGCGAAAGTTCGTCACAAAACCGGCCCGCGCGCCGTATTAAGAGTGTGCAGCCCGAAGAAATCGCGCTTCCGCCGGCCACTGCCCGCCGAACGGGGGCGCCTGCATCGGTAGAGAGCCTCTTCCGGGAGCATTACGCGCGCATCGTCGGCATGTTGACCCGGCTGACCGGCGACCGCGCCCACGCCGAAGAGGTGGCTGCCGACGTCTTTCATAAGCTCTCCCGCCGGCCCGAACTGCTCGCCGCCCAGGAGGACCTCAACGCGTGGGTCTACCGGGTGGCCACCAACGCCGGGCTGGACGCGCTGCGCATGAACGCGCGCCGCCGGCGGCGGGAGGACGCTGCGGGTCTGCACACGAACACCGCCTCGCCTCCCGAAGCGCTGGATGCGATCCTGCGCGAGGAACGACGCGGGCGTGTTCGGGACGTGCTGGAGAGCCTCAAGCCGCGCGATGCGCAGTTGCTGCTGTTGCGCGCCGACGGGCTGGCGTACCGGGAGTTGGCGCGGTCGCTCGGGGTCGAACCCGGGTCCGTGGGGACGATGCTGGCGCGGGCGGAGGCCGAATTCGAACGCAGGTTCCGCGCGCGCTACGGAGAAGACGTATGACGAACTGTTGGCCGGAGGGCGTCCTGCGAGCTTACCTGGACCGGGAACTGCCGCCCGCGGAGATGCGGGCGGTGGCGGATCACCTGGCCGGGTGCGCGGAGTGCGACGCGTTGTGCGCCGAACTGGCGGGCCGCGCGGCGCGCGTCTTCGCGCTGATCGACGAACTTCCCGCGGCCGGGAACGCGGCACGGTTGCGCCCCGCCCCGGCGCGCACGTTCTCGCGATGGCTATGGCCGGGAGTGGCGGCGGCGCTCGCGGCGGGCCTGGCGATCGCCAGTTTTACGCTGCGCAGGCCTGAACCGCCGGCGCCGCTGGCCCATAATCCCGCTCCCGTGCAGCGACAGCCGCAAGCGCCGGAACCCGTCGCGCCGGTAGCACCCGCCGCCGTGCCCGCCGTGGCGCGTTCGGCGGTATCGCGCGTGGCGCCGCGCCGCCGTCCCGCGGCGCCGTCCATGGACTACTTCGTGGCGCTGGACGATCAGCCGATCGATTCCGGCGTAATCATGCGCATGGCCGTGCAACCCGGCGGTGCGCAGGCAGACATCATTGTCGATCCGCAGGGGCGTGCCCGCGCCATCCGGCTGGTCGGCACGAGACAGTAAGAAGGAGAAGCGACATGAACAGAATCATACTCAGCGCGGGAGCCCTGCTTCCGCTGGCTTTCGCCGCCGCGCAGGAAACGACCCGGATCGACGTGCAGAAGAAACTGCTCGATGAGCAGATCGTCCGCCTGAACGCAATCGGGACTGTGAAGGGGCCGGTGGTCAAAAACCTGCCGTACTCGGCCGACGAAATCACCGAGGTCAACCAGACGCTGGCCGACGGTACCCGCATCCACCGCGAAACCAAGGTCACGGTCTATCGCGATAGCGAAGGCCGGACCCGCCGCGAGAGCCCGGACAGCGTCACGATCAGCGATCCGGTGGCCGGCAGCACCTACATCGTCAATCCCAAGACCAATACGGTGCGCAAGCTGCAAATGTCCAACACGTTTATCTACCGGAAAGCTGCCGGCGGCGAAGAAGGTAAGACCGCTACCTTTTCGGTGCGCACTACCGGCGACGGGCAGGCCAACATCGAAGTCAACGGGCAGGCGCTCGATCCCAAGGCGGTGGCCGAGATGATCGCACGCGCCAAGGCTGAAGGCAGCGCCGAGGCCAAGGGCGGGCAGGTGATGCTCCGCACTCCGTTCTCGACCGAGCCCGACATGGTGAAAGTCGGCCCGATGAAGCAGGTCGCGGGCAAAACCGAGACCGAATCGCTCGGCAAGAAGAATTTCGACGGAGTCATCGCCGCCGGCACGCGCAACGTGGAAACCATCGAAACCGGCGCCATCGGCAACGACCGGCCGATCCAGATCGTCAACGAGTCCTGGTACAGCGACGAACTCGCCGCCACCGTTTACACGAAACGCAGCGACCCGCGCACCGGCGAAGAGATCTTCCGCCTGACCAACATCCAGCGCGGCGATCCGCCGGCGGCCCTGTTCCAGGCTCCCGCCGAACCGCAGGTCAACGAGAAGAAGATGTAGACTACGCCGGCGGAGCGCCGATGGGCACGCCCGCCGAGGCCAGCGCGTTTTCGACCTCGGCGGGGCGCAGGCGCGTGGCGTCGTACTCAACGAAGAGTTCGTCCATCGCCGGCGAGAGTTTCAGGCGGTGGATGCCGTAGATTGCATGCGCGGCCGCGAGGTAGTTCAGTGAGGAATCGTCGAGCGGCTTCTCCAGGCGGAAGCGCATCTGCACCTTGGTCATAGCCTTAAAATATCACCCCCGCGAGCGGCCGCGCTCATGGCTACGACGTCAGCGTCCCCAGATAGTTTCCGTAGCCCACCACCATGGTGGAAAGAATCAGCACCGCGATGCTGACGAAAAGCCACCGCTTGGTGCGGACGCTGGCGCCGCGCCACTCGTGTAGCGCGATGCCCCACAGGCTGCTGAAGATGATGATGCTGGCCATGTGCAGGGTCCAACTGGAGAACTTGTACTTGCCCATCTGGGTCTCGCCCATGGTGTAGAAGAAGAACTGAAAATACCAGGTGGTGCCGGCCAGCGCGCTGAAGAAATAGTTGGAGGCCAGCGGCACGGCGCCCTCCTTCGATTCCGGCGCCAGATACTCGTGTCCGCTTTTGTTGCGAATGTTGAGGATCAGGCACCAGATGAAGTTGGTGGTGAACCCGCCGAGCAGCACGGGCACCAGCACCGGCAACCCCTGCCACAGCGTGGTGGTGCCGTGCGCCAGAGCGATCTCCTTGATGGGATCGCCGGCGCGCAGTCCGTAGGAGAAGCAGGCGCTCATCACGCCGCTGAAGGTCGCCACCGCCACGCCCTTCTTGAGGTTGAACTCCTTGATGACCTCTTTCTTCTGCTCCGGCGACATCTCGCCTTCCTTGGACCTGCCCGCCTTGCCGGCGAACGCGATGCCCGCCATGCAGACGCCGACGCCGAGCAGGATCACCCGCCCGGAAACCGTGCCCAGCACGCTGGAAACGAAGATGCCGTCGAAGATGGGCGGCATCAGGGTGCCGAACGCGGCGCAATAGCCCAGCACCATCGCCATCCCCAGCGACATCCCGAGGTAGCGCATGGTGAGCCCGAAGGTGAGTCCGCCGAAGCCCCAGAGAACACCCCAGAAGTAGCACCAGAAGAGCGTCATGAACGGAGTCTGGCGCAGCACCCACATCACGTCGTGGGCCATCAGCGTGCCCATCACCCAGGGCGCGATGATCCAACTGAAGAAACCGCCCACCAGCCAGTAGGTCTCCCACGACCAGCGCTTCACGGCGCGGAAGGGAACATAGAAACTGCCCGAGGCGAGGCCGCCGAGCCAGTGAAAAATGACGCCAAGCAGAGGGTTCGAGTTCATGATAGGCGCAAATTGTGTATTGTACGCGTCCGCAGGCACCGGCCCAAGGCCATGCCGCCGGGAGGCCTGTTTTTTGCATTGCAGAACGGCAGACAGCGAACGCAAAATGAGTTATTCTTCAGGAAACGGGGTATTTAATACGGTGTTTGGGTGTGCCGCGCCGCCCGTCCGGCTGACGGTACCGCGTTTCGAGATCTGAAACCTAATGGGGTCCCTGTGAAGACTTCCAATCACAACCGCTACCTGGTGAAGAGCTTGGTCCACGCCTCCCGGGTGCTCGAGGCGTTCCAATCCGCGGGCGACGTTTTGCGGCTCCGCGACGTAGTCGGCCGCACCGGCTTCAATAAGGGCATGTGTTTCCGCCTGCTCTACACGCTGCACCAGTGCGGCTTCCTGGACAAGGTCGGGGAGAACCACTACCGGCTGGCCAGCGAGGTGCGCCGGCGGCGCCTGTACCGCATCGGCTACGCGGCGCAGGGGCAGGATACCAGCTTCGATCGCGAGGTCCGCAACGGACTGGTGCGGGCGGCCGAGCGCGAGCACGTGGAACTCATCGTGGTCGACAACCGGTACCAGCCCAAGATCGCGTTGCGCTCGGCCGACTACCTGATTAAGGAACAGGTGGACCTGGTGATCGAGTTTCAGACCGACGAAGTCATCGCGCCGGCCATCGCCAGCAAGTATCTGCAGGCGAACATTCCCTTCATCGCCATCGACATCCCCCACCCCGGCGCGACTTACTTCGGCGCCAACAACTACCAGGCGGGTCTGATGGGCGGGCATTGCCTCGGGCGGTGGGCGAAGAAGCATTGGAACGGCGAAGTGGATGAGATCGTGCTCGTGGAACTGTCGCGCGCCGGGTCGCTGCCCAAGGCGCGCATGCGCGGCATCCTAGCCGGCATCGGCGAAGTGATGCGCATCCCCGACCGCTGCCGCGTGGCCAACCTCGACGGCGACGGCCAGTTCCAGACCGCGCTCGAGCGCGTGCGCAAGCACCTGCGTGAGACCAAGGCCCGGCGCATCCTGGTGGGCGCCGCGAACGATTCCAGCGCGCTGGGAGCGCTACGCGCGTTCGAGGAAGCGGGCCGCGGGCCCGAGTGCGCGGTGGTCGGACAGAACGCCGAACCCGAAGCGCGCGCCGAACTGCGCCTGCCCAAGACCCGGTTCATCGCCAGCGTGGCGTTCTTCCCGGAGAAATACGGCGACGGGCTGCTGCGGCTCGCGCTGGACATTCTGGCGCGCAAGGCCGTGCCGCCGGCCGTGTTCACCACGCACCAGATCATCACCACGGAAAACGTGGACCACTACTACCCGAACGATAGCCTGTTGACCGTGCCGGCTTAGCGGGAGCGTGCCGCCGCCCGCGGCCCGCGAACGCGCTACCGTGGCTCGCCCCGCGCATCGAACGCGGCCCCGCCGGAGGCCAGCGCTTCGCGGAGCGCCGCCCGGTTGGCTCCCGACCGCGCGGCGGTGTCCAGCAGGATGCGCAGCGCCGCCGCCGGATCCGTCCCCGCGGGCAGCCGGAAAATCCACGGGATGTTCACGCTCGTCAGCGCGCGGTCCGCCGAAATGGCCACTACCGGCACCAACGCCTTCACCGCCAGTTGCTCGGCCAAGTGGGCGGCGTTGCGGTCGGTCGCCAGAATCGCCAGCGCGCGATCGTCGTAGATCCGCTTGACCAGTTCGGCCGACGCCTTTCCCCACGGTACGTCCGACGCCACCGCGGCCAACTCGTACCCGCGCCCGTACGACGCCGCCACCGGCGCCAACGACGCCGCCACGGCGTCCGCGCCGGGCCCGAAGATCGCGATCCGCTGCTTGCCCGCCGGCGCGCTCTCCACCTCCGGCCCGTTGTACCGCACGCCGTTCTCACCGACCTTCGCGTACGGCGCCTGCATCGGGTACCGCCGGTACTCGTATTTCCCGTTCCTCACCGTCGCCAGATACATGGGCACGATGTTCTTCGAATTCGGATCGAACACCATCCCGCCCGTGACGCCCTTGTACTGCTCCACGCCGGCCAGCGCGTCGCGGATCCGCCCGCGGTTCAGTCCCGCGCGGCAAATCGCCTGGAGCAGGATGTTCATCGTGTCGTAGGCCAGCGACGCGAACGCATCCGGCCGCGCCTGATACCGCTCCTCGAACCGCCGCACGAAGGCGGTCCACACCGGATCGTCGCGCGTGGGATCGAACGGATACACCGCCTCCAGCCCCTCCGCCGCTTCCCGCGCGGTCTCCAGCAGGCCGTCGCCGATGGTGCGGAAACTGCCGAACACCCGCTGCTTCATCCCCGCCGCGCGCATCTGTTTGAGGATCGCGGCCGCCGCCGGCACGTCGCCCCAGATCACGATTCCGTCCGCGCCGGACTCGTTGATGATGCCCAGCGGCCGTGCGAAGTCCGTCGCGCCCGGCATGTACTTCTGCTCGATGACCACCGGATGCCCCAGCCTGCGCGAGGCGTCCTTGAACTTGAGCACGCCGAACCGCCCGTAGCGGTCGTTCACGCGCAGCAGCGCGATCCGCTTCAGCCCCAGGTCCGAATAGATCCGCCGCGCCAGCGTGTAGCCCTGCACGCGATCGTCCTGAATGGTCGTGAGGTACCAGGGGATGATCGTCTCCGGAATCGTCGGATCGGTGGCCGCGCTGTTGACAATCGGCACCTCGGCCTTCAGCGAGACGCGCAGCGCGATGTGGGTCGAATCGCCGCTGATCGAGCCGAGCATCGCCCACACCTTCTCGTCGTAGGCCATCCTGACGATCTCGTTGCTCGACGCGCCCCACACCGCCTGATCGTTGTGCACCATCAGGCGGAACGGCTTGCCGCCGTAGCCGCCCGAAGCGTTGGCTTCGTCAATCGCCAGTTGCGCGCCGTGCAGCATCATCCGTCCCAGCCGCTCGTCGGGATGATTCTCTACTGGCCCGAGGAACCCGATCCGCACCTCGTCGATATCCGCCGGCTTCACGGTGAGAACATCGCGCGCCGCGCCGTTGTATTCCACTGTCCTGGTGTAGTTCTCCCAGTAAGGCTCGGTGAACTTCGCGAACGGACGCATGTCCTCGGGCTCGCCGGCATACGGCCGCGACTCCCGGTTGGGCGGCGGTCCCGGGGGATTCGCGCCGCAGGAACACTTCACCGCGCCCTGCCCGTACAGCGCCGCGGCCAGCGCCAGCGCCGCCAGATACCGCGCCAGGACTTTCATCGGCTGCCTTCCTCACGCACCCGGATTCCGTGGCTCAACCCCTTGGCCGTCGCCACCCAGATGTCTTCACCCTGAAAATCCACCCCGAGCACGTAGTGATGCGCCGGAGCCGTATCCACCCCAACGCGCGTGACCGCGCCCGCCCTGTCGCGCACCAGCATCTCCGGCTTGTGCGTGTCCAGCGCCGGACGGTACACCGCCCAGTTCTCGCCGTCGTAATACGCCAGGCCCTTGTCCGTGGAGAACCAGGCGCGTTTTCCGTCCACCGCCTTCACCTGGTTCAGAAAGTTGCTCGGCAGCCCGCTGTCCTTCTCCAGGAAGTTGTGCCAGTTGCGCCCGTCATAGCGGCTCGCGCCAAAGTACGTGGCCACCCACAGGATGCCGTCCCGCTCGGCGTAACTCACCGAGGTCGTGATCTCGTGCACCAGCCCCTGATCCTTGTACAGCACGATCTCGGTCTCACCGTCGGGGTCGTTGTAATCTTTCCAGCGGTCGCTGTTGACGTCGTACTCGAGCACTCCCCCGCCCCAGACGGCGTAGTAGACCTTGCCGGGCTTTGCATCCACCGCGTAGGTCCAGATCTCATACATCGGCGTGTTGCGCTCGTTGAACAGCGTCCACTCTCCGGTACGCGTGTTCAGCCGGCTGCCGCCCGCTGCCGTCGCCGCCCACACAAAGTCGCCTTGCACGGAGACCCCGTACACCACATCATTCGCCAGACCGCTGTTAAGCTGCGTGAACGTGTCGAACCTTCCGGCCGAATAGCGGCTCAGCCCGCCCATGGTCGCGATCCATACGTCGCCCGTGCGCGGATCCGGCGCTACATAGAGCACCGCGCGATGCGCGAGCCCATCCTTCGGGGTGAATACGCGCCACTTGCCGTCCTGGTACAGCCCCAGTCCGTTCTCCGTCGCCGCCCACACGCGATCGCCGTCCACGCAGACGTTGAACACGTGGTTATCCGGCAACCCGTCGGCCGTGGTGAAGTTCTCCCACCGGAAGCGCGGCATCCCTGGAGGCGCCGCCAGCGCCGCGCCCGCCAGTACCGCAAGTAGCACCATCTTCTTCATAGCGTTTTCAGATACTCGATCAAATCGTTGAGCTCATCCTTCTGCAGATCGTTCGTCACCCCATGTTGATCCCGCGGGTTGAATACCGTCCAGATCTCTTCCAGCGTGCGCGCCGACCCGTCGTGCAGGTACGGCGCGGTCAGCACCACGTTGGTCAACTGCGGAGTGTCGAACTTGGGCGACCGGTCCGCCGGTTTGCCCGTTCCCACATCGGCCAGCTTCTGATTCGTGTAGTGCGGCCCGGAGTGGCACACCGCGCACTGGTTCGCTTGCGGAATCGGCGTCCCGTCCTTCTTACGAGTACGCTCGAAGATCGCCTTCCCGCGCTCCTGCGCGGCCGTCAGTTCCCCATTCGGCAGCCGGTGGCGATTGGGCCGCAGCGGGATCGACTTGATGAACGCCACTAGGTCGAACAACTCCTCCGGGCTGTAACTCTGCGCTCGATAAAAATACTTCTCCGTGCGCGGACCGCACTCCGTCTCCAGGTTCGGATTGCCCCCGTTCCACTTGAACGGCGCCGTATCCGCCACGTCCTCCAGCAGCCGGTTGTCCACGATGTCCTTGCCGAAACCGTCCGGCTCCAGGTCCCACTCCAGGCCGTCGAACGTCGCCTCCAGATGGCAGTTCGCGCAGCCGAAATGCCCCTGGAAGGCGAACCGCGCGCTGAAGAAGAGCCGCTCGCCGCGCCGCTCGAAGGTCAGTTCCCCGGGACCGCCCAGCCCGATCGTCGCGGTCACTTTCCGCGACGCCGTATCGATCACCGAGACATCGTCGCCCGTCCGATTGGCCACGTACAGCCGCGTCCCGTCCGGCGAGAGCGCCAGCCCCTTCGGCCCGTGCCCCACCGGAATCCGCGCCGCCACGTAGTTCGCCGAGGCCGAAAGATCGTTGGCCATCATGCGCCGCTCTTCCGGCGAAGCCGCCGCGATCGTGCGCAGCAACCCCGCGACATCGATCACGGTCACGCTGTCCGACCCCGTGGTCGATACGTACGCCGCGCTCTTGTCGCGCGCGATCGCCACGCCGAACGGCGGCGTGTAGTAGCGGTCCAGTTCATCCAGCGGAATCTGCACCGGTTCGCCCACATCCGCGCCGAACACCGAAAGCGAATTTCCGAAGACCCATCCGTGCTCCACGTGCGCCAGCGGGATCAGGTTCTTCGGCCGCAACTGCGCCGCCAGCCCCAGCCGTCCGTCCGCCGAGAGCGCCACGTGAAACACGCCCGCGGCGTTGGCGAGCGTCTTGCGCTCCATCACCACCTGCCGCGCCGTATCGATCACCGTGATCTCCGATTCCGGCTGCGACCGCGGCCGGCCCATCCGCGGATAAATGTGCGTGCAGTACACGCGCGCCCCGTCGGGCGAGAGCGCCAGGTAGCTCGCGCCGCGCCCCGCGGCCAACCGCTTCACCTCCTGCCCGGTCCCCAGGTCCACCACCGAAATGTCGTTACCGATCCGGTTGGCTACGTACAAAAAGCGCCCCGCGCGATCCGCCAGCGCCGCGTTCGGTTCTTCCCCGGCGGGCAGCGTGCGCACCACCGCGAGCGACCCGGTATCGATCTCGCTGACGTTGTCGCTCCACGAATTCGCCACCCAGATCCGCCTACCGTCCGCCGCAAGCGACATCCCCTTCGGCACGCGCCCCACCGCCACGCGCTTCACGATCGCCCCGGCGCGCGTGTCCCACACCGCAACCTCGCCGGTGCCCTCGCACAGGATGTACACCCGCCCGCCGTCCGGCGACACGGCAACCTCGATCGGCGAAGGATACCGCGCCGAAGGCGTCCGCGCGCCCATGCCCGCGATCGCCAGCACGATCGCGCCCATCGTCCGCCATCCGCGCCGCGCCGTCACTGCTCCTCCACCGTCAGGATGCGGTCCGCCGCCACGTTCTCCAGCACCTGCCGCGTCCCCCCCGGCCAGGTCACCGTCAGCCGCTCCACCTTCGCGGCACCGCCCAGCCCGAAGTGCAGCCGCGGATCGTCCTGCGAAAGATATCCCGACCCCGCGACGCGCTCGCGCATCTGCCGCCGCCCACCCGCGACCACTTCCACGCGCGCGCCGATCCCGTCGCGATTGCTCCTGCGCCCCGCCAGCTTCACCGTGATCCAGTGCGCGCCCGCCGGCGACACGTTGTGCAGCAAAAACGCCGGACCGCCCAGGTTCACGATGAACGCGTCCACCCTCCCGTCATTGTCGTAATCCGCGAACGCCGCTCCCCGCCCCACGCTCTTCCGCGCGAAGAACGCGCCCGCGGCGCGCGAAACGTCCTCGAACTTCCCGCCGCCCAACCCGCGGAACACAGAGTGCTCCTGCGGGATCATGTGGATCAACCCGCCGTGCACGGCGAAAATGTCGTCGCGGCCGTCGTTATCGAAATCCTGCACGCCCGTGCCCCAACTCACGTACTGCGCCGCCAGTTGCGAAATTCCCGCCGCCTGCGTCACATCCTCGAACCGCGACTTCCCCGTGTTCTTCATCAGCCGGTCGTATTTCGAATCCGTGACCCACAGGTCCACCTTGCCGTCGGCATCGAA
>JAFDVU010000156.1 GCA_018268835.1 Acidobacteriota bacterium | reverse complement strand
CCTCCCGGCCTGCCTTTGCACGCAGACACGGCACGCCCCAAGCGCCAGGTTTTCGCCCCCGCGATATGGTACCGTCGGCCTCCGGCCGACCTTTGCATCGAACCGCAACCGCCCCGCCATGCGCCGCTCATGCTAACCTTGGATTCTCACCGTGAACCTTCTCTTCATAGGGGATATTTTTGCGTCGCCCGGACGCAGGATCGTCGCCGAACACCTGCAGGACATCGTCGAGACCAATCGCATCGACCTCGCCATCGCCAATGCCGAGAACGCCGCCGGGGGATTCGGCGTCACCCCCTCCATCGCCGAGGACCTCCTCGCCATGGGACTCGACGTGCTCACCACCGGCAACCACGTCTGGGACAAGCGCGATATCTACGATTACCTCGAACGCCAGCCGCGCCTCCTCCGCCCCGCCAACTACCCCGCCGCCCCCGGACGCGGCGTCGTCACCCTCACCGCGCGCAACGGCGTCGAGTGCGCGGTCCTCAATCTTCAGGGCCGCACCTTCATGCCCTCCACCGACTGCCCCTTCCGCGCCGCCGACCGCCTCTTGAGCGAACTGCCCGCCGCGGTTAAAGTAAGATTCGTGGACTTTCACGCGGAAGTCACCAGCGAGAAAATCGCCATGGGCTGGTATCTCGACGGGCGCGTCTCCGCCCTCGTCGGTACCCACACCCACATCCCCACCGCCGACACCCGCATCCTGCCCGGCGGCACCGCCTACCAGACCGACTGCGGCATGACCGGCCCCTACCACTCCGTCATCGGCGTCGAAACCGATCTCATCCTGCAGCGCTTTCTTACCGGCCTCCCCGTGCGCATGGAATCCGCGCGCGGCGGCGTCGAAATGCACGCCGTGATCGTGGACGTGGACGAAGACACCGGTAAGGCCCGCGCCGTCCGCCGCCATACCATCCAGGGAGATTAGCCGCGTGGACCCCAGCAGCCCGTTCGCCGATCCGACTTCCTTCTACATCCAGGAAATCGGCGCCGTGTTGTTCGGCATGGTGTTTCTCTTCCTCTACCGGCAGTCGCGCGTGGTCTACTTCGGACTCTGGGCCATCGCCTGGGTGCTGCGCCTGCTGGCCAGTCTCTTCGGCTACGAATTGCTTCGCACCGGACACCCCGGCTGGCTCGCCCCTTACGCCACCTTCGAATTCGCCTTCGCCATCGTGCTCATCTCGGCGGCGCGCGCCGGCTTCGCCGGCAGCATGCGCGACTGGCGCACCGTCCTGCGCCTCATCTCGATCCTGCCCATGTTCGTGGCGCTCGTCTGGGCCTATGGCATGTACAACCGCATGGACGCCTACCACGTGTCCGCGGCCCTCATGCTCGGCTTCGTCTACCTCTACAACTTCTTCACCCTGCGCCAGACCGCCGGCGTCGGCGCCCGCATGTTCCGCTTCTCCCTGCTGGTGCTTGCCGCCGCCTTCTTCGAGCACGCCGGCATCCTGCTGTTCCTCGTGCACCGCCACGATGCCGCGCAGTGGGCGCTCTACCAGCACCACGAGACCTACATCGATTTCGCCCTGCACTGCATGCTCGCCTTCGCCGCCATGGCCATGTGGAGCGAAAGCCAGATCGACCGCATGCGCGATCTCGCCGGCGAACTCGACCACCTGCGCCGCGAACGCTCGCAATCGCTCGATCTCGACCGCCTCACCGGGCTCCTCAACCAGGCCGCCCTCTCCCGCATCGTCGAATCGCCCGATCCCTACGAGGGCGTGGTCGTCGTCTGCGACATGGACAATTTCAAGGACGTCAACGACCGCTACGGCCACCTGATCGGCGATGAGATCCTGCGCAACGTCGGCCACCTGTTACAGGCTTCCATCCGCCATGAAGACCAGGCCTTCCGCTGGGGCGGCGACGAGTTCGTGATCCTCTTCCACAACCAGCACGCCGATGTGGCCGGCCGCCGCCTGGCCGTGATCGAAAGCCGCCTCCGCGAATTCCAGGTGCGCGGCGTGGGCGTGCTGCCCATCCGCTTCAGTTGGGGTACCGCCGAAACCCACGGCCGCGCCCTGCGCGAAGCCCTCGACGAAGCCGACCGCAACATGTACGTCGCCAAGCGCGAACGCGCCGCTCAGGGCGGCACCCACGCCAGGTAGGGTCGGTCTCCCTGCCGGCCAGCTTATTTCACGTAGATCACTGTGCGGTACCCGGCCGTCGGCAGAATACTGCCCACGCTGTTCACCGAAACCACCAGCGGCACCGGCGCGGTCACGTCCGTCACCCCCGGAACCCGCACGTTGATCTGCCACACGCCCGGGAACTGCGGCGAAAGCCCGGAGAACTGCACCGGATTTGCCGGGACCGTCTCCCCCGTTGCCGTCGGACACGAATCCACGAAGCAAGCCCCGATCCCCACGCGCGGTGTGAAGGTGGTCGAAATCAGGTTGGCCGAAACGGTGCCTTCCGCCGGTGGATTCGGCACCAGTCCCTGGCCGGTGGCGTAGATTGAGATGTAGTCTCCGCGCGCCACCGGATTCGTCGGGCTGTTGACCGTCCCGTCCTTGGCGTTGATCACCGCCGCCTGCCGATTCGCCCCCGTCCCCGAAGTCTCGATGATGCCCGGCGAAACCTGGTCCATCGGGATCGTTCCCGCCGCCAGCACCTGGCCCGTCGACTGCTTCGTCACCTGCACATCCGCCGTGCCGCTGGTCGGCGCGTTCCACGGAATCACCAGGTTGATCTGCGTCGGCCCCACGTAGTAGAGCGCCGCCGGAGTGCCGTTCACCAGCACCTGCACGTCCGCCAGCACCAGGGGCAGCGGCACCCCCGGCGCCGGTGCCGTGTCCTTCCCGAAACTGCCGTTGGACAGCGGGAACAGCGACGTGATCGTGTTCGGCGCCAGCGCGCGGTTGACGATGAAGTTCGCTCCGTTCACCCCCGCCAGCCCCGGGAAGTAGAAGGACACCCGGTTCGTCGCTTCCGCCACCATCAGGTCGCCGTACTGGTCCTGAATCACCGCCAGCGGCGCGTTCGCCGGCGTGGTCACCGACGAAATCTGGAAGATCAGCGTGTCGTACTTCGGATACTTTCGTACCTGGCTGGCGCCGTATTCCGTGACCCAGATCTCCCCCGTGTTCGGATTCACGTTGATGCCGAACGGATTATTCAGCCCCCCGAGCGTGAACGCGGCGTGCGCCCCCGTCGCCGGAGTGTTGTTGATCTGGTCGAAGATCAGCACCCGGTTGTTCCCCGCGTCCACCACGTAAGGACGCCCGTCCGTGTCCGAACTCAGGTGCCGCGGATTCGACATCTGGTTGTCGGCGCTGCCCTGCGTGACCGTCGTGAAGTCGGGCTGCCCGAAAACCTTGCTCGCCGCTTTGCCGTTATCGGCGCTCGTGAAAGTCCCGTTGGTGAACGGGAAGTACAGCACCCGGTTCTGCGCCGAGTCGGAAACCAGCAGCCCGTTGTTGCCGGCGAACGCCAGCCCGTAGGGCGCCGCCAGGTTGTACTGACTCGGATCCGTAATCCGGCTCGTGAAGTTCATTTGGCCCAGCACCACGTCGGCGACTTCGTTGCCGGCATGCGCGAAGGGCACCGGGAACCGCACCACCCTGCCGTTGCCCGAGTCCGCCACATACAGGTTGCCGCTCGAATCCACCAGCAGCCCCACCGGGTAGCAGAGACTGCTCTGCGACGGCTTGGTGGCGTCCCCGGCCGGATAATTGCACAGCGAGGTCGCCATGTCCGGCTGTCCGATTACAATGTCCGCCGCCGCGCCCGCCTTCAGCGCGCGCGCATCCTTGAAGCCCAACACGCGATGGTTATAGGTATCGGCCACGTACAAATGCGGCACGTCGCCCGTCGTATCCAGCGCCAGTCCGGCGCTCGCGCTGAGCGCCCCCGAACTGGTCACGCTCGTGAAGTCGAATTCGCGGCCCTCGATCAGGTTGATGTCGTTGCTGTCGTAGCGGTCCTGCCCCAGCAGCCGGTACGCCGGAGCGAAGTTCCCGCTCTGGTAGGGCAGCACCATGACCCGGTTGTTATACGTGTCCGCGATGAACAGTTCGTTGTTAAAGAAAACCGCCGCCTGCGGCACCGAAACCGTGGCCGCGCTCGATTGCGGGTTGCCGTCGTTGGCCACGATGCTCTTGTTGTCCAGCGACGTAGTCCCGCTGATCCCCGTCACGTGCCCGAACAGCGCCTTCGCAACCGGCGAGAACGATGTCCCCTCGTCCGGCCACTGCGCGTACGCATCGAAAAGCAGCACGCGGCTGAATCCCGCGTCCAGAATCCCCATCCCCTGCGTCCCGGGCAGGAAGAAGATCCCCTGCACGTCGGCCATCCGCTGCGAGAAAATCGCCTGCTGGCTCGGTGGCGCGGCTCCCTGCTGCTGCACCGGGAACACGCCCATGATCCGCGTCGCGCTCTTGCCGCTTGTGAACGGCGGCGTGAACACCAGCACCCGGCTCGTGTTGAACGGGTCGCCCGGATTGTAATCCGCCACGTACAGGTTGCCGGCGGCGTCGAACGCGATCGCGCTCGGCGTATTGATCTGGTTCTTCGTGCGCCGTCCGGTGTCGGTGCCCGGCACCAGCGCGGTCTGCACGCTGTTGAAATCCAACTGGCCCAGTTCCACGTCCGCGCTCGGAGCGAACACGTTGTTGCCCGAAATCGCCGAATACGGGAAGCGCAGCACGCGATTGTTGCCCGGGTCCGTGAACCACAGGTTCTTGCTGCTGTCGAAGGCGATCGCCCCCGTGATGATGGTGCTGCCGGAATTGGTGAAGATGCCGGCCGCCGTCACCAGCCCGTTCGGCGCGTTCACCACTCGGCTGTTCAGGCTCGTCTGCCCGATCACCAGGTCCGGCGCGTTCGGCTGGTCCGGCGGCACGCTCAGCGGCTTGCGGAAGCGCAGGATCCGGTTGTTGCCGCTGTCCACCACGTACAGGTCTCCGTCCAGCACCGCCAGTCCGCTCGGCGCCCGCATCCACGCTGAGCGCGTGGTCCCCGGTCCGTAGGCGGTCGTTGCGTACTGGCTCAACTGCCCGATCACGCGGTCGGCCGGTTTGCCGTTGCTGAAAGTCAGCGCGTTCTGCCACACCAGGATCCGGTTGTTGTTCGTGTCGCTAACATAGAGGATTGGCGGGCTTGCGCTGGTGTCCAGCGCGATCCCCGAGGGCTGATACAACTCGCGGCCCTCCACCAGGTTCGGCGCGGAGGTATCTACAGCGTAGCCGGACAACTGCCGCGCTTGACCGATCGACCGCGAGGGCACCGGGTTGATGGTGACTTGCGCATAACAAGCGCCGGCACAGAAAGAGAGCAGAGTGAGGATAGTAGCTTTGTGTTGTAGCATTGTTCCAGGCGCGACGCGGATTGCGCTCCCTTCGAGGATATCAAACACCGCGAACACGGGGACCTCTCACGGTCCCGGATGGGTACCGGTCCCGTCGCCATGCGTACTCAGGCGAACACCCTTTGCTAAAGTAAGAAGTTGAACCCTCCTGAAACCCACCGTTTGCGCGTGTCCGCAGTGAGTTTTCTCAACACCACTCCTCTGGTGTGGGGCATGCTCCACGGCCCCCAGCAGGGCCGCTTCGACCTCGATTTCCGCCTGCCCTCCGCCTGCGCCGACCAACTTGCCGCCGGTCAGGCCGATATCGGCATCGTCCCCTGCTTCGAACTCACCCGCCAGGACCTCGAAATCATCCCCGGTACCGGCATCGCCTGCCACGGTGCCGTGCGCACCATCCTGCTGGTCTCCCGCTGCCCCGCCTCCGAAATCCGCACCCTGGCCACCGATACCAGTTCCCGCACCAGCGTCCAACTCGCCCGCGTTCTGCTCGAGCGCCGCTTCGGCGCGACGCCGCAACTCATCCCCCACCCGCCCGACCTCGATGCCATGCTGCGCGCCGCCGACGCCGCCCTCATCATCGGCGACCCCGCCCTCCACATCGACCCCCTGACCCTCCCCTGGCACGTCTACGACCTCGGCGCCGAGTGGCTTGAACTCACCGGCCTCCCCATGGTCTTCGCCGTCTGGGCCGGACGCCCGGACGCGGTCACGCCGGACCTCGCGGACGTCTTCCGCGGCTCCTACCGCTACGGCAGCGAGCACATGGACGAAATCGTCGCCGCCGAAAGCGCCGCCCGCGGGTTCCATCCCGGAGTGGTTCGCGAATACCTCACCCACTACATCGTCCACGAACTTGGCCCCCGCGAATACGAGGGCATGAACCTGTTTCTCGAGTACGCCCGGCAGACATCCGGGAAAAGTCAATTCCCCAACATTTAGCGCTCACTGTGCGCCCTCCGGAGAGGTAGACTGTTGCCATGCCCATCAGTCGTCGATTCCTCCTTGCCGGCGCTCCCGCGCTGCTCCTGGCCCGCCGTTCCCTGGCCCAGGAGTCCATTCCCGAAATCGCCAAAGGCCCCTTCAGCGGCGCCGATTCGCTCCGGCAATACCGTATCCCAGACTGGTTTCGCGACTTCAAGTTCGGCATCTGGGCCCACTGGGGACCCCAGTCCGCCGCCGAGGACGGCGACTGGTATGCCCGCAACATCTACATCCAGGACAGCCCGCAGTACAAGTACCACGTCGCCACCTACGGACACCCGTCCAAATTCGGACACAAGGACATCTGCCACCTCTGGCACGGCAACGAGTTCGACCCCGAGCACCTGATCCGGCTCTACAAAAAGGCCGGCGCAAAGTACTTCATGTCCATGGGTGTCCACCACGACAACTTCGACCTCTGGAACAGCAGGTTCCAGCCCCGGTGGAACGCCGTCGCCACCGGCCCGAAGAAAGATGTCGTCGGGCTCTGGCGCGACGCCGCGCGCAAAAACGGCCTCAAGTTCGCCGTCAGCGAGCACCTCTCCAACTCCTTCAACTGGCTCGCCGTCTCCCACTACAGCGACAAGACCGGTCCCCTCGCCGGCGTAGCCTACGACGGCCAGGACCCCGCCTGGTCCGACCTCTACCATCCGTTCCCCAAAGGCGTAGCCACGCCGCCGCCCCCCATGAGCCGCGACTGCCCCGATTCCTGGAAACTGCTCTACTTCAAGCGCATCAAGGACCTGATCGATAACTACAAGCCCGACCTGCTCTATACCGACGGCGGCATCCCCTTCGGCGAGTGGGGCTTCAAACTGGTCAGCCACTACTACAACACCGTCCCCAACGGCGTCTACACCAGCAAGAACCGCAAGGACTGCGAAGAAGGCACTTGCGCGCTCGATATCGAGCGTGGCGTGGCCAACGAGATCATGCCCCATCCCTGGCAGACCGATACCTGCATCGGCCAGTGGCACTACAAGAAGGGGGCGCGCTACAAGACGCCCAAAACCGTCGTCGATCTCCTCTGCGACATCGTCAGCCGCAATGGCAACCTGATGCTCAACGTCCCGCTGCCCAACTCGGGCAAGCCCGACGACCAGGAACTGCAGGTGGTGGAAGAACTCACCAAGTGGATGGCGGTGAACAGCGAAGGCATCTACTCCACCCGCCCGTGGAAGGTCGCCGGCAACGCCCCGCCCCCGCCCGCGCAAGGCCAACTCGGCTTCAACGAGCGCAACCGAAAGGATCTCACCGCCGCCGATGTGCGCTTCACCACCAAGGGCGATACGCTCTACGCCTTCGTCATGGGTTGGCCCGAGCGCGAAGCCGTCATCGAGCCTCTCGCCCTCGGCGGCAAACCCGGAGCCGGCAAGATCCGCGGCGTCGAACTGCTCGGCCATCGCGGCAAGCTCAAATTCACCCAGGACGAGCGCGGTCTGCGCATTGCGCTGCCGCCCGAAAAGCCTTGCGATTACGCGGTGACCTTCAAGATCGCCGGTGCCTGACCGGGGCCTGATAAGCTGAACAGGTGCGCTTCACCCTTGCGCTCCTCCCGCTCGCTCTTGCCGCCGCCACCCCTCCGCTGGCGCCCCTGACCGCTCCGGAGATTCGAGCCGCCACCGGCATCATCCGCGCCGATGGACGCCTGCCCGTCTCCGCGCGCTTCAGCATGATGGCGCTCGACGAGCCGCCCAAACAGTCCGTGCTCGATCGCGCCGCCGTGCCGCGCCGCGCCTTCGCCGTGCTCTACGATTACGCCTCCGATCGCACCTGGGAAGCGGTGGCCAACCTCGATACGCGCAAGCTCGAACGCCTCCGGCAGGTGCCCGGCGCCGAGCCCATGGTGAACGGCGAGGACTCCATGCGCGCCGACCAGATCGTGCGCGCCGACCCCCGCTGGGAGCGCGCCCTGCGTGAGCGCGGCATCCGTGACCTGAACACCGTGGCTACCATCGCCTGGACCGCCGGCTACTTCGCCCTCCCCGGCACCGATCGCGGCCGCATCGTCCGCGCCGTGCCCTACCTCTGGGACGCCAACTCGCGCAATTTCTACGCCCACCCGATCGAAGGCGTCGTCGCGCATGTGAATCTCACCCAGGGCAAGGTGATCGACCTGCTCGATATCGACCGCGGCCTCCCCATCCCGCGCGAGCCGGCCGAGTTGGGCGCGCCCTACAACATGCCGCTGCGCGAGGCGCCCGCGCCGCTCTCGATCACGCAGCCCAACGGTCCCGGCTTCCGCGTCGAGGATGGCGAGGTGCGCTGGCAGAAGTGGCGCTTCCGCTGGGCCATGCATCCGCGCGAAGGCCTGGTGCTCTACCAGGTCGGGTACGAGGACGGCGGGCGCGTGCGTCCCGTCATGTATCGCGGGTCAATTTCGGAAATGGTGGTGCCTTACGGCGATCCATCGCAGGGCTGGTATTTCCGCAACAGCTTCGATGCCGGCGAACTCGGGCTCGGGCTCACCGCTGCGTCGCTCACCCCGGGGGTGGATTGCCCCCAGAACTGCAGCGTGCTCGATGCCGTAACCGCGAACTCCTCGGGAGAGCCGGTCCCGCTGCGCCGCGTGGTGGCGATTTACGAGCGCGACGGAGGCATCCTCTGGAAACACGAAAACGAAACGCGGCGCGCGCGCGATCTCGTGATCGGCTTCGTCGCCACGGTGGGGAATTACGACTACGGCTTCGAGTGGATCTTCCACCAGGATGGCGCGATCGATGTGCGCGCCCTGCTCACCGGAATCATGGCTGCGAAAGCCGTGGCCGCCGGCTCGCACGACCCATATAGCCACCTGGTCGGGAAGAATGTCGCGGCGCCGCACCACCAGCACTTCTTCACCTACCGTCTGGATATGGATGTGGACGGCGCCGCCGCCAATCGCGTGATCGAGATAAACAGCGAGGCCGTGCCCGTGGGCAGGCAGAACCCTTACGGCGGCGCGTTCCAGATGCACGAAACGCCGCTCAATACCGAGCGCGAGGCGCAGCGCAATCTGAACCTCGCGGCCAGCCGCAAGTGGATCGTGCAGAGCACGGCGGCGAAGAACGCACTGGGCATGCCCACCGGCTACGCGCTGCTTCCCGGCGGCAACGCCGTCGCCTACGCCGCGCCCGAAAGCTGGGTGCGCAAGCGCGCGCCGTTCCTCAACGCGCACCTCTGGGTGACGCCCTACCGCGACGACGAACGCTACGCCGGCGGCGACTATCCCAATCAAAGCCGCGGCGGCGAAGGCCTCGCCCTCTGGACCCGCGCCGATCGCTCCGTCTCGGATACCGACGTGGTGCTGTGGTACACCCTCGGCGTCACCCACAATCCCCGTCCCGAGGATTGGCCCGTGATGCCGGTACAGGCCGAAGGCTTCCGCCTCGTCCCGTGGGGCTTCTTCTCCCGCAACCCCGCGATGGACGTCCCCCCGGTCCAGTAGCGCAGGCCTCCCGGCCTGCATTCTTACCGCATATAGAACAAACTCAACCGCGGCAGCTTCGCACGCTCCAGCAGGTGCCGTTCCAGGTACTGCTTCTCCAGCATCGACAACTGCTCGGCCGTCATCTTCCCGCGATACGGCCGCAACTGCCGGTCCAACTCACGGCGCGATTCGAGCAACTGCTCCTCCGTCTGGCTCGCGCGCGCCACGGCCAGCATCTTCTCTTCGAGCACCGTGAGATGCTGCTCCAGTCCTTCGAGGTCGCCGTAGTGCTGTTCGGCGTCCGCGGCCAGCCGGCGCAGCGATGCCGCGATCTCCCCGTACTCCGCGGGCAGCGCCGCCGCGTTGCTCTCCAGATAGGCGCGCAGATCCTCCAGTTGAAACGGCGGCGGCGCGGGCTCGCGCTTCGCCGGCAGCGCTCCCGCCATGATCTGAGCCTCGGTCAGCACCGCCTGCGCGCAGAACCCGAGCGAGTTCACCATCTGGGTCCTGACCTTCCGCGATCGCCACTTTTCGAACGCGGTATCGATGCCGCGCAGCACGGCTTCCAGCGGCACATCCGCATTCTTCCAGCTTTCGATCAGCGCCCAGTCGAGCGGCGAAAGCAGAAACAGGCCGGTGCCTCGCGCGCGCTGGAAGTGCTCCTCGATTTCGGTGAAGTAGTTGAAGTAGTTCACCGCGGATGATTGCGCTCCCAGATCATCTGCAGGCCTTCGAGCGTGATGGATTCGTCCACCACCTTCATATAGCGCGACCCGGAAACGATCATCCCCGCCTGCCCGCCGGTGGCGATCACCTTCGTCTCCGGCCCGAGTTTCGCGACGATCCGCTCCAGGATGCCGTCGATCATGCCCACCGCGCCAAAGTACAGGCCGCTCTGCATGCTGGCCACCGTGTTGGTGCCGACGACGTCGCGCGGCGGGCGAAAGTCCACCAGCGGCAGCCGCGCGGTCTTGCTGAACAGCGCGTCGATGGCGATTCCGATGCCCACCGCGATCGCGCCGCCCAGGTACTCGCCCTCCTTCGAGATCACGTCGAAGTTAATCGTCGTACCCATATCCACCACCACGCACGGTCCGCCGTACTTGTAGAACCCGGCGACGCCGTTCACCAGGCGGTCCGCCCCAACCTCGTTGGGGTTGTCGTAACAGATCTTGAGCCCGATGTCGGTCTTCGGCCCCACGAACATGGCCTCCAGGCCGAAGTAACGCCGCGCCATGAACGCCAGTGTGGAATCGATCGGCGGCACCACGCTGGAGACGATGATGCCGTCCACCCGTTCGATATCCAGGCCCGCCGGCGAGAACAGGTTGCGCAGCAGGATGCCCCACTCGTCCGCCGTCTGCTCGTGTACCGTGCGCAGCCGCCACTGCGAAATCAGTTCGCGGCCTTCGAACGCGCCGATCGTAATATTGCTGTTGCCTGCGTCAAGAGCCAGCAGCACGTACGCCTCCTGCAACAATCAGGGTATCGGTTCCGTCATCCTTGCGCACGATCAGGTACCCGTCCGGATTGAGTCCGGCGGTGGTGCCCCGAATCTCGCCGCCGGGTTGATGCACCACCACGCGCCGCCCGCTGACATAGCTGGACGCGCGCGTGAAAAGCGCGAGGATGGTGTCCTTGTCCTCGCGCGCGAGGGCGTCCACCGCCGGGATCAGCTTCAGCAGAATCTTCTCGCGCGAGAGGCGCCGCCCTTCGTAGATGCACAGCGACGTGGCCTCGTGTTCGAGTTCCGGCGGGAACAGCGTGTGGTTCACGTTGATCCCGATGCCCGCGATGGCCTGCGCGCCGGCCAGTTGTACCAGGATGCCGGCGGTCTTCCTGCCGTCGAGCATCAGGTCGTTCGGCCACCGCAGGTCGCACACGATGCCGGTGGCCTGCGCGATCGCCTCCACCGCCGCCACTCCCAGCGCCAGCGTCAGCACCGGCGCCGGATCGAGTGCGATCGAGCAGTAGATCCCGTTGGACGGCTCGGAGTGCCAGCGGTGGCCGTGCCGCCCCTGTCCCGCCGTCTGCCGCCCCGCGAGCGCGATGCTGCCCGTGGGCAGTCCGGCGACAGCCCGCATGGTGGTGTCGATCTCCGGGTAGTAGTCGATGCGGCGCTCCGGGAAGTGCGCTCGCAGGCGTTCCAGATCGATCATGCGAGTTCCAGCCGGAAACTGATGTCCATGGCGCGCGCCGAGTGCGTGATGGCGCCGCTCGAAACGAAGTCGGCCCCCGCCTCGGCATAGTCGCGGACGTTTTCGAGCGTGATGCCGCCGGAGAGTTCGACCTTCGCGCGCCCCGCGATCTCGCCGATCCATTCGCGGGCTTGGGCGGGCGTGAGGTTATCCAGCAGCAGGTGCCGCGCCCCGCACTCCAGCGCCTCACGCATTTCCCCCCGCGTGCGGACTTCGATCTCGATCGGCAGGCTCGAGGCCGCGCGCGCCGCGGCGATCGCCGCCCGCACTCCGCCTGCCGCGGAGATGTGGTTGTTCTTGATCAGGATCGCGTCCCACAGCCCCATCCGGTGATTGGTGACCCCACCCGCGGCCGCCGCCTGCTTCTCCAGCGCACGCAGCCCGGGAGTGGTCTTGCGCGTATCCAGCACGCGGCATCCGGTGCCCGCCACCGCGTCGGCGTAAGCGCGCGCCGCGGTCGCCACGCCGCTCAGCCGCTGCAGGAAGTTCAGCGCCACCCGCTCGCGCTCCAGCAGCAGGCGTGCCGGCGCCTCGATGGTGGCGATGACTTCGTTCTCCGCGCAGGCGTCGCCGTTGGACTTGAGGAACACCGGCCGGACCCCGTAGATTTCCGGCAGCAGGTCGAGCCCGGCGAGGATCAGCGGTTCCCGCGCGAGAAAGCGGCCGCGGGCCATACGGTCCGCCGGCACGCACGCGGCGCTCGTCACGTCGCCGGTGCCGATATCTTCTTCCAATGCGAGCCTGACGATCGGGTTCATGACAGCTTCGCGCGTTGTGCCTTGTAGTCGGCGAGCTTGGTGCGGATGGTCTCAATGACCTTGGCGGGCGCCTTGCTCATGAAGACGGGATCGTTGAGCTGGCGTTCGCTGTTGGCGATGTTCTTGTCCAGTTGCTCGATCTCCTTCTGCTTGCGCGCGGGGTCTTCCTTGACCTCCGGCACATCCAGCACGAGATCGAATTCCGGAGTGGACCGTAGGGCGGTAGTTCTCGGCGCGGCCCCGGCCCTGTATTCGAGCGTTACGCGGGCGATCTTGTGAATGGCCTCGGCGTGCCGTTGGGCGATCTCGAGCGACGCCGTTCGGCAGTACAGCGCCCCCGCGAACTGCTGCTTGGGATCGAGCTTCGATTCCGTGCGCAGCGTGCGCGCCAGGGTGACGATGTCCTGGAGCAGCGCGATTTCCTTTTCCGCCCCCGGATCGGCCAGCGCCGGATCGGACTGCGGAAACGCGGCCAGCGCGATCGATTTCGGCCGGTCGCCCGCAATCTCCAGGCGCTGCCACAGTTCCTCGGTGAGGAACGGCATCGCTGGATGCAGCAGGCGCAGCGCGGTTTCGAACGCGCGCACCGCGTTCTCCCATCCCGTGCCGCTGACCTTCTTCAATTCCAGGTACCAGTCGCAGAACTCGTGCCAGAAGAACTGCCACGCCAGTTGCGCGTACTCGTGGTAGCGGTATTGCTCGATGGCGCGGTTGGCGGCTTCGGCTGCGGCGTTGAGGCGCGAGAAGATCCAGCGATCTTCGATCGGCATTTCGCCACCGGACCCGGACACCGCCGCCGACGGCGCGTTCAGAAACAGGAAGCGCGCCGCGTTCCAGATCTTATTCGCGAAGGCGCGGCTCGATTCCATGCGCTCTTCGGTGAGCACGATGTCGGTGCCCGGCGCGGCGCCCTGCAGCAGCGCCATGCGGACGGCGTCGGTCCCGTACTTCTCGGTGACCACCAGCGGATCGATCACGTTGCCGCGCGTCTTCGACATCTTCTGGCGCTCGGCGTCGCGCACCAGCCCGTGAATGTAAACCTGCCGGAAAGGCACGTCGCCCATGAATTCGCAGCCCAGCATCACCATGCGGGCGACCCAGAAGAAGAGAATGTCGAAGCCGGTGATGAGCAGCGAAGTCGGGTAGTAACGCTTCAGGTCGTCGGTCTGCTCGGGCCATCCCAGCGTGGAGAAGGGCCACAGCCCGCTCGAAAACCAGGTGTCCAGCACGTCGGCATCCTGCGTCAGCGCGGCGGAACCGCAGCGCGGGCACGCCGCCGGCGCTTCGCGCGCGACCGTGACTTCCTTGCAGTCGCCGCAATGCCACGCTGGCACGCGATGGCCCCACCAGAGCTGGCGCGAGATGCACCAATCGCGGATGTTGTACATCCACTCGTTGTAAGTTTTGACCCAGTTGGCCGGAACGAACTGGATGCTCCCGTTCTCCACCACCTCGATGGCTTTCTCGGCGAGCGGCTTCGTCCTGACGAACCACTGGGTGGAGATCAGCGGCTCCACCGGCGTCTTGCAGCGCTGGCAGGTGCCGAGGCTCAGCGGATACGGTTCCACCTTCACCAGCGCGCCGATTTTTTCAAGGTCGGCGAGCACGCGGTGACGGGCTTCGAAGCGGTCGAGTCCGGCGTAGGGTGCGGCGGCTTCGGTCATCACCGCGCGATCGCTGATCACCTGGATCTTGGGCAGGTTGTGGCGCTTGCCGGCTTCGAAATCGTTCAGGTCGTGGGCCGGTGTGACCTTGACCACGCCGGTGCCGAACTTGGGATCCGCCAGGTCGTCGAGGATGATCGGGATCTCGCGACCCATCAGGGGAAGCTGTACCGTCTTGCCCTTGAGATCGAAGTAGCGCTCATCCTTGGCGTTCACCGCGACCGCGGTATCGCCCAGCATCGTCTCCGGACGCGTGGTGGCCACCGTGACGTAGCGCCCGGGCATCCCGTTCACCGGGTACTGGATGTGCCACAGGCTGCCCTGCGTATCGGTGTGCGCGGTTTCCAGGTCGCTGATCGCGGTGTGGCAGCTCGGGCACCAGTTGACCATGTACTCGCCGCGATAGATCAGGCCCTTTTCGTAGAGCCGGACGAAGACCTCCCTGACGGCGCGGGAGAGCCCGGCGTCAAGCGTGAAGCGCTCGCGCGTCCAATCGCACGAGGCTCCCAGCCGCACCATCTGTTTCTTGATGGTGTCTCCCGAGTGTTCCTTCCAGGCCCAGACGCGTTCTTCGAATTTTTCGCGTCCCAGGTCGCGGTAGTTGATGCCCTCTTCGGCGAGCTGGCGCGCGACCACCATTTGGGTAGCGATGCCGGCGTGGTCCGTGCCCGGCAGCCAGAGCGTGTTCTCGCCGCACATGCGGTGCCAGCGTATCGTGACGTCGATCTCGGTGTGCTCGAGCATGTGGCCGATGTGGAGGACGCCGGTGACGTTCGGCGGCGGGATGACCAGGGAGAAAACCTTCCTCGGATCCTGGCTGGAGGGCGTGAAGATGCCGGAGTCGATCCACCACTGCGCCCATCGGGGCTCGAAGCGCCCGGGCTCGTACACTTTCTCAATTTGCATGGGAAATTTCATGATAACAAGGGCCGCAAGTCGAGGCGAGCGCGCCGGCCCTCCTCCGGCGGGACTGCCTTGCAAAGGCTTGGTAACATAGGACCGTGCCTCAACGTGCGCTGCATGGCGTCGTGCCCGCGCTGGTGACTCCGTTCAAGGAAAACGAGCGCATCGATTACGGCGCCTGGCAGACCATGATCGATCTGCTGATCGCCTCCGGCGTGCACGGGCTGTTCGTCGCCGGCTCGCAGGGCGAGTTCTACTCCATGGACATGGAGGAGCGCACCGTGGCGATGCGCTTCACCCGGCAGGCTATCGCCGGGCGCGTACCCGTTTACGCCAACGTGGGCTGCATCACCACCCGCGACACCGTGGCGCTGGCCTTGCAGGCGCAGGCGCTGGACGTGGACGCGATCGTAGTGGCGACCCCGTACTACGTGATGCCGAGCCAGCAGGAACTTCTCGAGCATTATGTGGAGGTGTGCCGCGCGGTGCGGCTGCCCGTGATGGCGTACAATTTTCCGGGGCACGGGGGCGTGCAACTCGAGCCCGAGACCGCCGGGCGCATCGCGGGGCAGTGCCCGAACCTGATCGGGATCAAGGATTCCAGCGCGCAGTTGGAGCAGGCGATCCTTTACAGAAAGGCCGTGCCGGACCGCGATTTCCTGGTCTTCACCGGCGACGATCACCTCTTCCTGCCGGCTCTGGAAGCCGGCGGCGCGGGGACGGTGACGGCGTCGGCCAACCTGGCGCCCAAGCTGTTTGTCGACCTGTACCAGGCCTTCCGTGCGGGCAATCGCGCGGAGGCGGAGCGGCTGCAGGGGCTGGCCACCACGCTCGGCTCAGTGATCGTGGCGCACACGTTTCCGGCGGTGATCAAGGAGGCGCTGGCCATGATCGGGCTGCCCGTGGGTCCGTGCCGCAAGCCGGTGGGACCGTTGCCCGCCGAGGCGCGGCGCAGGGTGGCGGCGGTAGTGGTGCAACTGCAAGGCGAGGGCGTGCTGCCGCGGGCGCTCGTCCGCGCGCAGGCTTAAACGCATCCATCGGCGGCTCCGGATCATCCAGTAATTCAAATCACATGCACACCAACCGGCTGGCCAACCAGAAAAGTCCTTACCTGCTGCAACACGCGCACAACCCCGTGGACTGGTATCCATGGGGCGAGGAAGCGTTCGAGAAGGCACGCGCCGAAAATAAGCCGATTTTTCTTTCGATCGGCTACTCGACCTGCCACTGGTGCCACGTGATGGAACACGAGTCCTTCGAGAACGAAGGCATCGCGGCGATCCTCAACGAGCACTACGTGGCCATCAAGCTCGACCGCGAGGAGCGCCCGGACATCGACAGGATCTACATGACGTTCGTGCAGGCGTCCACCGGGTCCGGGGGCTGGCCCATGTCGGTCTGGCTGACCCCCGAGCGCGAGCCGTTCTTCGGCGGCACCTACTTTCCGCCGGAGAACCGGTGGGGACATCCCGGCTTCGCCTCCATCCTGACGCAGATCGCCGCCGCGTGGCGCTCGGACCGGGATAAAATCGTGGACTCGGCGCGCGATGTGGTCGAGCAACTGCGCAAGCAGACCTCCGTCGCGCCGCTGCACGGCGGCGCGGCGTTCGACGCGGCCACGCTCGATTCCGGCTTCGCGGTGCTGCGCCGCACGTTCGACGCGCGGCTCGGCGGCTTCGGCGGCGCCCCCAAGTTCCCGCGTCCGGTGGTGTTCCACTTTCTGCTGCGCTACTGGCAGCGCACCAAGAATCCCGAAGCGCTGGAGATGGTCCTGCTCACGCTGCGCGAGATGGCCCGGGGCGGGATGTACGATCAGCTCGGCGGCGGCTTCCATCGCTACTCGGTGGACGACCGCTGGTTCGTCCCGCATTTTGAGAAGATGCTCTACGACCAGGCTCAACTCGCCTCGTCCTACCTGGAGGCGTACCAGATCACGGGCGAAAGGCAGTACGCGGATACTGCGCGCGGGATCTTCGATTATGTCCTGCGCGACATGACGGACCCCGAAGGCGGGTTCTATTCCGCCGAGGATGCCGATAGCGTGATCCGCGCGGACCACCCGGATATCAAGGGCGAGGGAGCGTTCTACATCTGGGCGTGGGAGGAGATTTCCGAACCCGGCCGCGAGTGGTTCGCCTACCGCTACGGGATGCGCGACGGCGGCAACGTGGAGCACGATCCGCACGGCGAGTTCACCGGGAAGAACATCCTCTACCGCGCGCACACCGTGGAAGAGACGGCCGCGCATTTCGGCGCGCGCCCCGGTGACGTGGCGGCGGCGCTGAGCCGCATCGAAGGCGAGTTGATGCAGGCGCGCCGGACCCGCGTGCGCCCGCACCTCGACGATAAGATCCTCACCGCGTGGAACGGGCTCATGATCTCCGCCTTCGCGCTCGGCGGCGCCGTGCTCCAGGAGCCGCGCTACGCCGCGGCGGCGCGGCGGGCGGCGGACTTCGTGCTGGCGCGGCTGTACGATCCGGCGAGCGGCGCGCTGCTCCGGCGCTATCGCGCGGGCGAGGCCGCGATCCCCGGCTTCCTCGACGACTACGCCATGTTCGCCCAGGGGCTGCTGGATCTCTACGACGCGCAGTTCGATCCGCGCCACCTGGAACTGGCGCTCGCCTTAACGGAGAAGATGCGCGAATTGTTCGAGGACACCGAATCCGGCGCGTTCTACAGTTCGGCGGCGGATGACGGCAGCGTGATCCTGCGCGTGAAAGAGGACTACGACGGCGCGGAGCCTTCGGGCAACTCGGTGGCGGTGAGCAACCTGCTGCGGCTGGCGGCAATCACCGGGCGCGGCGATCTCCGGGACTCGGCCGGGCGCGCGCTGCGCGCTTTCGGGTCGCGGCTGTCGCACGTGCCGGTGGCGATTCCGCGGATGCTCTCGGCGTGCGAATGGATCGAGGCGGGCGCGCGCGAGATCGTGATCACCGGCGAGGATGCCGGCGCGCTGGTGGAGGCGGTGCGGGCGCGCTTCGTGCCGCACAGGATCCTGCTGCGGACGGACGCCTCATCGCGGGACCGGGTGGCCGCGCTGGCTCCGTGGGCGGCGCCGATGGGCGCGGCGGAGGGACGTGCGGCGGCTTACGTATGCCGCGACTATACCTGCAAGTTGCCGGTTTCGGACCCGTCCGGGTTAAGTGAGTTGATACAATAACAATCGTTACTGATTCCCATCCTTTGAATCGCCAGGAGAAAGCCATGGAAAGACCAGGAGCAACCACTCTGAAGGGTAACCCTCTGACCCTGATCGGGCCGGAATTGAAGGCGGGCGACAGCGCCCCCGATTTCACCGTGACCGACGGCGCGCTGAAACCGGTGAGCCTGAAGGATACGGGGAGCAACGTGCGGATCATCAGCGTCGTGCCCTCGCTCGACACCCCGGTGTGCGATGCGCAAACCAAGCGCTTCAACGAGGAAGCCGCGAGTCTGCCGGGCGTGGATATTCTCACCGTGAGCATGGACCTGCCGTTCGCGCAGAAACGCTGGTGCGGGGCGTTCGGCGTGGATAAGGTAAAGATGCTTTCCGACCACAAGGACGGCTCCTTCGGTTCGAATTACGGAACCCTGATCAAGGAACT
>JAFDVU010000155.1 GCA_018268835.1 Acidobacteriota bacterium | reverse complement strand
AGCGCGTAGGTCCAGAAGAAAGCCGAGAAGAGTTTGCCGAGCGACGTGTCGCTCAGGGCGAACTCCTTCTGCACCAGCGGGGCGGCCAGCGAGAGGTTGCTGCGGTCCACGTAGTTGAGCAGGATCGAGGCTACCAGCAGGGCAAGCAGGATCCGCTGCGCGCGGGTCATCGCCGGCGCCGGGGCAGCCGTCGCGGCCGGGGAAGGGATGGCGGGGACATCCTTCATGCCTCCGCCAAGCATAACGCGAATCGTCCGCGCGCCACCGGCCGCCGGCCTGCTACGCCACGCGGGCCATCTTGTCCACGTCGAGGATCAGCGCCACCTTGCCGTTGCCGAGAATGGTGGCCCCGGAAACCTCCTCCACGTGGCGGTAGAGGTTGCCCAGCTTCTTGACCACCGTGTGGTGGTCGCCGATCACCCGGTCCACCACCAGCCCGCACGGCCCTTCGCGCGTCTCCGCGATGATCACCTGTTCGGTGGCCGGGGCCTCTCCGGGAATGTGGAAGCGTTCCCGCAATACCACGTAGGGCACGAGCTGATCGCGCACCGAGACCAGCGACTGCCGGCGCTCGCCTTCGCGTTCACGCGCCAGTTCCAGGCAACTGGAGATATTGGACAACGGCACCACGAAGCAATCGCCGCCGGCTTCCACCAACAGCCCGTCGATGATCGCCAGCGTCAGTGGGATGCGTAGCGTGACGGTGGTGCCCTGTCCCTGCGCGCTCTTGATCGTGAGGGTTCCGCGCAGGGCTTCCACGCCGCGCTGCACCACGTCGGTGCCGACGCCGCGCCCGGAAATCTCGCTCACCGCCGAGGCGGTGGAGAAACCGGGTTTGAGGATCAGGGCCGCGGTCTGCTGTTCGGTGAGCACCGCGTCGGGCGCGATCAGCCCCCGTTCGATGGCGCGCGCGCGGATGGCCGCGTGGTCCAGGCCGGCTCCGTCGTCCGCCACCCGGATGGAGACGAACGCGCCTTCGTGCGAAGCCGCCAGCAGCAGCCGTCCCACGGGAGGCTTGCCCGCGGCGGCGCGGCGTTCCGGCGTTTCGATGCCGTGATCGATGGCGTTGCGGATCAGGTGTACCAGCGGATCCACCAGGACCTCGATCACGCTCTTGTCCAGTTCCGTGGCGGCGCCCTCGATCACCAGGTCCACGCGCTTGCCCAGGTCCGAGGAAAGATCCCGCACCAGCCGCTTGAAGCGCGCGAAGGTCTCGCCGATGGGCAGCATCCGCATGCTCATCGCGCTCTCGCGCAGGGTTTCGGTGAGCCGCTCCACTTCGCCCGCGATGAACATGATCTCGGCATCGCCCGATTCCAGCGCGTAGCCGGAGAGACGCGCCTGCATGGTGACGAGTTCGCCGACGATGTTCACCAGGCTGTCCAGCTTGGCCGCGGGCACGCGCAGCGTGCTTTCCGCCTCCACCCGCTGCCGTTTGTCGCGCAGCGCGCCCATGTGCTGCTGCTCGAGCAGGGCCGCGCGCACGCGGTCTTCACTGGTGATGCCGCGCGAAACCAGGAGTTCGCCCACGCGCGGGCGCTCCTTGATGACGGCTTCGATGGCCTCGGGATGAATGTCGCCGCGCGCCGCCAGCACGTCGCCGACGCGTCCGGCCTCGGTCTCGCCCACGGGCTCGATCGAGATGCGCGCGCGGTCCTCGACAAAGATGAATACGTCGCGAATGGCGTCCTTCCCGGCCGCGGTGGTGAGGATCAGGTCCCAGTAGATGTAGCACTTCTCCGGATCGAAATCCGCCAGTGGCGGAATGCGGTCCATGTGGGCCAGCAGGCTGAGATCGCCCAGTTCGCCGAGTTCGCGCAGCAGTAGAAGCGGGTTGGCGCCCGTGAGCAGGATATCCGGGGCCGGCTCAAAGCGGATACGCCACGTCGCCGTGGCGGCCTCGCCGGCCGGCGCGCGCCCAGGCTCGGGCGGTCCCGCGTCTGCGGCAGCAGCGGCGGGTTCCGGCGCTTCGGACGCCTCCCGCACTGCGCGGTTCAACTGCTCCAGGATGGCTTCTCCGGCGGGGCCGAGTTCTTCGCCGCCGCCCTCCGGCGCGGCCAACAGCGCCTGAATGTGATCCCGCGCCGCCAGGGTGGCGCCGATCAGGGCGCCGGTCACCGGGATTCGTCCTTCGCGCACGCCGTCGAAGACGGTTTCCACGCGGTGCGTGAATCCGCTCAGCAGCGTGAACCCGAACATGGCGCCCGAGCCCTTGATGGTGTGCAGCGCGCGGAAGACCCGGCCCACCACGTCGGCGTCGCCGGGCCGTTCCTCCAGTTCCAGCAGGGAGCCTTCGAGTTCCCTCAGCAGTTCCGCCGCCTCTTCGCGAAACGCGGCAATGTGACGGTCCATCATCCCAGTACCCTCTTAAGCACGGCCAGAAGCTGCTCGGCGGCGAACGGCTTCACAATCCACCCGGTGGCCCCCGCCGCCTTGCCGGCCTGCTTGCGGGTCTCCTGCGATTCGGTGGTCAGCATGATCACCGGTACGTACTTGTACACCGGCGAGGACCGGATCCGCTTGACCAGTTCGATGCCGTCCATGCGCGGCATGTTGAGGTCGGTAATCACCAGGTGGATGGCGCCCTTCAGGCGCGCCAGCGCATCTTCGCCGTCCACAGCTTCGACTACGTCGTAGCCGGCGCCGCGCAGCGTGAATCCCACCAACTGCCGGACACTGGCCGAATCATCGACCGTGAGTATCGTCTTCGCCATTGATGCACCCTCCCGGCGAGGCCTCGCCCCGCAGCGGTTTGCAGCCCGCCTGCGCCGCCATGGTCCGCAGCCACTGCGGCACGCCGGCGAATTCCACCTGTCCTTCCGTCTGGCTCCAGCCCCGCCGCGCCGAGTAGAGCAGTTGCAGCCCGCTCAGGTCCGCCGCCGCCAGCGCGGTCAGGTCCAGCACCGTGTGTCCGCCTTGCTCCAGCGCGGCCCCCAGGGCCTGCCGCAGTTGTCCGGCGGAGGCGATGGTGAGCTCTCCGGAGACCCGCACTACGTTCGCGCCGCCGTCCGTCGAGGTCCGAATCAAGATCCCGCTGTCATCCATATTCCAATCCTCAAAACAGCTCCACGTTGTCGCCCAGCGCCGAGGCGCATGCCTCCGCCTCCCCGGCGGCGGGCGGCGGAGACGTTCCCGCCACCGTGGCGTGTACTTCGCGCTCGTGTTGCATGGTGTAGAGCCCGGCCACGGAGGCCAGGCTGTCGGCCGGCTTGCCGGCGTCGTCGCCCCGCGCGTCTTCGGCCGCGCGGGCAGCCTCGGCCAGCGCCGCCAGGCACGCCGTGCACGCCTGCTCCATCTGCTCATCCGCGGTCAATCCGGCGGCCAGGGCGGAGATCTCCCCGGACAACTCGGCGCCCCGTCCGGCCATCGCGGCCAGCAGTTGCCGGGCGGCGGCTGCGCGCCCGTCCAGTTCGGCGCACAACTGGCGCAGGCGCGCCTCGGCTTCGCGTGCCCGGCCGGTATCCTGCCCGCCGTCCCCATCCAGCCCGCGGGCGAATCCGGCCACCCCGGCTTCGGCCCGGGAAAGCGCTTCACCTGCCTGTTCGGCGTGGCCCGAGGCCTCCTGGCTGACACCGCGTATACCCTCCGCCACGGCCTCCATCACTGCCCCGGAATCGGCCAGCCGCACGGCTTCGACCTCGGCGTTCAGCGCCAGCCGCAGCAGCCGCATTCCGACCCCGCGAATTTCCTCTACGAACCCGCCGATGCGCGCGCATCCCGCGGCCACCTGCTCCGCCGCCGCGCCCAGCGAGCGCCGCATCTCGATCCAGCCGGCAATGCTGCCCGCCGCCGCCGCCGCATGGCCCGCCGCGCTCGGCCCGCCCTCACCGCCGCCGAGTTCCCCCGCCGCGCGCACCAGTTCCGCCGTCGTCTCTTGAACCTCCTCCAGATCGCGCCGGATCTCCTCGACCGATTGCACGAACGCCCGGCGCGCCTCGCCGACCTGCGCCGATTGCAGCCGCACGAGCGCCGCTGCACCGTCCGTGCCGCCGCCCGATTCCAGGTGTCCGGCCAGCCCGCTCAGCGCCTCGGAGACGTGCTCCAGGCGCTGCCGCGTGCTGTCGTGAAACTGCAGCGCCACAACGATCCGGCCCACTTCCTCCACCATCCGGCCGTACCCGTCCCGCGCCCGGGCCGACACCGCGCGCACCCGCTCCTGCCCGCGGTCCAGATCCTCCAGTGCGGCGCGGCACTCCTCGAGCAGCCTCAGCAGGTTGTGGTGCTGCCGTCCTTCGGAGGCGGTGACGCTCTCCCGCGTGCCCGCCAGCACACGGCGCAGTTCCTCCACCGCCGCCTGTACCGCCGACGATCGTTCCTCGATATCGGCCGCCAGCGCCGCGACATCGTCGGCAAGCGCCAGAAAGCCGGCCGCATGGCCGCCCAGCCGCGCGCTCTCCACCCGTGTGACGATGCCGGTTACGCGCAACATGCGGGCCGCGCCGCCGAGTTGCTCGAGCGGTGTCCGCACCGCCGCCACCACCGGTTCCAGTCCGCTCAACCCCGCCGCCTGGCCGCGCGTGTCCCCCAGGCCGCGAGCCCAGGATTCGATTTCGTCGAGCGCGCCTGCCATGGCTTCTCCGCTGGCGTCTCCCAACGCCGCCAGCGGACCGGAGATGGCGTCGGCCGCCGAGCGGGCGTGGATCACGATGGCCTCCAGTTTGCCGCCGACCGCCAGGAAGTCGCGCTCGGTTTCGCCGGTGCCCTCGCCCAGCGCCCGCGCCGCAGCGCGACAGGCCGCCGCGATCCGCGCGGCGTGGCGGCGCGAGCCGAACTTCCACCGGAAGGGCAGCCTCACTGGCAAGCCTCCAGAATCGCTCCGCCGATGGCCCCCAGCGGCAGCACCTTGTCCGCCGCGCCCAGCTTGATGGCCTCGCCCGGCATGCCGAAGACCACGCTGCTGGCTTCGTCCTGGGCGATCGTCCGCGCCCCGGCCTGCTTCATTTCGAGCAGCCCGTGCGCGCCGTCGTTGCCCATCCCGGTCATCAGCACGCCGACGGCGTTGCGTCCGGCGTAGCGGCTGCCGGAGCGGAACAGCACGTCCACGCTGGGCCGGTGCCGGCACACCAGCGGTCCGTCCCGGACTTCGACGAAGTAGCGCGCGCCGCTGCGCTTGAGCAGCATGTGGCGGTTGCCCGGCGCTACCAGGGCCTGCCCGCGCAGGACCGTATCGCCGTTGGCCGCCTCTTTGACCGAAACCGCGCACAGCCCGTCCAGCCGCTGCGCGAAGGCGGCGGTGAACTTCTCCGGCATGTGCTGCACGATCAGCATCCCCGGCGCATCCGGCGGCATACGCTCCAGCAGCACCTTCAGCGCCTCCGTGCCTCCGGTGGACGCCCCGATCAGGACCACCTTTTCGGTGGTCTCCACCATCGCCAGCGACGACGGACGCGCCAGCACGGCATCCGCGGTCAGCGCCGGCTCCACCGCCCGGTACCCGTGCAGCCGGGCCTTGCACGCTCCCTTGACCGCCTCGCACAGCACTTCGCGCGACTCGCGGAGGAATTCCTGGGTGCCCAGCCTGGGCTTGGTAACGATCTCGACCGCGCCGTATTCGAGCGCCCGCAGCGTGGTCTCCGCGCCGTGCTCGGTCAGGCTGGAGCAGATCACCACCGGGATCGGCCGCTGCTCCATGATCTTGCGCAGGAACGTGATGCCGTCCATGCGCGGCATTTCCACGTCCAGCACGATCACGTCCGGCACTTCCTCGCGGATGCGCGCGGCGGCGATGAACGGGTCGGCCGCGGTGCCCATGATTTCAATCGCCGGATCCGAACCGAGTACCTCGGCCAGGGTTCGCCGTGCCACCGCGGAGTCGTCGACGATCAGTACCCGCAACGGTTTCATTTTGTCCCTCCGCACCCCGCCGACGGCGATGGCAGCCGCTTGACGTAGACGCTGCCCGAAGAAGTGTCGAATTCCACCAGCCGGCCGCACCGTCCCCCCACCACCGTCGACACCGGCTCGATGCCGTGTCCGGCCAGCGATTCCAACGCCGCATCCACGTTTCTCCGTCCCACGCGATACCCCGATTCTCCGCCGCCCGACGCCAGGTGGTCGGCGCCGCCGAACAGCTTGACCTCCAGATTGCCGGCAGCCGCTCCCCGCCGCGCGAAGGCCGCCAGCATGCGCTCCACCGCCGCATCCACGTAACGGTATTGCTCCGCCGCCTGCAGTTGGTGGAAGGGCGCGTCCGCCCTGGGCAGCAGGCAGTGAACCATCGCCGCGGCTCCCCCGGACCTCACCCTCATGGTGATTCCGACGCACGAACCAAGTACGGTCTTCAGGCGGGCCGGCCGTGTCACCAACACCATCTCGCAGGGCTGCAGAAAGACCGTGTACGGTTCAGGCATGCGTCCTCCGGTAGACCGTGGCCGAAACTTGCGTCAGCGGCAGATCGAGGCCGCAGAGCGATTCGGAGTGGCCCAGAAATAGGTAGCCTCCGGCGCGCAGTGTCGCGCTGATCCGCCCCAGCACCGCCGCCTGTGTGGAACGCGTGAAATAGATCATGACGTTGCGGCAGAAGACCAGGTCCAGCCGTTCCGCAAAGCCGTAGCCGGAATCCATCAGGTTCACCTGCCGGAACCCGACCATTGCGCGGATCTCGGGCGCGATCCGTACCAGGCCCCTCGAACGGTCGCGGCTGCGCAGCAGGTAGCGGCGGAAGTCCTTGGGTAAGGGTGCGATGGCTTCCTCACGGTAGACCCCCATGCGCGCCGTGTCGAGCACCGGCAGAGAGATGTCGCTGCCGGTGACGCGGCAGCGCAGCGGCTGGTCCGCGCCGCGCCCGAATTCGTACATTGCCATGGCCATCGTGTAAGGCTCTTCACCCGTCGAACAGGCCGCGCTCCAGGCTTCCAGCGGACGCCGCGTCCCGGCCCCGGAAGCCACCAGATCGGGCAGTACCTGCCGGGCGAGACACTCGAAATGCAGCGGTTCGCGGTAGAAATCCGTCTTATGGGTGGTGACGGCATCGACCAGGTGCGGGGTCTCCCGCTCCCGCCCCCCGCGCCCGCGCAGATACCCGCAGTAATCGGCCAGCGAACCCAGGCCGAGCGCTCGCGCCCTCCGCTGCAAACGGCTCTCCACCATGGTGCGTTTGTTGGCGGTAAAGACGATTCCGCACTCGGCCTGAATCAGCGCGCACAACTCGCGGAAGTCGCGCTCGGCGATCCCTTCCCCTGTCATGACGGCGATCCCCCGGGGTCCCTTTACTGGGCGTCCCCGGGCATCCGCAGCCCGGCGAGTTGATCGCCGGAAAACGCCCGGTCGATGTCCAGGATCATCAGGAAATGACTGTCCCGCTTGCCCATCCCGCGGATGAAATCGGTGCGGATGGAGGTGCCCATCCGCGGAGCCGGCTGAATCTGCTCCGGCTCCAGATCGATTACCTCCTCGACCGAATCGGCCAGTGCGCCGATGATGGTCCTTTCGCCCTCCAGGTTCACCTCCACCACGACAATGCAGGTGTTGACCGTCTTCTCGGTCGCCGACATGCCGAAGGCCAGCCGCAGGTCGACCACCGGCACGACGCTGCCGCGCAGGTTGATCACCCCGCGCATGAACTCCGGCGTGCGCGGGATGCGGGTGAGGCTGGTAAAATCCAGCACCTCCCGCACCGTCGCCACGTCCAGGGCGAAGATCTCGCTGTCCAGTTTGAAGGTCAGGTACTGGCAGGTCTCGGTTATGGTTGCCACGCTCATGGTTTGCCTCCCGAAGCCGCTAGTAGCGTTCGTATTCCTCGTCAATCTTGTCGCCGGCGCCCTGCAGCGACAGCGCGAAGCCGCCGCCCTGGCCGTTCTTTTTCCCGGTTCCGGCGTTCTTGACGGCGGTGGCCAGTTTGGCGACCGAAGCCGTCTTGGCAACCGGTGCCCGCCCTGCGGCTTTTGCCGCGGGCGCGCGTCCCGCGGCCGGTCCCTGCGCCTTCCCGCCGATATCGAAGAAGTCGATGGTGTTCATCAGCCCGTCGCTCTGCCCGGTGAGTTCCTCGCTGGTGGAGGCCATCTCCTCGGCGGCCGACGCGTTCTGCTGAATCACCGTCTGTAACTGCTGCAGCGCCGTGTTGATCTGCTCGGCGCCCGTGTTCTGTTCGTTGGACGCGGCGCTGATCTCCTTGACCAGGTCGGCGGTCTTCTGGATGTTGGGCACCAGTTTCTCCAGCATGTCGCCCGCTTTCTCGGCCACCCGCACGGTGGACGCCGAAAGCTGGTTGATCTCGCCGGCGGCCTTCTGGCTGCGTTCGGCCAGTTTGCGGACCTCCGCCGCCACCACCGCGAAGCCTTTGCCGTGCTCGCCAGCCCGCGCGGCTTCGATCGCCGCGTTGAGGGCCAGCATGTTGGTCTGCCGCGCGATCTCTTCGATGATCGAGATCTTGCTGGCGATCTCCTTCATCGCGGTCACCGCCTCGGCCACGCTGCGGCCGCCTTCGCGGGCATCCTCGGCCGAACGCACGGCGATCTTCTCGGTCTGCTGCGCGTTATCGGCGTTCTGACGGATGTTGGAAACCATCTCTTCCATGGAGGAGGACGCTTCCTCGGCCGATGCGGCCTGCGTGTTGGCGCCCTGCGAAAGCTCGGCCGCCGCCGAACTCATGGCGGCACTGCCGTTGGAAACCTCCGAGGCCACCGACTTGATCTCGACCACGACCTTGGTCAGCCCGGCCACCATGGCGGAGAGCGCCCGCATCAGCTTGTCCTGTTCGCTGCGCTCCCGGATCTCCACCGTCAGGTTGCCGCGCGCGATATGCTCGGCGGCTTCGGTGATCTCATCCATGGCCCCGATGAGCACGTTGAGGTTCTGCTTGATGGTGTTGAAGTCGCCGTTATAGGTGTCGGTGATGGGCGGCGGCACGTCGCCCTTGCTGATCCGCTCCACATAGTTGGCGGCCACATTGAGCGGTCCGATGACCGCGTCCAGCGTCTGGTTGACGCCTTCGACGATGCGGCGGAAGTCACCTCCGTGGCGCGTCGCGTCCGCGCGGGTCGAAAGCGCGCCTTCGCGTGCCGCCCCGGCCAGCATGTCCATGTCGGTGATCAGGGCCTTGAGGTTGGTCCGTACCGTCTCGATGGTCTCGTTGATGAAAGCCTTCTTGCCGGGGAAGCGCTCCAGCGGCGCGTCGAAATTGCCGCGGCCGAATTCACCCACGCAGGCCATCGCCTTCTTCTTCACCGCGATGTGCCCCCCCACCATCTCGTTGACTCCGCGCGCCATGACACGGTAATCGCCCTCGAAACGGTCGAGCGGAATAGTCACGTCGATATCGCCCTTGTTGTGCTCGTCGCTCATGCGGTTCATCTCCTCGATGAACCTCTTGATGTTCGTGCGCAGGCGCTCGATGGCTTCGTTGATGAACGCCTTCTTGCCCGGGAACTTCTCCAGGTGCGCTTCGAAATTACCCTTGGAGAACTCGTCCACGCAGGCCATCGCCTTTTTCTTCACCGCGATGTGGCCTCCCACCATGTCGTTGACTCCGCTGGCCATGATGCGGAAAGCGCCCTCGAAGTGATCGGCCGCGATGGAAACGTCGATGTCCCCGCGGTTGTGCTCCTCGCTCATGTGGCGCATCTCTTCGATGAACCGCTTGATGTTGCCGCGCAGCCGCTCGATGGTCTCGTTGATGAACGCCTTCTTGCCCGGGAACTGCTCGAGCGGGGCCTCGAAGTTGCCCTTGGAGAACTCGTCCACGCAGGCCATGGCCTTCTTCTTCACCGTGATGTGGCCCGCTGCCGTGTCGTTGACCGCGCGCGCCATGGCGCGGAAGATCCCTTCGAAACGCTCCACCGGCACGAATACGTCGATATCGCCCGCGGCGTGCTCCTCGCCCATGCGCCGCAACTCTTCCGATACCTCGCTCAACTGACCGGCGCAGGCGTTGAGATTGCGCTGCAATGTGTCGAAATCGCCGCGGTATTCGCCGGCCAGGCGCGGCGGCAGAATCCCCTTGGCCAGTTGGGCGACGTGCTCGTTCGCCGCCGTCAGCGGCGCCGAAAAGGCATCCACGATACGATTGACCGCCTCCAGAATCTCGCGATCCGGAACGGCCGCAAGATCGGCCCGTTCGTTCACACGGCCCGCCTCGATGGCGGCAGCCAGCCGCTGGAGTTCGGTAAGACACCCGTTGGCGGGCGCCGCTTTGGTTTGAGGACTCGACTTGGTCCGGGAAATGGGCATCCTTTAGCTCCTGAAAAAGTGGTCGGATCTCGCCGGGCGGCGAAACTCAAGGCACCGCGACTGCGCCGCAGTGCGGGTTCAATCCTCATATCGGGTGAACACCCGCAGGACTTTAGAGCGCTGCAACTAAATCAAGCCCGCCGGACGCGAATCGTATAATAGGAGTGCCCGTGCAAGATTACATCCGGATCCGGGGCGCCAGGGTCCATAACCTCAAGGACATTTCGCTCTCCATTCCCCACAACCGCCTCACCGTGATCACCGGTGTCAGCGGCAGCGGGAAGTCCTCGCTCGCCTTCGACACCATCTACGCCGAGGGCCAGCGGCGCTACGTGGAATCGCTCTCCGCCTACGCGCGCCAGTTCCTGGAGCGCATGGAAAAACCCGCCGTGGACGAAATCGACGGCATCGCCCCGGCGGTCGCCATCCGCCAGAAGAACACCACCCGCAACCCGCGCTCGACGGTGGCCACCTCGACGGAGTGCTACGACTTCCTGCGCCTGCTCTACGCCCGGGTCGGCCGGACCTGGTGCCCCACCTGCGGCACGCGCGTGCTCCGCGATACCGTGGACGAGGTCGCCGCGCGCGTCCTCGCCGAGCCGGAGGGCTCGCGCTGGTACGTGCTCTTCCCCACCGGTAAGCACACCGGCGACGCCCTGCGCGAGCGCCTCAACGAACTGCGCAAGCACGGCTTCAACCGCCTCTTCCAGAACGGACGCCTGTTTGAGTTCTCGACGCCGGAGTCGCTGCTCGATATCGACTTCGCCCAGCCGGTGTATGCGCTCGTGGACCGTATCGCCATCTTGCCGGGCCTCCACCAGCGAGTCGTCGATTCCACCGAAATCTGCTACCGCGAAGCCGGCGAAGCCATTTTCGAAGCCGCCCAGGGCGGCGCGCGCCTGCGATTCAGCGAGCGCTTCCAGTGCAAGACCTGCGATCGCGAGTTCGCCCAGCCCGAGCCGATCCTGTTCAGTTTCAATTCGCCCTTCGGCGCCTGCCCGCGCTGTCAGGGCTTCGGCAACACCATCGATTTCGACATGAACCGCGTGATCCCCGACCCCACGCTCTCCCTCGAGCAGGGCGCGGTCGATCCGTGGAGCAAGCCCAAGTACCGCTCCTGGCTGGGCAATTTCAAAAAACACGCGCCGCGCTTCCGCTTCAAGGCTCCGGTCGCCGACCTCACCGAAGCCGAGCGCGAAACCCTCGACGCCTTCATCCGCCGCTTCTTCGATTTCCTAGAGAGCAAGAAGTACAAGCTGCACGTGCGCGTCTTCCTGAGCCGCTACCGCGGTTACGCGCTGTGCCCGGAGTGCCGCGGCGCGCGCCTGCGTAAGGAGGCCCTGTACGTCCGGGTCGGGGACCGCAACCTGGCCGAGGTCGTGCGCATGAACATTGCCGAGGCGTGGGAGTTCTTCGGCCGGCTGGAACTGAGCCCGGAAGAGAGCGCCATCGCGGACAAAATTCTGATCGAGATCCGCCAGCGCCTCAAATTCCTCAACGACGTGGGCCTCGACTACCTGACGCTGGACCGCCTGGCCAGCACACTCTCCGGCGGCGAGGCGCAGCGCATTCAACTCGCCACCTCGCTCGGTTCGCGCCTGGTGGGCGCCTGCTACGTCCTCGACGAGCCCTCGATCGGCCTGCACACGCGCGACACCGGGCGGCTGATCCGCATCCTCGAAGAACTGCGCGGACTGGGCAATACGATCGTGGTCGTGGAGCACGATCCCGAAGTGATGCGCGCCGCCGATCACATCGTCGATCTCGGACCCGGCGCCGGCGAACACGGCGGGAATATCGTCTTCGAAGGGCCACTCGATCGCCTCATGAGCGACCGCGACGGATCCCTGACCGCGCGCTACCTGCGCGGCGAAATGAAAGTGTCCGCCGCGCGCCCGCGGCGCGAGCCCGACCCGCGCCGCACCTTGCGTTTCCTGGGAGCGCGCGCTCACAACCTCAAGGGCATCGACGTCGAGATCCCGCTGGGCATGATGGTGGTGATCACCGGCGTCTCCGGCTCGGGCAAGTCCACCCTCGTGCACGATGTGATTTACCGCTCGCTGGCTTCGCTGCACAAGGCGCGCGAGACGGAAGGCGAGGCGGGAGGCGGCGCGGAGATGGACCCGGCTCCGGGAGCGCAGGCCACCTGCCGCAAGGTCGAGGGCGCCGACCGGGTGCAGCAGACCGTCATGATCGATCAATCGCCCATCGGTCGAACGCCGCGCTCCAACCCGGTCACCTACATCAAGGCGTTCGACCTGATCCGCGGCTTGTTCGCCGCCACGCGCGACGCCGAGAGGCGCGGCTACACCGCCGGGCATTTCTCCTTCAACATTCCCGGCGGACGCTGCGAAGTCTGCCAGGGCGACGGCACGGTGACGGTCGAGATGCAGTTCCTGGCCGATGTCGAACTGGTGTGCGAGGAGTGCAAGGGCACGCGCTATAAGAGCGCCGTCCTGGACATCCGCTACAACGGGAAGAATATCCACGAGGTCCTGCAACTCACCGTGCGCGAGGCCATGGAGTTCTTCCACGCCGCGCCCCGCCTGGTGCAGCGGCTGAAGATGCTGGACGATGTCGGACTGGGCTACCTGCGGTTGGGACAGTCGGCGACTACCCTTTCCGGCGGCGAGGCGCAGCGCGTGAAACTGGCCTCGCATCTGGCCGCCGCCACCTGCGCCGGCACCCTGTTCATCTGCGACGAACCCACCACCGGGCTGCACTTCGAGGACATCGCCAAACTGCTGGCCAGCTTCCAGAGGTTGATCGAGAACGGCGGAAGCTTGCTCATCATCGAACACAACCTGGAAGTCATCAAAGCCGCCGACCGGGTGATCGATCTCGGCCCCGAAGGCGGATGGCGCGGCGGAAATGTCGTGGCTACCGGCACCCCCGAAGAGATCGCGCGCGTCGAAGCATCCTATACCGGGCACTATCTTCGCGAGGTGCTGTAGCCTCCCGCCCCGCCGTTAGTACTGGTACTTTTGGTCGCCTTGGCCTCCGGTTTTGGGTTGATTAATACCTATTGGATCCTCATAATTGTTGAAAAGTCCACCAATTAGGAGGGGACCTATGCGGAAACTGATGCTGTTCACGATTGTCGCTGCCTCAAGTGCACTTGCCGGAAGCTGGGATGTTGCAGCTGACTTCAATGCGAGCAATAACCCCGGCGCCAGCAGCGTATTTTCCTACGGCTGGGGAGCCACTCCGGCAGCCTTCGCTGCCATGTCCGTCGTCACGCAGAATTGCTTCGCCGCCTCGCCCACCGAGTGCCTGAATAACGGCGCATCCTTCCCGGGCACGTCGTCCATGGAGTGGAACGGGACTGCGGGCACGCTCACCAGCGGCACCGTCAACGTGTTCCCCGGTTTTGTGACCATGGACCCGCAATCGTCCGGCGGCACGATCCTGCGCTTCACCGCGCCGACGGCGGGCCTCTATTCCATGACCGGCATCTTTAAGGGCGCCGACTCCGGGCAGAGCGCCACGACCGGTTCGGTGTACCACAACGGCACTTCGCTGCAGTCCGTCAACGTCAATACGTTCCTGACGGGACCCACGATCGGGTTTTCGAATCTCTCGCTCAACGCCGGAGACACGATCGATTTTATCGTGGCCTCGAACAGCGGTTGCTGCTACCTTTCCACCGCTCTCGGCGCCACGATTACCAGCCAGAGCGGCGGCTCCGGCGTCCCCGAACCGGGCACGCTGCTGCTGATCCCGGCGGCCCTGCCGCTGATCTTGCGCCGCCGGCGCCACGCGTAGCGCCACCTGCTACCCTTGGCGGTAGAGGTCCCTTATGCGACCGCTACTACCGGCCCTGCTGATTACGGCGCTTGCCGGCGCTGCTACCCCTCCCGGCCTCGAAATCGTGCGGCCCGTGATCGCGCAAAGTGAAGACGGCATCCGGGTTCCCTCGGGGTTCGAACATGTTCCGGGTGAGACTTTGTTCTTCTCCTGCCGCATCGCGGGCTACTCGAAGACCGCGGAGGACAAGGTGCATGTCACGTACTCGGTCCAGGCGTTCGATCCCAAGGGCATCCCGCTCACCGAGATCTACCAGAACGAACTGATCACCGACGTCGCGCCTCAGGACAAGGAGTGGATGCCCAAAATCGCCACCCAGGTGCTGATTCCGCCGCTGGTGGCGAGCGGATCCTACAAGCTCATGGTCAAGGCCCAGGACGTCTTCGCCAAGACCAACGCCGAACTCGCCGTGCCGTTCGAGGTCCGTGGCCGCGAGGTGGAGCCCAGCCCGACCCTGGTGATCCGCAATTTCCAGTTCCTGCGCGCCGAGGACGATTCCCACCCTCTCGAAAAGCCCGCCTTCAAGCCGGGCGATCCACTGTGGGTCAAGTTCGATATCACCGGGTTCCGCTACGGCGACAAGAACCATAACGAGGTGAGCTACCAGGCCGGCCTGCTCTCACCCACCGGGAAGGTGCTGTGGACTCAGCCCGAGCCGGCCGTCGAATCGAGCGACTCCTTCTACCCCAAGCGCTACGTCGCCGCGCAGATGGGGCTCAACCTGCTGCCTACCACCCGCCCCGGCGAGTACACCATGCTGCTCACCGTGAAGGATGCCGTCGGCGGCCAGACCTACGAAGGCAAGTACCGGTTCACGGTGGAGTGAGGCCGCGGGCTACGAGACCAGGGCCTGCGTCACGCGCGAGGCCAACTGGTCGAAGGTGATGATCTCGTAAACCGTGGGGTCGCTCATGATGCGCGCCACCAGCGCGGCGTGCATGGCGTGTCCGGCGCGTTCGGCGATCACGTGGCCGAGCAGCGGACGCCCCAGCAGCGCCAGGTCCCCGATCAGATCCAGCGCCTTGTGGCGGCAGCACTCGTCTGGCGCGCGCAACCCGCCGGGATTCAGCACCCCCTCGGGGGTGAAGCATACCGCGTTGTCCAGCGACGCTCCTCGAATCAGACCCATGTTGCGCATCTGGTCGAGATCCTTCTCCCAGCCGAAGGTGCGCGCGAACGCCAACTCCGCGGCGAACCGATCCGGCGTCACTTCCAGTTCGAGCGACTGCCGCCCCACCGGCGCGGGATAGTCCGTATCGCAGGTGAGACGGAAACTCTCCGCCGGCAGGATGCTGATTCGCTTGCCCTTGTCCTCCACCGAGATCGGGCGCCGCACGCGCAGATACCGGCGTTTGCGCCGGTACTGCCGGATGCCCGCCTGTTGGAGCAGCACGACAAACGGTTGCCCGCTGCCGTCCAGGATCGGCACCTCCAGGTTGTCGATCTCCACGTAGGCGTTGTCGATCCCCATCGAATAAAAAACGCTCAGCAGGTGCTCTGTGGTGGAGATGAGGACGCCCTGGCGCATCAGGCTCGTCGCGTAGCTCACGCGCGCCACGTTGCGCCAACTCGCCGGTACCGGGAAATGGTCCAGGTCGGTGCGCTGAAACACGATGCCGGTGGAGACCGGCGCCGGCAAAATGCGGATCCGCACCGGAACTCCGGAATGGAGACCTACGCCCGACGCTTCCACCGGGCGCTGCACCGTAGTTTCAAACCGCAAAGGGATACTCCCGCATCGTGAAGTCTTATTACAGCAGCCCGAGAGGGCGAGTTCAACTACTTGATGCAGAAGGACTTGGAAAAGTTACCGTGTGGCCTTATGGCCACACTTTGCGGGTCGTTTTGTGGTGCAATCGCCGCAGCCGGACCCCTCAATCGAGCCACGCCTGGTGTGGCGCGGCCGCTACATGGGGTATTTCCCCGAAGCGGCGCTCGCGGCTGTGGAATTCGCGTACCGCGCCGGCCAGGTCCGCCGCGCTGAAGTCCGGCCACATGGTCCGCGAGAACACCAGTTCGGCATAGGCGCACTCCCAGAGCAGAAAATCGCTCAGCCGTCGCTCCCCGCCGGTGCGGATCACCAGGTCCACCGCCGGCCCCAGGGCGCGCTCGAAGGCCTCCCGGCTCCATTCGGCCACTCCGCGCGCCGCGGCCAGGATGGCGTCGCGCGCCGAATAATCGATCGCCAACCGCAGGTGCAGGCGCTCTCCGCCAGCCGTGGCGCGCTCGGCGTCCAGGATCGCCCGGCAGAGCGCGGCGTCGAGGCGGTCTCTCCGCCCGATGACCTCCAGACGCACGCCGTTGGCCATGGCGCGCCCGGTTTCGTGCTCCAGATACCACTCGAGCAACCGCATCAGGGAGGCCACCTCTTCGGCGGGGCGCCGCCAGTTGTCGCTCGAGAAGGCGAACAGCGTCAGCGTGGAGATGCCGCAATCCGGCGCCGCCTCCACCACCCGCCGCGCGGCGTCGATGCCGGCGCGGTGCCCTTCGATCCGCGGCAGGCCGCGGGCGACCGCCCAGCGGCCGTTGCCGTCCATGATGATCCCCGCATGTAGAGTACTTTGTGCCGTAAAGTTATGAGCCATAGATCTCCGTTTCCCGGCCGGCGCCGGCCGCTGTCAGCGGCCGCGCGTGGCCTGTATGAGGGCCTCCATGTGATCGAGATATCGTTCCAGCGCGCGCCGTCCGGCCGCGGTGAGCCGGTAGTCCGTGCGCGGCACCCGCCCTTCGAAGCCTTTCTGGCAGGTGAGGTAGCCGGCCTCCTCGAGTTTGCGCGAGTGCACGCTGAGGTTGCCGTCGGTGGTTTCGAGCAGCTTCTTGAGTTCGTTGAAGGTGAGCGAATCGTTCACCGCCAGCGCGCTGAGGATGCCCAGCCGCAGCCGCTCGTGCACCATGCGGTCGAGCTTCGGCGCCTCGCCCACCAGCTCGAGCGGTGCCGGTTTCTTTTCGCGGTCGCGCCGCGCCGTGCTCTGTTTAGCCGCCATATTTCGCCGCAATCACCCCTCCGAAAACCAGGTGCAGGCCGCCGAACCCCGCGGCCAGCAACTGGTCGTTGTACCCCGGCACCAGCAGCGCCATGGTACCCGCCAGCATGAAGCAGCCGCCCATCAGCGGAACCACCCGCACCGAGGCCCATCCGCCGGAGAGCACCGCCGCCCCGTAGAGCAGCAGCCACATCCCGGGCAGGAACCCGGAGACTCCGGCGCGGTAGAAGACCAGGGTCAGCACGCCGCCGGCCAGCAGCGCCGGCGTGAAACCGGCCACGAACTTGCGTCCCGGTCCGGAAAGCAGCGGCATCTGGAAGCGCCGGCTCTTGAGCGCCGCGCCCGCGATTCCCACGGCGAGGGCTCCCACCGCCGCCGCCATCCACACCGCGATCCAGGCGCCCGCCGAACCCTGCCGCGCCGCCAGCCGGCCAGCCGCCAGCGCGATCAGCCCCATCAGGATGCCGCCCACACCGGGCACCGCCGTGAAGGACCCCGCGCGCTCCATCGTCTGACGGATGTAGCGCAGGTTGTCCATCGCGTGTTCGTGCATTCCCTCGGGGTGGGGCCGGGGCAGCGGCATGCTTTCACCATAGCGCCGCCGGCGGCGTTCGGCAAGTACTTTTTTCTGTAAAGTGGGAGCGCCCCCGCCGGACCCGGGGACTGCTAAAATGATCGCGTGGCGCCGCAGGAGGCATACAGCCGGGCGCAAGTCCGGCGGAAATTTCGTGTCAGCGAGCGGCAATTGCAGAGCTGGGAGAAACAGGACCTGGTTGCCCGCTCCGACGCCTATTCCTTTTCCGACCTGATCGCCTTCAAGACTCTGATCCAACTGCGCAAGCGTGGCATCCCCGTGCGCGAGATCGCGCGCGCGCTACGCTCCCTGCGCCAGAAACTCGGCCCGATCAAGCAACCCCTCTCCGAACTCCGCCTGGTGGACGACGGACGGCGCATCGCCGTCCTGGTCGGCGGACAGAAAATGGAAGCCGTCAGCGGCCAGATTCTGCTCGATTTCGACGAGGCCGAACTGGGCGGCCTGCGCAGTTTCCCGGCGGGAAAGGCCTCCCACCGCGTGCGCGAGTCCGAGGACTGGTTCCAGCGCGGCCTCGAACTCGAGGAGACCGGGGCGCCGGTAGAGAAGGCCATCGAAGCCTACGAAAAAGTGCTGGAACTGAACCCGGCCGCCGCCGGCGCGCTGGTCAACCTGGGCACCATTTACTACCGGCAGCGCCGCTTCGAACTCGCCGAGACCTACTACCGGCGAGCCGTGGAGGCCGATCCGCAATATCCCCTCGCCCAGTTCAACCTGGGCAACCTGTACGACGAGCAGAACCGCGTCCGGGAGGCCAACGAGCATTACCGGCGCGCCCTGGCCCTCAACCCCCGGTACGCCGACGCCCATTTCAACCTCGCGCTGCTCTGCGAACGGCAGGGCGAAACCCTGCGTGCGGTGCACCACTGGAAGGCCTACCTCAAACTGGACAGTTCCGGCCAGTGGGCCGATATCGCCCGCCGTCAGTTGGATCGCCTTCGCGACGCGGTGATCCGCTGAGCCGGCGCCGTCCCCGCTCAGCGTCCGCTCCGGGATGCTATCATTAGGTTTCACCCTTATTCTGAGGTTTTCGTGTCCAGAATCACCCGTAAAGAGTTAAAGACAGACCAGGTCGCGCTCCAGTTGGAGCACGGTTTCAGCTTCTTCGAGGAGCACCAGAAAGAGATCGGCAGGTACGGCGGCATCCTCGCTATCGTCGCGGTCCTGGTTGCCGGCTACGTCTATTACGAGCGCGGCCAGCACGTCAAGCGCGAGCAGGCGCTCGCGGCGGCGATCCGGGTCCAGGAAGCCGCGGTCGGCGCCAGCGGGAACGGCGGCTTGGCCTTCCCCACCCAGGAGGCCAAGGATACCGAGGCCATCCGCGTCTTCACCGACCTGCGCACCAAGTACTCGGGCAGCGAAGAAGCCGAGATCGCCGCCTACTACCTGGGC
>JAFDVU010000154.1 GCA_018268835.1 Acidobacteriota bacterium | reverse complement strand
TACGCGTTCCGCTCCACCGCGATGTCCATCATCCCCAGGCTCTCCTGCGCCGGATTACGCACGTCCTTCGCCATCAGGATCACCCCGGCGCACGTGCCGAATACCGGCCGCCGCCGTCCGAACTCCCCCAGCGCCTCCCACAGCCCGTCGTACCGCAGCAGCTTGAGCATCGTCGTGCTCTCCCCGCCCGGCAGGATCAAACCGTCGATCCCGTCGAACTGCTCGCGCTCGCGGACATAGACCGCCTCGCCACCGGCCCGCTCGATCGCCGCCCCGTGCGCCGCGAAATCGCCCTGTAGCGCGAGCACCCCGACTCTCTTCATTACCAGCCTCGCGTCTGCAGCAACTCGCCCTCGGCGATCTTGCTGATCTCCAGCCCCGGCATCGCCGCGCCCAGCGCCTTGCTCGCCTCCAGCAGCTTCTCCGGGTTGTTGTAGTTCTTCGCCGCCTGCACGATCGCCTTCGCCCGCGCCGCCGGGTCGCTCGACTTGAAGATCCCGCTGCCCACGAACACCGCCTCCGCGCCCAACTGCATCACCAGCGCCGCGTCCGCCGGCGTCGCGATCCCGCCCGCGCTGAAGTTCGGCACCGGCAGCTTCCCGTGCGCCGCCACCCATTCCACCAGCTCCAGCGGCGAGCCCAGGTTCTTCGCCTCGTGCACCAGTTCTTCCTTCCCCAGCACCGTGAGCTGCTTCATCTCTTTCACGATCGTGCGGATGTGCCGCACCGCTTCCACGATGTTGCCGCTCCCCGCCTCGCCCTTCGTGCGCATCATCGCCGCGCCCTCCGCGATCCGCCGCAGCGCCTCGCCCAGGTTGCGCGCCCCGCACACGAACGGCACTTTGAAATCGTTCTTGTCGATGTGATGCTCTTCGTCCGCCGGCGTCAGCACTTCGCTCTCGTCGATGTAATCCACCCCCAGCGCTTCCAACACCCGCGCCTCCATGAAGTGCCCGATCCGCGCCTTCGCCATCACCGGGATCGTGACCGTCTTCATGATCTCCTCGATCACGCTGATCGCCGCCATCCGCGCCACGCCGCCCTCTTTGCGGATGTCCGCCGGAACCCGCTCCAGCGCCATCACCGCGCTCGCCCCCGCATCCTCGGCGATCCGGGCCTGCTCCGCGTTGGTCACGTCCATAATGACCCCGCCCTTCAACATCTCCGCCAGCCCGACCTTCACTCGAAACTGCTCGCTATTGAATTGAAACATCGTCGCCTCTCCTGACTGACTAACTAACTAACTAACTAACCCTGCTCTTTCCCAGGGCCTCTCTCTGTGTTCTTCTCCGTGTTTCCGTGCCTCTGTGGTAAATGCCCGGCTCCCCACTCACACCATCGCCGGACTCGGCTCCCGGGGAACCGCCGCCGTCTCCATCTCCGCCTTCAAAACCGCCCCCAGAATCTCCATCCCCCGCCGGATCTCCTCCACGCTCAGCCCCGCGAAACTCAGCCGCAGCGCCCCCGCCTCGAACCGCGCCACCGAAAAATACCGCCCCGGCAGATACGCCACGCCCGCCCGCTGCGCCCGCGCCAGTAAATCGCCTGCGTCCAGCGGCTCCGGCAGCCGCACCCATACATTCATTCCGCCTTCCGGCCGCGTCCACTTCGATCCCAGCGGCAGGAATTCCTTGCACGCCTCCAGCGTCGCCTCCAGCCGCTCCTCGCCCGCGCGCAGCACCCGCCGCCGGTGCAACTCCAATTGCCCCGATTGCGCGAACTCCAGCAGTACCGCCTGCGAAAGCTGATCCGTGTGCAGGTCGCTGGCTTCCTTCGCCGCCCGCAACCGCTCGATCAGCGGCCGCGGACCCAGCGCCCATCCCACCCGCAGCCCCGGAAAACTCACCTTCGAAAAACTGCGCAGCAGCACCGTGCCCCCGGTCTCGTCCAACTGCTTGATCGCCGGCAGCGCCTCTCCCGAATAGCGCAGTTCGCCGTACGCATCGTTCTCGATCACCGGCACGCCCGTGCGCCGCGCCGCGTCCGCGATCGCCCGCCGCGCCCCCAGCGGCAGCGTCCCGCCCGTCGGATTCTGGAAGTTCGACGTCACTACCACCAGCCGCGGCCGCTCCCGCTCCAGCACCCGCTCCAGCGCCCCCGGATCCATGCCCTCCTGCCCGCACGGCACCGCGCACAACTGCGCCCCAATTCCCGTCAACAGGTTCTTCAGCCCCGGATACACCGGATCTTCCACTGCCACCGCGTCGCCCGCCCGCACCAGCACCCGCCCGATCAGGTCCATCGCCTGCTGGCAGCCGTTGGTCACGATCAGGTCGTCCCCGACCCCCGCGATGCCCTGCGCGCGCGCTTCCTCCAGCAGGTACCGCCGTAGCGGCTCGAACCCCGCCGGCGACCCCAACTGCAGAATGTCCGCCAGGTCCTCGCGCTCCAGCACCTTCCGCGCCGCCGCCCGGAACGATTCCAGCGGGAACAGCTTCCGCGACGGACGCGAGACCGCGAAGCTGATCACCCCACGCCCCGGACTCGCCGGAGCCGGCGCCGGAGCCTCCGCCCGGTCCAATACCCCCACCCAGTCCAGCCGCACACTCCCGCCCGTCACGAAGCTTCCACGCCCCACCTGCCCGGCGATCAGCCCCTCCGACTCCAGCAGTTCATATGCCGCCGATACCGTGGTCCTGTTCAGTCCAAGCTGACCAGCCAATTCCCGCGTGGCCGGCAGCCGCTCTCCCCGGCCAAGCTGCCCGGTTCGGATCTGCTCGGCAATCTGTTCATATAACTGCCGGTAGATCGGCACTTCCGAGCCGGTATCCAATTTAGGCCGGAAATCCATCTCAGCCAAAAGCATACCACATTGGCTGGTTTGGATGGCCTGGTTTCACGTGAAACAGCGGGAAACACCCCCTACGGCTGCTCCACCCGCAACGTGTACTCCCCCGACGAGTCCGCCTGGCTCCACACCTGGATGAAGTACTTCCGCCCCGCTTCCACGTCGTACGTGTGCTCCAGGTTACCCCCATGCTGCCGCACGTCCGGTCCGAACCCGCTCGACCGCATGTCCGGGTTGAACGTGCTCAACGCCGGAATCAACGTCACCGACCGGTTCCGGATCGTCACCTTCACCTTGCCCGTTTTCCCCGCCTCGAACGAGTAGTAATCCGTGTCCACCCGGTCCATGATATTCGCCTGTATGTCCTGGCCTAGTTGCACCGGGGTCGCGCTGAAGATGTCGTCGTTCGGCTCGTGGGCGTCGAACGCCTTCAGCGGCGTCACGCTCAGCGTGTACAGCCCCGCCGAATCTCCGTACCCCGATACCTCCAGAAACAGCCGCGCGTTCGGCGCCGGCGACAGCGTCGTCGATACTGTCTTGCCCGGCGCGCCCATACCCTTCACCCAGTCCAACAGCCCCCGGTCCGCGCCATAGACCTTCATCATCGGCTCCAGCGTGCGCGACTTCGGCGCCAGTTCGATGCGCAGGATGTCGCGCGGCGCCGGCGGCGCCGTCACCTTGAAACAGTCGATGTCGTTCAGCGCCGCCATGATCTCCCCGTCCACCGGCCGGCCCGGCGCGATCAGGTTCGCCGACTCCAGCGAATTGTTGTCCTCCACCTCGTGCCCCAGCGGATTCGCCGCATCCAGCGCGATGTCCTTCAGTCTGTCCAGGTTCTGCCGCACCGACTGGTAATTGATGTCCCGCGCCAGCGCTTCGCGGAACGCGTTCACCGCGTTGCCCCGGTCGTTCAACGCCAGGTACGCCAGCCCCAGGTTGTTGTACACCGAAGGCACCGACGCCTTCTGCGCAATCGCCTCCAGCGACTGGGCCGCCATCGAGTAACTGTGGTCTTTCATGAGGCGCGTCGACTGGTCGAACTGCCCGCCCATCGAATGGTCCTGGAGCGCCTTGCCGTAATACCGCTTGTACTCCTCCGCCACCACTCCGAACGCGCTGATGTAGCCGTGCGGCAGGTCGAGCGCGGTGCCCTTGCCCACGCGCGGACTCGTCCACTGCGGACCCGTCGCCAGCCAGAGAATAAAGGCCACGCCCAGCAGCACCGGCGCCAGCCACCAGTAACGCCGTACCTTCGAAACCGGCCGCTTGTGCCGTACGCGATGTCCATGGGCCATGATTAGAGTGGATTCTCCGGCGGAATAATGAGCGTCTGGTACAATCTCAATTCTAAACGGGCCGGTCTCCGGATGCGTATACGGACATTTGCTGCCGCCGCGGTTACCTGCGCTCTCCTCGTGACCGCCCTCGCCGCGCAGAAAAAGAAAAAGGAGGTCACGCAAACCCTCCAGCTTCCCGCCGACCTCCCCAATGCCACCTCCGGCGAAACCCGCCACCTGGAATTCCACGTCACGCCGCTCTCCGACCGGGGCCTCCTCTCCCAACAGGTGCGCGACGCGCTGCGCGCCCTGTTCCGCGATATCGGCAAGGACCAGGTGCTGCACCTGCGCGCCTTCGTCGCCGGCAGCGGCGACCTGCGCCGCGTCCGCGACCTGGTCAGCGACACGTTTACCGACCGCAAGCAGCCACTGCCCGCCCTCAGCCTCGTGCAGGCCGGCGGCCTCCCGCTTGAAGGCGCGCAGGTCGTGATGGAAGCCGTCTCCGTGGACAAAAAGGAAGTGAACCCCCAGGGCCTGGTCTTCCTCCCCGCGCCCGTTTTCGCCTCCCCGAACCCGCTCGACCCCGCCGCGCCGCTCGCCGCCAAATCGCTCGACGCGCTCCAGGCCAACCTCGCCGCCGCCGGCGGAGCCTCCGGCGACGTCCTGCGCGTCACCTGCTTTCTGAGCACCCTGGACCAGGTCGATGCCACCCGCCAGGCGGTGGCCGCGGCCTTCCCCCGCGCCGCCGCCGATCTCATCCAGACGCAGCGCGCCCCGGTGCGCGCGCTCGGCGCCTGCGAAGCCGTCGCTCGCCTCACCCGCGCCACCGCCAGGCCGCTCGAATTCGTCCCCGCCCAGGGAGAGCCCAAGGCCGCGCTGATCTCCGCGCCGCGCGTGGTCTTCAGCGGCACCCAGGCCAGCTTCGGCTACCAGGAAGCCGATTCGCGCCTCGCCTTCGAGCGCCTCGCCAAATCGCTCGATGCCGCCGGCGCCAAGCCCGCCGATATCGCGCTCACCCAGTACTACTCGCTGGCCGACCCCATCACCGCGCAGATCCGCCGCCTCGCCCCCGCCCTGTTCGGCGCGCCCGCCTCCAGCATCCTGTTGTTCGAAGGCTTACCTTCCATGGACGCCGGATTCGCCGTGGATGTGGTCGCCGTCCGCACCAGGCCCTAGCCGTGCCTCCGCCGCCCCGCCGCGCGCGTTAGAATAGGAGCGAAGCTGTCATGTCCCGCCCACGTAGGATTGCCGCCCTGATTTTCTGCGGGCTCGTGCTCTGCGCCCTGGCTCTTTCCCAGCAGGCGCCGCCGGCACCGCCGCAGCAGACCGCCCCCAACCCCGACCAACCCGTGACCCGGTTCCGCGCGCAGGGCAACGAAGTCATCGTCCCGGTCACCGTCACCGACGACAAAGGCCGCTTCGTCAGCAACCTCGTGGCCAGCGATTTCCGCGTGCTCGACGAGGGGCGTCCCCAGCGCATCAACTTCTTCAGCCACTCCGAACGGCAGCCCATCGTGGTCGGGTTCCTGGTGGACCAGAGCAACTCGATCAAGATCCACTGGGGGAAATACCAGGAGGCAATCCTGGAACTGATCTGGAACCTGCTTCCCGGAGACAAGCAGTACACCGGCTACCTGATCTCCTACTCCAATACCGCCGACATCCTGGTCAACACCACCTGGGACAGCGACAAACTCGTCGATAAGGTACGCAAGATGAAGCCGGGCGGGGGCGCGGCGCTGTATGACGCCGTGTACCTGGCCTGCACGCGGCGCGAACTGGTCAAGGGCGAGCCTTACGAACCGCGGCGCGTGATCGTCATCGTGGGCGACGGACACGATACCGCCAGCACTCACACCATGGCCGAGGTGCTGGAACTGGCGCAGCGCAACCTGGTGACCGTCTACGCGGTGAGCACGCAGGCCTTCGGATTCGTCAACGAAGACCAGGACACGCTGGAGAAATTGACCCGCGATACCGGCGGGCACGTCGAGTATCCGCTCAACTCGCTGTACAAGAATGTGTCCGGGTATCTTTCGAATCCCTCCGACGAAGGCAACTACGCGCTGGCGGTCGGGACCGGCGGCTACGCGGCGGAAATCTCCGCCGGCATTATCAAGGCGGTGGGCGGCATCGGCGGCGAAATCACCACGCAGTACGTGCTGCGCTACACGCCGGACCTCGATCCCGAGGCCAAGCCCAAGGTCTTCCGCCGCATCAAGGTGGATATCCCCGCCTTGCCCAATGCAAAGATCTTCGCCCGCAGCGGCTATTACCCGAACGAAGTCCCCGGCGCGGCGCCGGCCGCGCCCGCGGCCGATCCGCCGAAGCCTCCGGCCAAACAGTAATGCCGCTCCAGCCGCGCTCTCCTCTTTTGGTTTTTGTCCGATAAGTAGACTAGGATAAGAGCAGACTGATGCCGGGAGTGGTTTCCATTCAGGCTCGACGCGCCGGGACGTATCTGGTCCTGGAGGCCGTATTGCCGGAGCGGGCCCCGTGCGGTATCGGGATCGTGCTCGTGGATCCGGCGAATGATCGCGCCTGGCTGCGGCTGCGTCCCGGGTTCGAGGACATCGCCGCGCCGGAAGATGCCGAAGTGCTGGATGCGCTCGAAGAGCACCTGCGCGAGTGCGCGCGCGAGATGGGCGCCCTGGCGCTGATGGACTGGCTCGAGGATAGCGCTTCGAACGTGCTGCGGGTGAGCGAACGGCGCGCGGTCGAGGTGGATGCCTTCACGCGCGTGCTGGAACGGCTGTACTCCGAGCACGTCGAAAGCGTCGCGGTCGCGCCCTTCCGCACCCACGTGCCGCTGTTCAGCCTGAAGGCGGCGGCGGGCGGGCTGGGCGAAGAACTGGAATCGCTCGCCGAGGATTGGATCCCGGCGCCGGAGGGCATGCGGCTCGCCAAGGACCTGTTCGCCGGGCACGTGGTGGGCAGGTCCATGGAGCCGCGCATCCCCGACGGCAGTCTGAACCTGTTCCGCCTGAATCCGCAAGGCTCGCGGCAGGGCAAGATCCTGCTCATCGAGCGCTTCGGCGTGCTCGACGAAACCGCGCGCTACACGGTGAAGCGCTATACCAGCCGCAAGCGGCAGACCGGCGAAGACCAGTGGGAGCACGAACGTATCCGGCTGGAGCCGCTGAATCCCGAATTCGAGCCGTGGGACGTGGAGCCGGACGGCTTCGCGGTGGTCGCCGAATGGCTGCGCGTCATCGAGTAGCCCGCCGGGAAATCTCCGCGCTGTTGATCGAGTGGTACCGCAAGGGGCACCGCGAACTGCCGTGGCGCGCCACCGCCGATCCCTACCGCATCTGGGTGAGCGAGATCATGCTGCAGCAGACGCGCGCGCAGGCGGCGATCCCCTACTACGAGCGATTCCTGGCGCGCTTCCCGGACCTGGCGGCGCTGGCCGCGGCACCGGAAGAAGAGGTGCTCGCGGCCTGGGCCGGCCTCGGGTATTACTCGCGCGCGCGGAACCTGCGACGCGCAGCGCGCACGATGGTCGAGGCGGGCGGATTCCCGCGCGAGTACGACGCGATCCGCGCCCTGCCCGGGGTGGGCGATTACACGGCGGCGGCCATCGCCAGCATCGCCTTCCACCTGCCGCACGCGGTGCTCGACGGCAACGTGCTGCGGGTGGTGGCGCGGGTGGAAAACGATGCGGCCGATATCGCGAACTCCCGCACGCGCGCCCGCTTCCGCGCGATCGCGCAGGAATGGCTGGACGCGCGCGACCCGGGGCGCTTCAACCAGGCGCTGATGGAGTTGGGCGCGACCGTGTGTCTGCCGCGCAATCCGCTGTGCCCGGCGTGCCCGGTCGCGGAACACTGCCGCGCGCGCGCCGAAGGCACCGCGGGACAACTGCCGGTGAAGCTGCGGCGGAAGGAACCGGTGAAGCTGGAGGGCACGCTGCTGGTGATCCGTCAGGGCGGGCGCGTGCTGCTGCGGCAGCGGGCGGCGGAGGCGTCGCGCATGGCGGGGTTCTGGGACCTGCCCGCGCCGGAAGACCTGCCCGGCGTCCGCGCCGGCAAAGAACTGGGCGAGATCCGGCACACCATCACACACCACCATTACCGGCTGAAGGTGAGGCGCGCGCCCGTGCCAAAGAGCGTTGCCGCACCCCTGCTGTGGTTCGATGCCACACAACTCGGGCAGATTCCGTTGAGCACTACGGCGCGCAAGGCGCTGGCGCTCGCGGGCATCGTTTACAGGTTGTGATGTTTTCGTAAAACGTGATCCATTAAGCGGTTTTCACGAAGCCCGATCGAGTAGATTTAGGGGAGAGCGTGTTTATCAGGAAAGATATGGAACGAAATCGAAAGCTGATTTTCGCCAAGTGCGCGGTGGTCGCGGGGGCCATCCCGTTTCTGTTGTGGGCGCATGAATACGGTCCCGACCCCGGGTACTGCGGGGTGCCGCACGAGAACGGGACCTGCGCGAGTTCGCAATGCCACGTGGGCACGGCGAACAACCCGGTGAACACGGGCAGCGTCACGGTGACATTTCCGGTGGGCAAGAACTACGTTCCCGGCGTGAAGCAGCACCTGGTGGTGACGATCTACGATCCGGTGCAGCACGCCTGGGGCTTCCAGTTGACGGCGCGGCTGACGAGCGACAGCGCGACGCAGGCGGGGACCTTCGCGAGCACGGACCAGAACACGCTGGTGATGTGCTCCACGGCGAACCTGACTCAGTTGAAGGAAATGGATTTCGGCGCGCCGCAGACGTGCCCTTCCAACATGCCGCTCGCGTACATCGAGCACAGCCTGGCGGGATACAACGCGACCAAGGGCCAGTCCAGCCCGGTAAGTTATGAGTTCGACTGGACGCCGCCGGCGACCGCTTCGGGCACGATCGATCTCTACGTGGCGGGCAACGCGGCCAACGGGGACCTAACCGGGAACGGCGACCATATCTACACGAATAAGTACACGCTGTCGCCGCTGGCGACGAGCGGTCCGCCGGCGATCTCGGCGAACGGCGTGGTGAGCGCGGGCGCGTTCGGCGGATTCCCGACCGTCGCGCCGGGATCGTGGATGGAGATCTACGGCAGCAACCTGTCGGGGACGACGCGCGGGTGGACGGGGAACGATTTCGTCGGTCTGAAAGCGCCAACTGTGTTGGACGGCGTGTCGGTGACTATCGGCGGAAAGCAGGCGTTTATCGATTACGTGAGTCCGGGACAGGTCAACGCGCAGGTGCCGTCGGGCGTGCCCACGGGGGCTCAGCAGATGACCGTGACGAACGCCGGCGGGACGAGTTCGAGTTACGGCATCACGGTAAATCCGCTGCAGCCGGGGCTGCTGGCGCCGGGGTCATTCAGCATCGGAGGCAAGCAGTACGTGGTGGCGCAGTTCAGCGATGGGAGTTACGTGCTTCCGCCGAACTCGATTTCCGGACTGACGACGCGGCAGGCCAAGCCGGGCGAGACCGTCATCATCTATGGCGTAGGGTTCGGGCCGGTGCTCGATTCCGGCAACCAGAATATTCCCGCGGGGACGATCGTGCAGGCGGTGAACAAGCTGGCGAATCCGTTCACCATGTCGATCGGGGGGAGCAACGCGACGTTGGGGTATGCCGGGCTGGCGCCGAATTTCGTGGGGCTGTACCAGTTCAACGTGGTCGTGCCGAACATCGCGAACAACGACCTGGCGCCGCTGACCTTCAGTTTGAACGGCACGGCCGGGACGCAGACGTTGTATCTCGCCGTGAAGCAGTAGCCTGAGGCGCGCCATCGCGCGGGTAGAAGTATGTTTTTGTACCAAGTTAGTCGAGATTAGTCCTACCAGGACTGGTGCTAACATCGCGAAGTGTGCATAAATCTATGTCCATGGCGCTCGACATGGGCTTGAGGGATGCAAAGGGGATCGGTTTACGGTGCGCACTCGCGATCCTGGTACTGGCAACGGGCGCGCCGTGCGTCCGGGCGGGTACGCTGTTCTGGACGATCAGCGGCGACCCCAATAATTCCTACGTTCCCGACGTACTCTCGTCGGGAGACACTTCCACGCAGACGGTGGCCGCGGTGGGGCCGATCGGCGGAGGGTCACTGGCGTTCAACGGCGGGCTGACGGCGGGGCCGGGCGGAACGCTGTACGGGATCGGCAACGACTCCACCGTCACGGGGTCCTTTTTCTCGATCCAGCCGGACGGAACGCTGACCCTGATCGGTGCGGCGGGAGGGCTGGGGTCGGGATTCCTCGGCGGATTGGCGTACGATTCTCAGAACTCCACCTTCTACGCGGCCGTGCTGGACCCGCTGGGGAACACGACGCTGGACAGCATCAGCCCGGGCGGTGTTGCCGCGGCGACCGGGATGAGTCTGGGGACCGGGTTCTCCGGGTTGGCGTTCGACGAGGCCAACGGTCTTTTTTACGGGATCGCCAACGACAATACGGGTTTGTCGACGCTGGTCGACTTTTCCCTGGGCGGGCCGGTGAATTCCATCGGCTCGCTGGGCTACGGTTTCGGGGCGTTGAGCTACGACCGGGCCAACGATGTATTCTGGGCGATCGCGCCGGTCAACAACGCGGGGTCGGCGCTATTTCAGGTCACGGCGGCGGGGGCCGCATCGAGCCAGTTTACGCTCGGGGACGGATTCGCGGAACTCGCGGTCCAGCCGCAAGCGGTGCCCGAACCGGGGGCGGGAACCCAACTGGCCGGGGGACTGTCTCTGCTGATTTTGCTGATGGGCCGAATCCGGCCAGAGGCAAGATCCGCAAAATAACCACCAAGCCAAACGACGAATCACACCAGGAGGGATAACTGTGGACATGAAGAAAAAGTATCTGACTGCGCTCGCCGCGGTGGGCGGGCTGATTGCGATCGGAGCGCTGGCGCCGCAGCCTGCCAGGGCGGTTTACAGCTCGCCGGTCACTGTTTACAACACGAACTCGCAACCAGTACCGGGGACGGATGTGGAGCGGATGGCGCGGATTCCGTACATGTCGAGTGTGCAGAACCCTACCTGCGGCGGGAACGGGAACGCGTGTTTCTTCAACTTTGCAGCGCCGCCGGTGGGTTATCGCCTGGTGGCGGAGAACCTGTCGGGGTACTTCCAGGTTTCACCGGCATCGACGACGCCGGTGATGGGGTACCTGGAAGACAGTCCGTCTTTCACGGTCTTCGCCGGCTTGACCGCGCCGCTCGGACAAATCGACCTCGGCGGACACATCCAGGCGGCTTTCGACACGCCGACCCGGTTCTATGTGAACGGAGGCGACAACGTGTTCGCGGTGGTTTCGGCCAACTGGTCCAACGGGAACAACACGGTGATTCTGACCGGTTACCTGGAGAACTGTTCCATCTCGGGGTGCCCGCCGATCGCGCACTAGTGTCCACCGGAGTGACGTCTGATTTTGGCCACGGATGCACACGAATGGACGTGGATTTTAACACGCAGTGAGGGGACGCTCTTCTGATCTTCGAATCCGTGTGCATCCGTGTGTATCCGTGGCCCTTTATGATGCTTGTTTTTGGCCGCGGATGCACATGAATGGACGCGGAGTTTAGAACGCATGAGCGGTGTTTGGTCAGCGGGGCTGTAGGCCGGCGAGGAAATCGCGGGCGGATTTCAGGGTTTCCGCGGCTTTGGTGAGGTGCAGGATGGCCTCGTCGCGGGTGCGCGGATCCTGGGCCAGGAGGGCGCCGAGGATCAGGTGTCCCTGGGGCGAGCTTTGGTCGAGGCGCAGTCCGGCGCGTACGGTTTCGAGCGCCTGGTCGCGATGTCCCGTCCGCGCCTGAACCCAGGCGAGGTTACAGAGCGCGGCGGGAAAGGGTCCGGCGATATCGAGGGCGCGGCGGAACTCGGCTTCGGCCTGCTGGAGGTGTCCGCCGCGGATGTATTCCACGCCGAGATTGACGTGGGCTTCGGCGTAGTCTGGCGATTCGGCTACGGCGCGCTCGAGCGCGGTGGTAGCCTTCGCGTAATCGCCCGACGAGCTGAACTTCTGCGCTGCGGCGAAGGACTGGAACGCCTTCTTCGACGGCGGGTGCAGCAGTTGTTTCACGGAAACCGTGCCGGCGGCGCCGGCGGCGCGCCCCCGCGGCGCGTCCGGCACGCGCAGATCGATCTCCGCCTCCCACTGGCCCACCGATGCCTGCCGTTCGCACACGGTATCTCCCTCGGCGGTGACCACCCGCAGGATGTAGTCGCCCGGCGACACGTGGCTGAATTCGAAGCTGCCGTCGCCCTGTACTTCGGCGCGGGCGGAAACGGCGCGATGGGAATCGATGAGTTGGACGAAGAAGTCGTCATAGGGTTGTGAACTGGTGACGACTCCGTGAACGGTGGTTTCGTGATCCTGGGCAGCGAGCGCCGGCAAGGCCAGGCACAGGCACACCGCTGCCGTTAGAGCGGCGCGCGGCCGCACACACGTATTGGGTATCAATGCATCCTCCGCTGGATTTATTCAGTTGTAAGTTTTGGGAAAAAGGAGGCTGTCGGCCTAAACACAGAGCCTACGATCCCAGGCTACGCGAGGGGGCGAGCAGCCGCAAATTGGAATTTTTTATCGCGCCGATACCACACGGCGGCCGTGGGCATGGAATCCATCGTCTGAGGCGGTCAATTGGCATGGCCCTTTTCCCGACTCGAATCCGCTAAGTAATCCAGGTAGGGAAAACCAAAGCAAACGGCCCGGCTTCGGGTCGATGGCCTGAAACATCCGAGAGCGCCAAAAGGCAGGTGAGGTGTGTCCGATCGTATTTTGATTCTGTTGTTGCTTGGCGGGGTCTGCCAGGCGGGCGAACTGCGCCACCTTACGAACCTCAACGAGCCGATCGTCCTGTCGTTCCAGGAGGTCCCGGGGGCGGAGCAGCTTTCCGTACCGGTACAGAAAGGCGCTCTGCAGGTATGTTTGAACGGGACAGCGGCGGACTGGGTCGTTCCCGAGATGGACTGGCCGCAAAGGAAAATGATTGTGCGGCTGCTGGGTCCGGACGGCGATGCTGAAGCCGGGGTGCACGCGCGCGCGATCCGGGGAATGATGCGGCGCGCGTCGGGAGAGGATCAGCTTTGGGTTTGTGTCAAGACCGCCGCGGGCCCGTGCAGGGAGTTCTCGATCGCTGTGGGAGCGGCAGGTTCCCGGGAGACGCTTTGGGTGGCGATTCTGGGCCTCGGCATTCTGTTGCCGTTCGTCTTCCCGCGGGTGTTGCGCACGGGGGTACGAGATAGCCGGGGCAACCGAACCGGCTGGGAACGGATCAGCCTTTCGGCGAGCACGTTCTACGCGTGGAATATCGTGGTGTTGGCGTCGGTGGCGTATGTGTGGGCGGTCACCGGCGAGTGGACGGTGAACCAAACTGCGATGGCGATGCTGGGCATGGCAGGGGCCACCCGCGGCGGCGCCAAATTCGTGCCCGGCAGCCGATTGCCCGCTGTTTCGCCCCAGCCGGTGCCGGGTACCGGCCTGGGAAATGCTCCGCCGCAGGCCGCGGCCGGCGGGCTGGTCGCCGATCCCGCGCAACCCGGACCCTCGATGCAACCGCCGGCGTCACCGCCCGCCGGAAGCGCGGACGCCGGGCCATCGCCTAACGCTTTCGCGGCGACATCGCAGGCCGTGCTGCGAATCCTCTCGCAGACTCTCACGGATTCCGATGGCCCGGCGGCTCACCGCGTGCAACTCGCGGTGTGGACGGCGCTGTTGTTGTGCTGGTACGCGCGCGCCGTAGTGCTTGATTGGGCGCTGCCCGAGTTCGATCTGTCGCTGCTGGGAATCGGTGTGGCCAGCGGAGGATTCCATGTCCTGTCGAAAGCGGGCGAGCGGATCTCGCGAACCGATATAGTCCCGAACACAAAAAAGGAGAGGCCGAGTCGTATGAGATCAACAAAAAGGGTAGCCGCGAGCGCGGCTGTCCTTCTGATGCTGTCTGGCGCGTCACTCAGCCTGGCGCAAGCCGTCAATCCACAGAAAAAACCGCAACCGTCCGGGGACACGGGAGGGCCCACATCGTCCGATGACACGACGGCGGGTCCCAAAGGGACGGCGCCCGCGGGCGGCGGCGGGAACGATCAACCGGCGGACCGGCAATGGAAGCTGGCGAACGAACCGCTGATGCTGTTGCCCGCAGCGGACCAGAATCTGCCGAAGACTAAACCGCCGTACCTCGCGGTCCCGGATATTCAGGCTCTGATAAAGGACCTCGCGGCGCGCAACGTGGCCGGGGTGGTGCCGGATTCCGACCGCAAAAACTGCACCGACCCGACTGAGCCGTGGATCATTCAGGCGGCAGTCTGGAGCGCGGACAAAGACGACAAGCCGGCGCGGGTGGAAACCTACCTTTACGACCCCAGGAAACCGCCGGCGAAGCAGGAAGATCTGCAGCGGACGCGGATCTACGGTTCGAAGAAGGCGTGCTTCGTGCTGCTTGTGTACGCAAGTGCGGCATCGCGGGAGGCAGTCCGGGCAGCGGCGACGAGAAACCCGCAAACACAGGCGAACGTGGCGAAACTGCTTCGCGGGCCTGATGAGCTGGCAAGTGGCGACGCCAAAGCGTTCATGCCGGTGGCCGGGGAGCCGGGGGTGGGAGACCGCGGCGCCGGGGAAGGGCTTTTCGTACGGAAGTTGCACGCTGCGACCGGCCAGTTCTACGCAGCCAAAGGCAAGACCGCGGCGCCGCTGCAGGATCTGATCTCGCTGCTCTCGTTGGGCAAGTTCCTCCAGGGGAAGAGTGGGGGCACCACCGCGACAGCTCCGGTTTGGATTTTCGGACTGAACGAGGTGGATGACCTGCCGGAGCCCTCGGACCTGTGGCTACAGACCGGCCGTCCGGGGCCGGAGGTCAACCCGACGGCGTTTACGCCCTACAGCCCGGAGGTGCAGTTCGACAACGAAGGCTACTACTGGTACGACTTCAGCGTGGCGTTTCCGGTGAACAAGGTGGACGCACTCGAGTACAACCAGGGGGACAGCGTCGTGCAGACCCGGCAGGTGGATTTGAAGGCGGTCTACGCCACCGGCAACCTGTTCCTGCACAAGGCCGACATAAAGGACCCGTCCACGCTCTGGGTGCCGCGGCTGCTGTTTGGAATCGGCATTCAGGGAAAGCCTTTCGACCGCATGTTTGTGGGAGCCGGTTTCGGCTTCGGTTTCCTGCACTGGGCCCCGCTGCAGGCGGTGCAACCCTTTGCCGGGCTGAGCTTCAACCGAGTGGCGCAGGTGGAGGGGTCGGGGAGTTCCGCGGTGGTGGCTTCGCGCACGATCCACAAACTCGTGGTCGGCATCAATGTGCCGGTGAAAAGCGTGGTCGACCGGCTGAAAAGCAGTTCCAGCGGAGGTGGGAAGTAAGACGATGCCGATTCCGATGGCGGGAGCGTTGTGCCGGGCACCTTCGGGAGTGCAGGGAGTGATCAGCGGCGTGGTGCGCAATGCGCGGGGTGAGGTTTGCCTGATGTCCTGCAGCCACGTGCTGGCGTCGTCGTCGACACCCTCGGTGACCGACGTGATCGAGTGGTGGGATCCCGGGGGGCAGCCGCCGGCCTGGCAACGGGCCGGCACGCTGTGGAAATGGGTGCGGTTCACCGGCGGCGGCGCCTGCAACAACCTGGATGTGGCTCTCGCGGTGCTGAACCCGGAACTGGCGGCCACATTCGACGGGATGCCGCCGCTGGAGATCGCACCTTACGACCTGAAGTATCGCGGGGCGCCGATGGCGAAGTTCAATACCCGGAGCGGGCGGTGGCAGGACGGCAGGATCCAGAATCTGTTTGTGGACGAGAGCCTGCCGTTCGATGCCTTCGGGGCCGACTCGTTCAATCTGTGCGGGCTGATTCAATCCCAGGTACCCAACAGCCCCGGGGACTCCGGCGCGATCGTCCTGGTGCAGGACGGGCCGCTGGGGATTCACATCGCGGGGGACACGGTGGGTACCGGGTGGGCCATTCCGCTGGAGCGCGCCTTCGACGCGTGGGGCTTGCAGATGGTGGACTTCGCGACTCCGGGGGATTCGTAGGGCGGCCGGAAGTTCGCTAACGTATTGGTGTGAGGGAACTGCTGTGCGCCCTGCTGATGTTGGGCGTCTCCGCGCGGGCGGCGGACGACGCTTCCGCGCTGCTCGGGAAGGCCGTGGAAGCGTATCGCGCCAACGAACCGCGGCAGAAGAACTGGAACTGGCAGACGGTGGAGTCGCGGGAACTTGTGGACCGCTCCGGGAAGACGGTGCAGCGCTTTCCCAGCGTGACTGTGGAAAGCGTGTTGCGCAGCGACGGGCGCCGCTGCAACGCGGTGTCGGCGTGGGGCGACGGGCGCAAGCCGTACCTGGCCGAGGCTTCGGCGGATGAGCGCTGCCAGGCGATGAGCGCGATCGCGCCGCCGTTTCCGCCGCTGGGCGTGCTGCTCAGCCGGCGGGCGAAGGTGGTGGAGCAGACGGGGGAGGCGATCGTCATCGCGGTATCGCCGGATTCGGGCCGGTTGAAGGATCCGGACTTCGAGTTGCGGTGCGGCGCCTCCATCCGCGCGACGGTGCGGCTGGATCCGGCCACGTACTTCCCGGTGCGCATCGAAGGCGAGGTTGCCGAGTCCGGCTGCGACAGCACGTTCACGGCCGTGAATCAGTACGAGACGCTGACGCGCAGTCCGATGTCGAGCAGTTTTCGCAAAGGCTCGACGTTCCGGGTGGAGTGGACGCTCGAAAAGGATAAGACCGGCGACGCGGGGAAGAGTTACCGGATCGCCGCGGCGCAGCACTACTCGATGCCGTGGAACAACGACAACCGCGTGCTGTACTACTGGGGGCGGCAGGTGCCGGTGCTGCGCGAAGGGCACCGCCTGGTCAAGGAACTGAAGACCACCGCGCAGGAGTTCGTGGTGGGCAGCGAGCTTATCTTTAAATAACCCGTCCTTGCGCCGCACTATGGGAAAATGGAAGCGGTGAAGATCGTCTCCACAGGAATCTACTACGCGCTCGCGCTGGCGGCGGCCGGAGCCATCGTTACCTGGCTCGCCGGGCCGTGGTTCGCCGTGCCGCTGTGGCTTCTGGCGCTCTTCTGCCTGTACTTTTTCCGCGATCCGGAGCGCGCCATCCCGTCCGGTCCGGTGGCGGTTTCGCCGGCCGACGGAAAAGTGATCGCGATCAAGCCGGAAGGAGCCGGCATCACGCGGCTGACGGTGTTTCTGAACGTGTTCGACGTGCACGTGAACCGCAGCCCGATCGCCGGACGGATCGAGAAGGTGGAATACAAGACGGGCAAGTTTCTGGTGGCCAGCAAGGAAGCCTGCTCGGCCGATAACGAGCAGAACGTGGTGACGGTGAGCGGCGACGGCGTGACCGTGGTCTTCAAGCAGATCGCGGGACTGATCGCGCGCCGCATCGTGTTCACCAAGAAGATCGGCGATACGGTAGCCACCGGGGAGCGCATCGGACTGATCAAGTTCGGTTCGCGGACGGATGTTCTTTTCGGACCGGAGTGGGAGATCGTGGCCAGAGTGGGGCAGCGGGTGGCCGCGGGCTCGAGCGTGATCGCCACGAGAAAGGATCGCCGTGGCGCTTAGAGACCGGCTGGTCGACCCGAAATCGCCCGACCGGCGTCCGCGCAAGGCGGCGTATGCCTTGCCGACGCTGTTCACGGCGGGCAACATTTTCCTGGGGTACATTTCGATTCTGCGGTCGTTCAAGGGCGCGATGGCGGCGGCGAGCGGCGGGGCGGGCTCGCCGGAGGATTTCGCCATCGCGGCCAAGGCGATCGGGGCGGCGGTGTTCCTGGACGGGCTGGACGGGCGGATCGCGCGCATGACCAACACGACCAGCGATTTCGGCCGCGAGATGGATTCGCTGGCGGACGTGGTCAGCTTCGGGATGGCGCCGGCGGTGCTGGCGTTTGCGTGGGGCGTGCAGTTCATCGACCCGACGATCGCCGAGAGCATACGCGGGCAGATCTTCAACACGGGCTACTTCGTGGCGTTCCTGTTTCTGCTGTGCGGGGCGTGCCGGCTGGCGCGCTTCAACATTCAGCAGAACCCGGTGCCGAAGAATCCCGGGCGCCCGGACCGCAAGTATTTCGTGGGGCTGCCGATTCCGGCGGCGGCGGCGATGGTGGCGGCCACGGTGTACGCGGCCGATTCCGAGCCGATCCGCTGGTGGCCGCTTTCGGTGCTCTGGCTGGGGCTGCTGCTGCTGCTCGGATTCCTGATGGTGAGCACGTGGCGGTACTACAGTTTCAAGGGCATCAATCTGAGCAAGGCGTATTCGCCGCTGATCATCATCCTGATCGGGGCGCTGATTTACGGCATCTGGAACTACTCGCAGCCGCTGTTCCTGGCGATGGCGGCGGCGTACGTGGCCAGCGGAATCGTCATACGCATCGGCGGGATCGTGCGGCGCCGGCTGCGTCACGCGCAAACTCCTCCGCACCCGGAGCACCAGGTTGGATAAAGTACAGATTGCGCTTGTGGGCAGCGATTCGCTGCTGGCGCGGGAGATCCGCGACCTGGCGGCGGGCGGCGCGGGACTCGCCCTGCGCCTGATCGCGGCCGAGGAAGAACGCGAAGGCACGCTGACGCGCGTGGGCGACGAACCGGCGGTGCTGGGCGCGCTCAACGCGGCCAGCCTCTCCGGGGCGAGCGTGGTGATTCTGGCGGGCGGCGCGGCATCCGCCGCCAAGGCGCTGGAACTGCTGGGCGACCCGCCCGAATCGAAGGTGGTGGACCTGACGTACACCGCCGAGGAGCGGCCGGACGCTCGCCTGCGCGCTCCGGCGGTAGAGACCGGGGAAGAGGAAGACGCGGGCGAGGCGGCCGTGCATGCGATCGCGCATCCGGCGGCGATCGCGATGGCAATGTTGCTGCGCCGCGTGCACCGCAACGATCCGATCGCGCGCGCGGTGATCCAGGTATTCGCGCCGGCGAGCGAACAGGGCACGGCCGGCGTGGAGGAGTTGAAGGAACAGACGGTCAGCCTGCTCACGTTCAAGAACATGCCCAAGGCGGTGTTCGATGCGCA
>JAFDVU010000153.1 GCA_018268835.1 Acidobacteriota bacterium | reverse complement strand
CTGAAGAAGGGTGAGGTTTCGCAGGCCGTGGCCGCCGGCAACAAGATTGCGGTCGCGCTGGTCACCGACGTGATTCCGGCGCATCCCTCGACCTTCGCGGAAGTGCAGAACCAGATCCGCGACGCGATTGTGACCGGCCGATCGCAGGCCGCCGTGCAGCAGCACGCGCAGGAGTTGATCGAGAAGACCAAGTCGATGGGCGGGGACCTCGCCAAGGCCGCCAAGAGTATGGGGCTGGAGGTCAAGACCACGCCTGAATTCGATCGCGCCGGCACCCTGGATGGCATCGGCAGCGCGTCCTACCTCGGGGCAGCGTTCGACCGGCCGGATGGGACGGTGTTCGGGCCTTCCACCACGCCGGACGGCACCACCCTGGTCGGCAAGGTGATTTCGCACAGCACTCCGGATATGTCGCAGCTCCCGGCGCAGCGCGCCACCATCCGCGACGAGATCAAGAGCCAGCGCGCCAGGGACCGTGCCGCGCTGTTCGAGTCGGGCGTCAAAGAGGCTCTCGTCAAGGCGGGCAAGATCAAGATCCACAAAGATGTGATCGATCGCCTGGTGGCCAGCTACTCGTCCAACAGCTAGGCCCGGATGATTCACAGCCTGATCGAGTTCCTCCGGTCGCTGACCGATCCCGAGCGCCTGCTGAACCTGGTGAGCACGGTGCTCTCCGGGTGGTACGGATACGCCGCGCTGTTCGCCATCGTCTTCTCGGAGACGGGGTTGCTGGTCGGCTTCTTCCTTCCGGGCGATTCGCTGCTGTTCACCGTGGGGGTGGTGGCCGGCGCCGGGGGGCTGGATATTGTGCTGGTGATCGTGCTGCTTTCGATCGCCGCCATCCTGGGCGATTCCACCGGCTACTTCCTGGGGCGGCAGACCGGCCCGAAGATTTTCAGCCGTCCGGACTCGCGGCTCTTCAAGCAGGAGTACGTGACCCGGACTCACGCGTTCTACGAAAAGTACGGCGGGAAGACGATCATCTTCGCGCGCTTCGTGCCCATCGTACGCACCTTCGCCGCCTTCATCGCCGGGGTCGGGCGGATGCCGTATGGGAAGTTCCTGCCGTTCAGCCTGTGCGGCGCCACCGGCTGGATCCTCATCATGACCATGCTGGGCTACAATCTGGGCAGCCAGCCCTTCGTGCGGCGCAATTTCGACAAAGTGATTCTGGCGATCATCTTCCTCTCGCTGCTGCCCACCATCATCGAAGTCGTCCGCTCGCGCCGCGCGCCGGCGGAGTAGCGCCTCCTCACCTTCTTCCCACCAGCCCGGCGGCGAAGAGCCGGCGATCCACCCGGCCCAGGCGCGGCACCTGGTGCGGCCGCAGGATAGGTGTGTGCGCGATGGTGGTCAGGTATTCGGGAATGTCCCACACGTCCTCCTCGGCGGTCATCCAGCCGATGCGGTCGAAGCGCTCCAGGTTCACGGGACGCGAGTAGCGGCGCAGCGTCTTTTCTCGGTGCAGGTTGTAGTAGTGCTCGAAGTAGCTCATCACCAGTTCGCGTGGTGTGCGGTAGACCGGTTCGCGAAAGCGCAGCCCCGCGTAGTTGCTCTTGGCGACCGCGCCCCAGTGCCCGCGCCGCCGGAAGACGGCCAGCACGTGGTCGTCGTCGTGTACCGCTTCCAGGTCGAGCAATAGCGGCGGATGTCCCTGCGCGCGCAGCGCCGCCGCGCCCATCAGCGCGCCGGACATGCAGTGCGCGGTGCGGTCGCGCATCACCAGCCGCGGCGAGCGGCAGCGCGGTCCGCGCGGTTCCTTGTCGTAGAGCAGATCGTCGAGGTACTGCTGGATCTTCTCGGGCGTGGAGAGGCGACGGAAGACGGCGCGCTCCCCGGCGGTGAACGGCTCGTGGGGCATTGGCCTCAGGGTAGCGTAGTTGGGCGGCGCGCCTCTATACTGCGTCTATGGACGCGCCCCTGGACGAGGCTCCGGCGCGCCGTATCTATTTCGCGGGATCGATCCGCGGCGGACGCGGCGACGCCGCGCTCTACGGCGAAATCATCGCGCTGCTGCGCGCCTACGGGGAGGTGCTCACCGAACACGTGGCCTCCCCCGGGCTGACCCCGGCCGGCGAGGAAGCGCTCCGCGACCGCGAAATCCACGACCGCGACCTGGCCTGGCTCGCCTCCTGCGACTGCGTGATCGCGGAGGTAACCACCGCGAGCCTCGGAGTGGGCTACGAGATCGCCTGTGCGTGGGCGTGGGGCAAGCCCGTGCTGTGCCTGTTCCGCCCCGCGCGCGGCCACTCGCTGAGCGCCATGATCGCCGGATGCCCGGGCGCGCGGGTGGAGAACTACCGCGACGCGGCGGACCTTGCGCCGATCTTCGCCGGCTACTTCGCCGCGTCCTGACCCTGTCCCGCGATTTCGACCTGCCGTTCGCCGGCATCGCCGTCGCTGATGGCGCGGCGGCGGATCTCGTTGAGCAGGGCGCTCTCGGTCACCGTGGATTCGCCGGCGCGGCGCGCCGCCGTCACCACGTCGCGCATCGGGCGCGGAATGCGGGCGGCTTCGGCGGGGGAGATCGCGCCGTCGCTGTCGGCATCCCAGCGCACCATGTAGAGGGCCAGCGCGCGGGTCACGGGATCGGGGAGGAGTTCGTAGCCGGAGACCTCCCCGTCGTGGTCCCAGTCGAGTGTGGCGAGCGCGGCGGGCGCGGTCGCGATCTCTACCGCGGAAAGCGTGCCGTCGCGGTCCGTATCGAGCGCCGCCAGCACCGGGTGCACCCGCATGAACCACAGGCGCGTGCGGCGCTGGAGGCCGGCATCCATCGCCGGATCGGCTTCAAAGCCGCACTCCTCCGCGCTGAGCCTGCCGTCGTGGTCGCGGTCGAGCGTGCGTAGCGCGGAAGCGGCGCGCGCGATCTCTCCGGCGGAGAGGGCCAGGTCGTGGCCGGTATCGATCGCGCCGAGCACGCGCACGTCGCGGAAGTAGCGGACCAGGTAGCCCCGCGGCGGCGCGGGCCGCGGCACCCCCGCCGTCACCCGCGCGGCAGGACCGGCCGCGCCCTCGTCCGGGTGGAAGCCGAACAACCCCTCCCGCGGCGAGTCTGCACCATCGGAAAACGGCCGCAGGCGCCCGCCCCGCCCGAGCAGCGCCAGCACCACCGTTAGGATCGCCGCCGCCGCCAGCGCCCCTTGCGCGAGCGCTCGCGGACGGGGTCCGCCGGACGGCGCGCTATAGAAGGTGGGGGTGCGGGTGGTCACTCCACCCCTCTTATAGCGGCATGATACCCGGCGGTCAAGGTACGCCCGCCCGGAACTTCCCTCCAAACCGGAGGGTTGCGCCACGGAAGAATTCGACGCTCCTTCGCGGGAGTGTGAATCCGCGCACCCGCGCCGCCGCGGCGCCGCCACATTTCGGATGCGTCTCTCCGGTTTCGGCATATACTCCGTTACGGCAAACCCAGACGGAGAAAGCTATGCCAGCAAAAGGACTGTTCATCGGAATCAACGACTATGCCCCCATGGGTCCGGGAGGTCCGGACCTTCGCGGCTGCGTTAACGACGTCCGTGACGCCGCCGGCACTTACGTCTCCCTCGGTGTGTTGGCCGCGGCGCCGGCCTACCTGAGGATTCTCACCGACGCGCGGGCGACGCGCGCCAACATCGTCGCCGGCGTGCGGTGGCTGCTCACTCCCACCGCCAAGGTCGACAAGCTCATCCTCTACTACTCCGGCCACGGCTCCTACTGCGTGGATACCAGCGGCGACGAAATCGACGGCAAGGACGAGACCATCTGCCCGCACGACTTCGCGACCGCGGGCATGATCAAGGACGACGAATTCCGCTCCGCCTTCGCGGCGCTGAAACCCAACGTGACCCTCGAAGTGATTCTGGACTCCTGCCACTCCGGCACCGGCACCCGCGAACTGATGGCGATGGAGGCCCTGCCGGGCGACCAGAAGGTCAACATCCGCTTCGTGGAGCCGCCGATCGACGAAGCCTTCTACGTGGACATCCATCCGAAACTGGATACACGCGGCTTCCTCAAGGAGATCCGCACCCGCCAGGCGGTTCCGGTCCCGGCCATGAACCACGTGCTGTGGGCCGCGTGCAAAGACAACCAGACCAGCGCGGAAGCGCCCATCGGCGGCGTCTACCGCGGGGTCTTCTCCTATTGCTTCTTCAAGACCTTGCGCGCTACCGGCCTCGCCATCACCCGGCGGCGGCTGGATGCCCTGGTCTGCGCCGAAGTGAAGAAACTCGGCTTCAGCCAGATTCCGCAACTCGAAGCCAATCCCACGGAAATCGATCACCAGATCCTGCGCGAAGCAGCGGCAGTCGCGGCGCGCGCGTAAACCGTCAGACGCCGGCGGGCGGTCTCCGGGCCCGCCCGCCGCTTTCAGCACGCGCGCTCGAGGGCGCAGCGGAATCCCGGCAGGCTGCGCTCGATCGCCTCGCGCGCAATCGTCAGCGAGAGCCGCATGTATCCGGAGCGGCCGAACCCGGCCCCCGGCACCGCCAGGATGCCTTCGTCGCTCAGTATGCGGATGAACGCGATGTCGTCGGCGATGGGTGTGCGCGGGAACACGTAGAAGCTTCCCTGGCAGCGCGGCGCGTCGTATCCCATCGCCTGTAGGGCGTCGCACAGCAGGTCGCGCTTGGCCTGGTACGCGCCCGCATCCACCGTGGCGTTGGGTTCGATGCCCACCACCCACTGCCAGATCGCGGGTGCGTTGATGTATCCCAGGATGCGGTTGGCCATGATGCACGCGTCGCGCAGCGGCTGCCCGCCCACGCCCGGCGGAATCGCCAGGTAGCCGATGCGCTCGCCGCTCACCGCCATCGCCTTGGACCAGCTCCACGCCAGCACCGCGCGATCGAAGATCGCCACCGCTTCCGGCAGCACGGCGCCGTCATAGGTGAGCGGGCGATACGGTTCGTCGGAGATCACCAGCACGGGATCGGGCAGGGCGCGGTTGAGCGCGCGCAGTTGCGTCTCGCTATAGACCACGCCGGTCGGGTTGTTGGGCGAGTTCAGGATCAACGCGCGGGTGCGCGGAGTCACCGCCGCGGCGACGCGCTCCGGCACCGGCTCGAAGCGCTCCCCGGTCTCCACCGCGACCACCTTCCCGCCGTGATTTTCGATGTAGAAGCGGTACTCGGGGAAGTAGGGATTGAGCACGATGACTTCGTCGCCCGGATCCAGGATCGACTTCAGCACCACGTTGATCGCGCCCGCCGCGCCGGTGGTCATGAGCACGTCGCCCGCGCCGAACGGCACGCCGGTGCGGTCGCGCAGCACCCCGGCGATGCGCTCGCGCACGTGCGGATAGCCGGCGTTGGGCATGTAGCCGTGGCTGCCCACGCGGTTTTCCGCCACCACCCGGCGCAGCGCGGCGATCACCGTCTCCGGCGGCTCCACCTCGGGGTTGCCGATAGAGTAATCGAAGACATTCTCCGCGCCCCGCTCCTTCTTCAACTGGATGCCGATTTCAAACATCCGGCGGATCCACGACGCTCGCTCCATCTGGTCCGCCATCGCCTGGGATACTCGCACGCTCGCTTCACCCCTTCCTGCCAAGCGCCGATTGTAGCGCCTCGCCAGAGGCTATAATCGGACTTCCATGACTGCTACCATCGCAGGGCCGCAGCGATCGAAGTTTCGCTGGACGGTGTGCGCGCTGCTCTTCTTCGCCACCACCATCAACTACGTGGATCGCCAGGTGCTCAGCATGCTGGCGGACACCCTGAAGGTGCAGATCGGTTGGACGCCCATCGAGTACAGCAACATCACCACGGCGTTTTCGCTGGCCTACATGGTGGGGCTTCTCGGCGCCGGGCGGCTGCTCGATAAGTTCGGCACGCGCATCGGGTTCGCCATCGCGATCACGGTGTGGAGCGTCGCCGCCATGGCCCACGCCCTGGCCACCACCGCCTTCACCTTCGGGGTGGCGCGCACGCTGCTGGGACTCGGCGAATCGGCCAACTTCCCGGCGTGCATCAAGACCGTGGCCGAGTGGTTCCCCAAAAAGGAGCGCGCGCACGCCACCGGCATCTTCAATTCGGGCTCGAACATCGGCGCGGTGGTCGCGCCGATCACCGTGCCGTGGCTGGCGGTGACCTTCGGGTGGCAATCGGCGTTCATCGTCACCGGCGCACTCGGCTTCCTGTGGCTTCTGTTCTGGCTGGTTCTCTACGGTCCGCCGCGCGGCCACAAGAAAGTCTCTGCGCAGGAACTCACGCTGATCGAAAGCGATCCGGCCGATCGCGTGGCGGCGGCGTACCCGTGGCGCCACCTGCTCCCCAAGCGCGGCACCTGGGCCTTCGGACTCGGCAAGTTCCTGAGCGACCCCATCTGGTGGTTTTACCTGTTCTGGCTCCCCATGTATTTCCAGGAGACGTTCGGGCTCACCCTGACGCAGCTTCCCGTCCCGATGCTGATCATCTATAACGCGTCGAGCGTGGGCAGCATCGGCGGCGGATGGCTGTCCTCGGGCCTGATCAACCGCGGCTGGTCGATCAACGCCTCGCGCAAAACCGCGATGTTGATCTGCGCGCTCGCCGTGCTGCCCGTGCTGCTGGTCCCCTACGCCACCAAAGGCTCGATGTGGGAGGTGATCGCGATCCTGAGCGTCGCCATGGCCGCGCACCAGGGCTTCAGCGCGAACCTGTTCACCCTGACGTCCGACATGTTCCCGCGCGCCGCCGTCGGCAGCGTGGTCGGCATCGGCGGCGCCATGGGCGCGTTCGGCATCGTGCTCATGCAGAAACTTGCCGGTTACGTGGTGCAGTGGACCGGCAGCTACTCGATCCTCTTCGTGATCAGCGGCACCGCATACCTGTTCGCGCTGCTGGTGGTCCACCTGTTCGCGCCGAAACTGGAGCCCGTGGAGATCGATTGAAGCGGACGCTCGCCGCACTCGCGATTCTGCTGGTGCTCTGCGCGGCCTTCTACTGGAAACTCACGCTGCCCACCGGGTGGACCTATCTGGAAGGTCCGGACCTCGCCATTCAGGTGCGCCCGTGGCTGGATCTGGCCGCGCGCGAATTCCACGCCGGCCGCTTCCCGCTGTGGGATCCCTACGAATGGGCCGGCCACAGCCTGATCGCGCAGGTGCAGCCCGGCGTGGTCAATCCGCTCAACTGGATCCTGTTCGCGATGCCGCTCACCGGCGGCCACATCCCCATCTCCACCCTGCACTGGTATTGGGTGCTGATCCACTGGCTGGGCGCGGCGTTCGCCTACGCGTTGTGCCGCGATCTGGGCGCGGGCTTCGTGCCCTCGCTGTTCGGCGGATGCGCCTTCGCGCTGGCCGGATTCCCGGGCCACACCGATTGGCCGCAGATCCTCATGAGCGCCATCTGGGTCCCGCTGATCGTGCTGTTCTTCCTGCGGGTGGCGCGCGGGGAGCGTCCGGCGGCGAACGCGGCGCTGGCCGGCGCCGCCATGGGGATGGCGTTCCTGGGCACGCACCACGTGGTCCCGACCTACACCGGGTTGCTCATGTGCGCGCTGTGGCTCGCGCTAATTTGGACCGCTCCCTCGCGGGTGCGTTTCGGTGCCTTCGCCCTCTTCGTTGCCGTGACCGCGCTGGTCGCCGCCGTGCAAGTGCTGCCCTCGCTCGAATACTCACGCCTGGCGATCCGCTGGGCCGGCGCGCCCGAACCGATCCTGCCCGGAGAGCGCGTCCCCTTCAGCGTCCACGCCGAGTACTCGCTCAAGCCCGGCGAACTGCTCTCGATCGCGCTGCCGCGCGGCGCCACTCACGTCAATCCGCACCTCGGCATTACCGCCTGCGCGCTGGCGCTGTTCGCGCTGTGGAAGCGCAGGCAGCAGTGCTCGATGTGGCTGGCCGCGCTGGCCGCGGGAGCGCTTGCGATCGCGCTCGCGTCGCCGCCCTATTGGCTGGCCTGGCGCTTCGTCCCCATGGTGGAAAAGGCGCGCGAACCGGCCTTCGCCATCGTCATCGCGCAACTGGCTCTCGCCGTGCTGGCCGCGCTCGGACTCGCCCGCCTGCCCCGCTGGGCCGCGCCCGCCGCGATCGCGCTCTTCCTCGGGGAGGCCGTCTACGACGCGCCGCGCTTCAGCCGCTTCGACCGCCCCGGCTCCTACCTCGCAATGGAGCGCGACCAGGTCGGCGCCATCGCCTTCCTGCGCGCGCAGCCCGGCTGGTTCCGCGTGGAGTTCGACGAAGCCGCAGTCCCCTACAACGCGGGCGATCTCTACGGCATCGAACAGTTCGGCGCCTCCGTCCCGGCCATGCCGTTGCGCGTGCAGCGCGTGCTCGGCCACCCGGAGACGGCGCGCATCTACGGCGTCCGCTACCACGTGGGCGGCGCGCCCGCCGATCCCGCGCAGGTGGAAGTTTTCCGCTCGCCCTCCGGCCTCAAGGTGTTCCGCGACCCGCGCATCGGCGAGCCGATGTGGGCCATCCCGCGGACGCCCTGCGCCGCGCCCTCGCGCTTCCGCCTGCTGGCGCGCGAACCCGCGCGCGTCGCTGTGGAGGCCGAACTTGCCTGCGACGGTCTCGCCGTGGTGGGCGACCCGTATTATCCCGGCTGGCGCGCCTACCTCGACGGCCGCCGCGTCCCCATGCAGGAAGTGGACGGCGTCCGCGCCGTGAGCGCCGCCGCCGGCCGCCACCGGATCGAGTTCCGCTACCGCCCGCTGAGCGTGTACCTCGGAGGCGCGCTCACACTTGCGGGACTCGCGCTCGCCGCCTTTGCTACCATCGTGCTGAAGTGACCATCCGGCCGGCGAGCGACTGCGCGCTCTACCTCGTTTTCGGCGAGGAGATTTCCCCCGCGATGCACGCTGCCGTGGCGCGCGCAACACGCGCCTTGGCCGGCGTCCGCGGACTACGCAACCTGCACCCCGCCTACGCCAGCCTGCTGGTGGATTTCGATCCCCGCCTGCTCACGCACGCCTCCGCCGCCGCGCTCATCCGCGATACGCTCGACCGCCATTCGGCCGATCCCGCGCCGGAACCGCGCCACGTGGAGATCCCCGTGGTCTACGGCGGCGAGCACGGTCCCGACCTCTCCACCGTGGCGCGGCACAACGGCCTTTCCGAAGACCGCGTCGTCGAACTGCACGCCTCCGCCGCGTATTTCGTCTACTTCGTCGGCTTCTCCACCTGCTTCCCCTACCTCGGCGGACTGCCCGCCGAACTCGCCACCCCGCGCCTGGACGCGCCGCGCAAGCACGTGCCGGCCGGCAGCGTGGCCATCGGCGGGGCGCAGGCGGGCATCTACCCGCTGGCCTCGCCGGGCGGATGGCGCCTCATCGGACGCACGCCGCTGGACCTCTTCGATCCCGCCGCGACGCCGCCCCCGCGGCTGCGCATGGGCGACATCGTCCGCTTCATCCCCATCCGGGAGGCCCGCTTCTGAACCGGATCCACGTGGCCGCCCCCGGCTTCCTCACCACCGTGCAGGACCTCGGCCGCTTCGGCTGGACGCACTACGGCATCTCCGCCTCCGGCGCCGCCGACCCGTTCGCCTTCCGCGCGGCCAACCTGCTGGTCGGCAACGCGGAAAACGCGCCCGCCCTGGAGATGACCCTGACCGGCGGGGAATTCGTCTTCGAGCAGCCCGCCACGGTGGCGGTCGCCGGCAGCGATTTCACTTCGCCGGTCCCCCTATGGCAGGCGGTGGAGATCGCCGCCGGCGCGGCCCTGCGGTTCGGCCCGGCGCGCACCGGCGCGCGCTGCTATCTGGCCATCCGCGGCGGTTTCGATGTGCCGCTGGTCATGGGCAGCGCGTCGGTGCACGTGATGACCGGGGTCGGCGGACGCCCGCTGCGCAAGGGCGATGTGCTCGCCGCCGGCGATGCCGCGGTGCGCCGTCCGCGCCCGGCGGTGCGCCACGCTCCGGCGTACTCGGGCGGCGGCGAACTGCGCGTCACCCCCGGACCGCAGGCGAACCTTTTCGGCGGCGAACTGTACGCGGCGGAGTACACCGTCAGCGAGGAATCCAACCGCATGGGCATCCGGCTGCGCGGGGAGGCGTTGCCCGCGCCCGCCGGCGGCATGATCAGCGAAGGCGTCGCGCTGGGCGCGGTGCAGGTGCCGCCCGACGGCCAGCCCATTGTCCTCTTCGTCGAACACCAGACTTCGGGCGGCTATCCCAAGCCGGCCAACGTGGTCTCCGCCGATTTCCGCGTGCTCGGCCAATTGCGTCCGCGCGACCACGTGACCTTTCGCGGGATTACCATGGAAAGCGCGGAGCTACTGTTGCGCGAGCAGGAGCAATGGCTCCTGCGTCTTTGAGGTGGTCACTATGCCCCTGGATATCAACTGCGACATGGGCGAGTTGGAAGACGCCGCCCACGAAGCCGCGCTGATGGAGTTCGTCACCAGCGCCAACATCGCCTGCGGCGGCCACGCCGGCGACGATCGCATCATGGAGCGCACCGTCCGCCTTGCCCTGGACCGCGGCGTGCGCATCGGCGCGCATCCCGGCTACCCCGACCGCGCCAACTTCGGCCGCATCGAAATCGCCATGCGGCCGGCCGAAATCGCCGCCACCGTGCACCAGCAGATCGCGCGGCTCGACGCCATCGTGCGCACCCTGGGCGGCGTCATCGTACACGTGAAGCCGCACGGCGCGCTCTATAACGCGGCGGTCCACAACGCCGAACTCGCGCGCGCCATCGCCGACGGGGTCCGGCGCTGGAATCCCGCTGCCATCCTGTTCGGACTCTCCGGCGCGCCCATGCTCGAAGTCTGGCGCGGCATGGGCATGACCGTGTGGCGCGAGGCTTTCGCCGACCGCCGCTATGAGCCCGACGGCACGCTGCGCTCCCGCAAGCTGCCCGGCGCGCTGATTACCGATCCCATGGAGGCCGCGGAGCAGGCCGCGCGCTTCGCCGCCGAAGGCTCCGCCGACACCGTTTGCGTCCACGGCGACACCCCCGGCGCGGTGGAAATCCTGAAAGCCTGCGCGAACAGGCTAAAATTGGCGTGATGAAGCTTTTGCTCGCCATGCTGGCGCTGAGCGTGCCTCTGTTCGCTCAGACCTGCACCTACTCGGTGTCGCCGACTTCGATTTCCTTGCCTGCCACGACGACTTACGGGTCTATCGCCGTGAGCACCGGCGACACATGCCGGTGGGCCGTCACCATCAGCGGCGGCTCCTGGCTCACCTTCACCGGCCCCACCCAGGGTACGGGCAACGGCACCGTGAGTTACGCGGCGCCGGCCAGCAACACGGCCCAGCAGCGGACGGCCACCATCACGTTGACGGATTCCAGTCCACTGGTCAAGCCCATTTCCATCACCGTCACACAGGCCGGCGCGACGTGCAACTATAACCTCAATCCGACCTCCGGGACGATCGCGGCCACGGGCGGCACGGGGCAGTTTCAGGTCACTACTGGCTGCATCTGGCAAGCCGCGGTGAGCGGTGCGTTTCTCAGCGTGCAGGACCCCAGTCTCCAACTCACCGGCGGCACCGTGACCTACACCGCGACAGCCAATACCTGCGTGGCCGGACGAACCGGCGCCATTGTGATCAACACTTCATCGAGCGGGATCGCCCCGGTCTTCACCGTGACCCAGAGCGGCTCGCCCTCCAACATGATCCTCAACCCCACCGGCGCGAACGCGGGACCGGCCGCCGGCGACGGGCGATTCACCATCACCACGGGACCTACCTGTGGGTGGACCGCGTTCAGCGACGTCACCTGGATGCAGATCACCGCCGGCGCTTCGGGCTCCGGCAACGGCGCGGTATCCTACCACCTGCTGGCCAATTCCACCGCGCCGCGCACGGGCAGCATCCACATCGGCAACCTGGCGTTCACCGTGACGCAGGCCTCCTCCGGACCGCCCGCCCCCACCATTTCCAGCAACGGCATCGGCAGCGCGGCCAACTATCGCACCGACGCGGTCTCTCCCGGTGAGATCGTGAGCATCTTCGGCGCCAACATGGGGCCTTCGCAACTGGTGACGCTGCAACTCAGCGGCGGCTATGTGACCACCTCGCTTTCCGGCACACAGGTGCTGTTCGACGGTGTCCCGGCGCCCATCATTTTCACGCTGGATAAGCAGGTCAGCGTGGTGGTGCCCTACGGCGTGGCGGGGAAGAGTACCACCCAGGTGCAGGTGGTCTATAACGGCCAGACGTCGAATACCGTTGCCGTGCCGGTGCAGGCATCGCATCCGGCGATCTTCACGCTCGATACCACGGGACTCGGGCCGGGCGCGATCCTCAACCAGGACAACAGCGTCAACTCCTCCATCAACGGCGCCGCGCGCGGCAGCGTGGTGTCGATTTACGCCACCGGAGGCGGCACCACCGCGCCGCTGCTGGCCGATGGCGCCGTCACCGGGAGCAATCTACCCCTCCTGACCCAGCCGGTGAGCGTGACCATCGGCGGCATCGATGCGCCCGTGACCTATTCGGGCGGCGCGCCCGGGTCGGTCGCCGGGCTGACCCAGATCAACGCCACGGTACCCGGCGGAGTCGCCCCGGGGATCGCCGTTCCGGTGGTCATCCGCATCGGGAACTATTCCAGCACCGCCGGCGTGACCCTGTCGGTGCGCTGAACTACAGACCCAGTGGCAGCCGCCGATGAACGAGGAACCCGGCTCCCAGAGTACCGGCCATCTATTTCGCCTCAGGTATCGTGAGCACCAGATCCTCGCCGTAACCTGATACGATACGTCCGATCATGCGACGTAGAGACCTTCTCCGCACCGCCGCGGCCGCGCCGCTGGCTTTCGCCGCCCGCCGGGCACTTGCCCAGCCCCGCCGCTTCTCGGCCGACTGGGCCTCCATTGACGCCCGCCCCTGCCCTTCCTGGTACACCGGCGCCAAGTTCGGCATCTTCATCCACTGGGGCCTCTACTCCGTACCTTCCTACGCTCCCCTGCACTCCAAGAACGAGACCATGTACGCCGAGTGGTATTGGAATTCGCTCACCCGCGGCAAGCAGGCTACCGCTCCCGACGGAGCCGGCGTTTCCACCTGGAAGTTCCATCAGCGCGTCTACGGAGCGAATTTCGAATACAAAGACTTCGCGCCCAGGTTCCAGTGCGAGCTATACGATCCCGACCACTGGGCCGACATCTTCGCCCGATCCGGCGCCCGCTACGTGGCGCTCACCTCCAAGCACCACGAGGGCTTCACCCTGTGGCGCAACGAACAGGCCAACAAGGCCTGGGGCCGCCCCTGGAACGCGGTGGATGCCGGGCCGAAACGCGACATCGCGCTCGAGCTCATGGAGGCAGGACGCCGCAAGAACCTCCACATGGGCATCTACTACTCGCTCTACGAGTGGTACAACCCGATCTGGCTCGCCGACCGCAAGCGCTACGCCATCGAGCACATGCACCCGCAGTTCAAGGACGCCGTCACCCACCTCAAGCCCAGCATCATCTTCAGCGACGGCGAGTGGGACATGACCAGCGAAGAGTGGCGCTCTCCCGAACTGCTCGCCTGGCTCTTCAATGAGTCCCCGGTGCGCGACGAAGTGGTGATCGACGACCGCTGGGGCAAGGACACACGCCACAAACACGGCGGCTACTACACCACCGAGTACACCAGCGGCATGCAGCAGTCCGCCCATCCCTGGGAGGAGAGCCGCGGCATGGGCTACTCCTACGGCTACAACCGCAACGAGAAGATCGGGGATTACCACACCGGCCGCGAGTTGCTCATGATGCTGCTCGATATCGTCAGCCGCGGTGGCAACCTTCTGCTCGATATCGGCCCCGCCGCCGACGGCACCATCCCGCCCATCATGGAGGAGCGCCTGCTCCAGATCGGCGAGTTTCTCCGCCCCAACGCCGAGGCGATCTACGGTACGCGCGCCCATTCCGTCACCCGCCAGTGGAGCGCCGGCAACGTACCCAAACTCGAGGTGAAGGAGTACATGTCCGAGTACCCCATCCGCGACCTGGTGGACACGCCGCCCCAGGGCAACGCGCGCATCGAGGCGTTCTTCACGGCGAAGAACGACGCGGTCTACGCCATCCTGCCGCGGCGGCCCATCCGCGAAGTCGTGCTCGACGGCATCGAAGCGCGCGGTCCGGTGAAGGTCACGCTGCTTGAAAACGGCGCCGCGCTCGAAAGCTCACGTCAGGGAAGGCAAGTGCGCGTCCGCATTCCCGAAGCGCTCAGCGCCGCGCTGCCCGCGCGCGAAGCCTACGTGCTCAAGATCGCGCTGTAATCGGTTCGCTCCGGCATCGAGGCGCTTTTCGCGTCAACGCAGTATCCTTTTCATATGACCACCCGCCGTCAATTCATGGCCGCCGCCGCCCTGGCCGCGGCCGACCTGCGAGCCGCGAAGCTCAAAACCGTCGGGGTGCAGCTCTACACCGTCCGATCGATCCTCCCGCAAAAGCCCGAGGAGACCCTCAAGGCCATCCGGGCCATCGGCTATCAGGAGATCGAAGCCACCTTCGCCGGGTTCGACAAAATCTGGCCCGCGGTCGAGGCCAGCGGACTCAAGCCCGTCAGCATGCACATGGATAACGCCATGGTCATGCGCGGCGGCGACGAACTCGCCCGCGCCGTGGATTCGCTCAAGCAGTACGGCTTCCAGTACGCCGTCCACCCCTACGTGCCGCCGGCCGAGCGCGGTGGTCCCGAGGTCATGAAGACGCTGGGCGGAAAGCTCAACCATCTGGGCGAACTGGCGAAGAAAGCCGGCATGCAGGCCTGCTATCACAACCACGCCTTCGAATTCGCCACGCCCGCAGACGCGAGCCAGACCCTCTTTGAAACACTCGCCACCAACACCGATCCGAAACTGGTTCACTTCGAAGTAGACCTGTTCTGGGTCAGCGTCGCCGGGCTCGATCCAGCGGACTTCCTCCGCAAGCACAAGGGCCGCGTGTCGCTGGTTCACCTCAAGGACAAGGCGCAGGGTACCGAGCAGCGCTACAACGAAAACGTACCGCGCACCGCCTTCAAGGAAGTCGGCAACGGCGTCATCGATTGGACCGCCGTGCTCAAAGCCGCCAGTGAAGCCGGCACGCGCCACTACTTCGTCGAACAGGACCAGACGCCCGGCGACCCCATCGAGAGCCTGCGCCAGAGCTTCGCCTTCCTGTCCAAGTAGCCCCCGGGAGCGCCAGTGGACCAATTCGGACTCGACTTCGACCTCACGCCGGAGCGGCGCGTGTTCACCGTGAGCGAAATCGCCGCGGAGATCCGCTCCGTTCTCGGCGGCGAGTTCGGCAGTATCTGGGTGAGCGGCGAGATCTCCGGCCTCAAGCTCGCCGCCAGCGGACACTACTACTTCACCCTCAAGGATCGCGACGCGCAGTTGCGCGCCGTCGCCTACCGCTCCGCCCACCGCTATTGGAAGATCAAGCCGGCCGACGGCATGGCCGTGAACGCGCGCGGCCGGATCGACCTCTACGAAGCGCGCGGCGATCTCCAGTTCCAGGTGGACCTGCTGGAACCGCAGGGCCTGGGCGCGCTGCAACTGGCCTTCGAGCAGCTCAAGAAGAAGCTCGCCGCCGAAGGCCTCTTCGATACCGGACGCAAGCGTCCGCTGCCGCGCTTCCCGCGGCGCATCGGCATCGTCACCTCGCCGAAGGGCGCGGCCATCGCGGACATGATCCACGTCCTCACCCGCCGCTTCCCGGGGCTGCACATCCGCCTGTATCCGGCGCTGGTGCAGGGCGAGGGCTCGGTGGAGGAGGTCTGCCGCGGCATCGCGTATTTCAGCCGCACGCAGTGGCCGGATGTGGTCATCGTGGGCCGCGGCGGTGGCTCGCTCGAAGACCTGTGGACCTTTAACGAAGAGGCCGTGGCGCGCGCCATCGCCGCCTGCTCCGTTCCGGTGATCAGCGCGGTGGGCCACGAGACCGACGTCACCATCGCGGATTTCGTCGCCGACCTGCGCGCGCCCACCCCTTCCGCCGCCGCCGAACTCGCCGTCGCCGTCACGCTCGCCGACCTGCTGCGGCGTATCGAGCGGGACCGCGCCAAGGCGGCGCAGTCCGTGCGCTACCGGCTCGCTCTCCTCGACCGGCGCCTGCGCCAGCAGGGCATCGGCCGCGCCCTTGGCCTCCTGCACCGCCGCATCGGCCGCGACCTGCAGCGTGTCGACGAGTTCGACTACCGCCTGCGCGACCGCATCCGCGCCGCGATCGAGCGCGGTGAACGCGCGCGCCGCGTGCTCGAAGTGCGCGTCCGCCGCTTCGATGTGCGTCCCCGCCTCGCCGCCAACCGCCGGCGTCTGGATGCTGCGCACAACATCGCCGTGCAGTCGATGCGTACGCAGTTACTGCAGCGCCGCGCCCGACTCGACCGGGTCGCCACGAAACTGGAGCAGCTCAGCCCGCTGCGCATCCTCGACCGCGGTTACGCCGTGGTGTCGAACGCCGCCGGCATCGTCACCGATCCCGCGCAGGCGCCGCCCGGTTCCCCGATCCGCGTGCGCGTCGCCAGGGGCTCGCTGGACGCGGTGGTGAAGCCTTCCCTGCCCGAGGCCTGACCGGCGTCCGGCATCCGGATCAACGCACATCCACCGAGCGGTCGCCTTCGTACCGCATGATGTGAAAGTAGGCCTCCCAGCCGTTCCAGGTCAGGGGCGCGGGCAGCGCCGCCAGCGGATCCTTCAGGTGGTTGGCATAAGCCTGCACCAGTTCGCGCGTGCGGCTGACGCCGGTCAGCCAATCGCCGCGATACCAGTTCTTCCACTTGCCGTATTCGGCGGCCGCCATGCTCTTCTGGATCGTGTCCAGCGCCTGTAGCGCCGTTGCCGCCCCGGCCTGGGCTTTCGCGTTCTGTCCCGCCGCCTCGTCGCGCAACGCCTGCGCGATGTTCAGCAGCATCCGGTTGCTCTCGCGGTTGATCGCGATCATGGTCAGCACGCCGGCCTGGTAGTACTCGCGGCGGCCGGGCGCCACCAGGTTCTGCGCGGCCAGGGCATCGCGCCACACCGCGTCCCAACGGGGTTGAGCCGCCGCGCAATCGGCGATGTCGCGCTCCCGTTGCGCGCGGCGCGCCGCGTCGTCCGGCGCAGCCTCCACGCGCGGCAGCGTCCACTTCGGCGATTGGCTCGGCATGGCGATCACCTGGTGCCCGCTGAGCACGTCGAGAATCAGCCGCCGTGCTTCGGTGTGATAGAACTGGTCGCCCACCCAGCGGGGTACGCGGCTGTAGTTGCGCTGCGCGCTGCCCGGCGTGATTCCTTCGCGCGGCGCCGGCGCCGTGAAGTACTCCCGGTAGACCTTCTCGATCGCCTGCGCGCTATTGGCGCCGAACTCCTCCGTACACCATTGCCGGTACCAGGCGCCCTCGGCATCGCCCTGCCCCTTCGGCAGGCCGCCCCAGGCTATGTCCATCACCGCCCTGGTGGTCATCGCGACCGGCCGTATGTCGCTCGTGTTCATCAGCAGGTACGCGGTCGCTCCGGCGCGGATGTAGCGGCCCAGTTCCTGTTGGATCACGGATACCGGCACCATCTCCGAGAGCTGATTGGCGCGGCCGTTCATCATGGCCACGTGGAAGTACGCGCCCTGTCCGGCCGCCACTTTGCCCCCATCCTGCATGTCCCCGTAGCCGGTGTCGGCCCACACCACCGTCACGCCGGGCGGGATCGTCAGGTGCCCTTCCTGCACCAGGCGGGCGCCTTCCTGCCAGAGGTCGGTCACGAATTGCGCGTTGGGATAGCGCGCCCGCACGATGCGCATCTGCGCCGCGATCGCATCGCCCACCCGCTTGCCCAGCAGGGGATCGTTATCGCGCACGCTCGGATCCAGCGCCGCGTAGGTCACGTCTGACAAGCCGCGTAGTCCCACGCTCCACAGGATCTCCTGGCCCGGCTTGTACGCCGCCACGGCGTTGGTCCACGCGCGCTCCAGAATCTCCGGGTGCGTGGAGAAGTTGTAGGGCACGTCCTTGGGCCAGCGCGCCACGTTCACGCCCAGCGGGATCGCGTGGTGCTGGTTGATGATCAGCCCGCGCTCCGAGGCCGCCTGCACCTGCGCATCGTCCGGGAAGATCCACGTGCCCGGCACGATCATGTTGCCCTTCAGCCGCAGGATGGTCTCGAAGATGTTATCCCAAACCTTGAGGGAGATGCCGGTCTGCTCGCCCGGTTTGGCGGGAATCCATCCGGTCAACAGGTCTTCGTCGTTGGGGAAGAAGCCGCGATAGCGAAACACCGGGCTGGGGAAGACGCGCGCGAAATCGGCCGGCAACGGAATCGACGCGCGGCGCGTCGGCGCCTTGTCGGTCCACAGGTACATCGGGTCCACGCCCAGCACCGTCTGCGAGAACTGGTAGACGGCGTAGATCGTGCCGCGCAGGTCCGCGCCGGTGAGACACACCACGCTCCGTCCGTTCGCCCCGCCGGCTTTTGTCAACGAGAAGGCGAACGCTTCCGTCTCCGAGGTTGTGGCGCAGGTCACGCCCGCGGGCACGCTGCCGCGCTCCGCGATCAGGATGGCGAGCGGGCCGGCATCCTCCAACCGGTTCACCAGCCGCGGTTCGCGGCCGAAGACTTTTGCGAAATCGTTGCGCAGATCCTGGGTGGCGCGCTGCTCGGGCAGGGGCGCCTGGGCGGCTTCGACCAGCGTGGCGGAGGCGTCGATGGCGATTTGCTGCGACTGCGTCCAGGCGGGAGCCGCCAGGCAGAGCGACAGAATTCCAGCGGCCAGCGCAATCCGGGATGTCGGCATGGCTTCCTCCTCGCGCGCGAATCGCCGGACAGCGCCGGTTCACGCGCCAAAACGGGCAGGCGCATGTTTTGTTCGCGCCGAAAACTATTCATACCACACGGGAATCCATGCCAGGCGAAGCGGGTGCGCGCGCAACGCCCCTGTAGGCAAGTCCGCTCTACCGCTTCCCCGCCACCTCGATCAGCACCCCGAGCAGCGCGTCGATCTCCGCCTGACCGCGCAGGAAGTACTCCGCCCGCGACCGCTTCCGCCGCCCCACCCGGATGCCGAACACTGTGCCCGTGCATGCCAGCGCGAAGGCGTCCTCATCGGTATCCTCGTCGCCCGCGTACACCGCCCGCGGGCACTTCATCCGCGCCATCGCCGCTGCCAGTGCGTCGCCTTTATGCGGCGCTGCGGGTGAGACCAGGCCGACCGCCCGCTTCCCCTCCACGATCCGCGCGCCCTCGAGCGCGCGAGCCGCCGCCAGAATCGCCGCGTGCGTACCCGCCCGGTCGCGGCACTGCCGGTAGTGTACGGTCAGCGACAGCTTCTTGTTCTCGATCCACAACCCCGGGATCGGGGGCAGCGAACCCGCCAGAGCGCGCGCCCAGGCGGCAACCTGCCGGCGCAGCCGGGGCGCGCCCGCCCACGGTTCGGCCCCATGGTTCCCGATGAGCAGCGCGATGCCCGCGTCATCCACCAGCCCGCGCAGTTCCGCCCGCGAACGGCCCGAGATCACGATGCACTTGCCCAGCGCGGCGAGGCGGCGCAGCAGGAG
>JAFDVU010000152.1 GCA_018268835.1 Acidobacteriota bacterium | reverse complement strand
GGCGGTTCGCCCGGTTCCCGTGGAGCCGTCTCGCGTCCCCCGAACGGCGGACGCCCCGAGAACGCGCTCGACAGGCCGGCGTCGAGACCGTTCATCGTATAGCGCGCGTCTCCGGGATTGGATCCGCCGGAGCAAGTGCCCAACCCCACCGCGCCGGGAACCGGGAGCTTCTTTTCGGCCAACCACAGGACGGTGGTCTGGGCAAGCGTGCATCCGCCCGACGCCCCGAACATGGCGATGCTCTTGGGCTTGTATGTCTTCAGCAACTCGCGGTACACCGCGACGATGTCCTCGTTGCCTGCGATCGAAGGGCCGCCGCCGCGATAATTCACTTTGATCACTTTCATCTGTCCGAGGCTTGCGACGGCGATGGCCTCCGCGTCCATCTCGAACTCCATGGCGACTTTGTTGCGATTCTTCGGCGGGATGTTCTTGGGGGAATAGATGGTGACACCCACACCTCCGATCTCTTGGCTCTCTTCCACGACCGGATAGATCCGGAGAGCGGTTTCCTTGCTCCGGCCGGCGGCGCGCGGCATCGGTGTTCCGTCGATTATTCGTGCGGAGGCCAGTCCGCCGCCCCCGGCGGAGGTCTGCGCCTTCTGCAGCATCTGTCGCGTATAGGACTGGCGGGCTTCGGGACTGGCAAGCGCCGGAGGCGGGACGGTGCGCGGCCCGAAGTGGAGGGAACCGTCGGAATCAACGAGCATCCGCGGCACCGTAGGCGCATCCGCCAGGGCGGCGTTGTCACCGCCCTGCGCGGTTCTCTGGCTCTGGGCGACTACCGCGCAGGCGGCAGCCGCCAGTCCCGCGACTAAATAGAGCGCGACACTGCGAGGCATCGTCGTTCTCCCTACTTGCCCTGGAACAGCAAGGGCGCGAATTCGTGCAAGTCACGCCGCCAGCTCAGCCACTCGTGAGCGGTGAGGGGAGACTCATAGTAGACGGCGTTGACGCCCGCCTTCTTCAGCTCTTCCACGTTGGCCTTGCCCTGGGCGCCGTTTTCGCGGCTTCCGTAGCCTACGAATACGAGCTTGACCTTCTTTTTGAAGTCGGCCATGTCTTTGATTTCGGACGGGGCGATGCTGCCGCCGCTGAACATCCCGATGTAGGCGAACTTGTCGAGATGCGCGAGGGTGATCCCGTGCGTGTAGGCGCCGCCCATCGAAAGGCCGCTCATCGCGCGATGGGACGGATCGGCGAGCGTGCGGAAATTGGCGTCGATGAACGGGATCATCTCTCCGACGAGGACATGCTCGAACGGTGTGTCGGTCATGACGAAGCCTCGCCCGGGTCCACCGCGGCCGGGAGCGCCGCCTGGAGCAGTTGGGCCGGGCTGACCCGCCGGAACCGCGCCACGTCCCGGACTCGCGCCGGGCGCGCCGCCGCGGCCTCCACTCATTCCGGGAATGTAGCTGTTCCCGATCACCATGATGAAGGGCCTTGCTTTGCCCGCCGCGATCAGGTTGTCCAGGATCAGGCCGGCGTGCCCCTGCTCGCCCCAACCGTGTTCGTCTTCGCCGCCGCCGTGCTGGATGTACAACACGGGATAGCGCTTCGCCCCCTTGTCATAGTCCGGCGGAGTGTAGACGTAGCACCGCAGCGTGGCGTTGGCGATCTTCGAGAAGAAGTGGACTTCCCGCAGGTTGCCGTGCGGCACGTTCTTCATCGCATAGAAATCCGCATCGTGCGCGGGGACTTCGACGCCGCTGCCCCAACGGCTCGCGCCGTAAAACATGAGCGTTCCCGGATCGGGGACATTCACGCCGTCGACGTTGAGCTGATAGTAGTGGAAGCCTTCGTCCTGCGCGTTGGAGACGCCGGTCCACATCCCGTCGGCGGCCTTGGTCATCGGGTAGCGGACGCCGCCGATGTCGAGATGCACGCTGCGAGCGTCCGGCGCGCGGAGCTGCGTGCGAACGCGCCGCTCGGAATTGACCTCGGGATAGGGCCGGATCTGCCCGTTGATCATCGCGTTCAGCTCCGACGGTTTGAAGTCCTCGAGCGGCGGAGTTTTGTCCAACTGAACGGGCGGCCGCGCGCCGGTGAAGCCCCTGCCGCCTGCTGTTGCCTGCAGCGGCATGTCGAGGAAGAGATGCAGGCTGAAGAGGTAGAGGTTGTTGTCCCACTCAGTGGTGTCGTGGGCGTTGTTGTCCACGTGCCAGATATGCGGGACGTCATGCTCCTTCAAGTATGCGTGAACCGCCTGGCTGATCCGGATCAGCCCGTCTTTGTTGCCGCATCCGAGCCATACGAGCTTCAACTGCTTCGGCACGGACGGATCGGGCACGAGCGCCGACGGCGGCTGCCTCGTGTCGGGGGCCGAGGAAAACCCGCCCACATAGGCAAAGGTCTCGGGATGAACCAGGCCGATGTTCAAGGCCTGGCCGCCGCCCATGGAAAGGCCCGCAAGCGCGCGATGGTCGCGATCGGCATACACGGAATAGTGAGAATTCACGTAGGGAATGATGTCTTTGAGCAAGTCATTCTCGAAGGGCGTCAGCCACGCTTCCATGCTCATGCCGCGGCCGCCGCGCGCGGCGCCGGCAACCGGCGCCGCGCCTCCCGCCTGTGCGGGTTGTGCGGCGGCAGCGCGCCGGGCATCCGCCGCTTCGAGGTCGGCGACCGTACGGCTGGAGTTCCCATCCGGGAACACCATCACCATCGGCGGAATCCTCCCGTCCGCCAACAGATTGTCGATAACGTGATTCGCGTGGCACGATTGTGTCCACTCGGTATCGGTGCCGCCGATTCCGTGCAGCAGATACAGCACGGGATATTTACGATCGGCCGAGTAGCCGGGCGGCGTGTAGATGCGCATCCTGCGCCGCGTCCCGAGCGACTTGGAGTCGTACTCGACCGCTGTCAGCTCGCCATGCGGAATGGTGTCGCGTTTCGTATTGAATCCGGAAGGAGGGTCGGGGAAGGCGTGCTTGTCGTCCGGCCCGAGCTCGATGGGGCCGCCGAATCCGCCTCTGCCGGCGCCCCGTCCGGCGGCTTGCGGCGCGGCGGCGGGCGCAGGGGGCGCTGTCTGCTGGTCGAACGCATCCGCGCAGATTATGCCAACGACGGCCAGGGCGAACGGAAATAGCAATACTCGTCTCATACCGTTTACTCTCCGTGTTCTCCTCGGCAGCGATCCGCGCCCGCATTCGGTGGGGCTCAGGTAAGCGCTTGCGGATCCCGCGTTCCAGACTATACCGCGGCGCGTGGCGGAATTCAAAGCGGCGCCCCGGCCGATAGAACGCGGTGTCGCCGGATATACTGGCGAACTGCCGTAAGCGATTGCAAACTGCTCACGGCGTCGCTGCCTGGGCATCATTTCAGTCCCGGCACGAGGATCGTTCACCGTGCGAAGACGCATTCGGCTGTATACAGCAATGGTGGTGACATCGGCGGTGGCTGCGGCTGCGCCCCTGCCGGAGGGGCCGTGCGACATCTACGGCGCGGCGGGGACGCCCTGTGTGGCCGCTCACAGCACCACGAGGCAAACAGCGGCCCCAATATGCCGTCGGACCGAGGTGACACGCCGCTAAGGGTCCTGCAGTTTATGAAAAAGGAGACGTACACTCTTCAGGCGACGATCGAAATGGAGCACCCGATTCCGAAGGATCCAACGCACTGGCCGAGTTGTTCGGGGTTGGCGACGACACGGCCAGGTGGATTGGCCGGTACAATGTGCCAAATCCTCTCACGGGCCTGAAATCGAGAGTTGGCGCAGGCCGGGCAAGTTCTTTCGAGCCGAAATTTCGAGATGACGCAGACTGTGTATGAGGACTCGCGAGCAACTGTGGCTCCCACCGCGAGGTTTCAATCAGGAATAGGAGAAAGTCCTACACTTTGGTCGCAGAAAATCGGAGGCGGACATAGTCCGCGATCCAGACTCCCTCAGAATCGACAAGCTGCGGTTCCAAAACGGCACGTACTTCCCGGAGGTATTCAGCCCGCTCATGGCCCAATAGTGGGGCCAGAAAGCTTTGGCCGAATGTTTCCAGGTACTCGATGATGTCTCCAGGCAGAGGTGTTGGCCGGGGAATTAGCGCAATACTATTCACGCGAAACCCGGCGCGTTCCAGGCGTGTTGCGTAGTCTCCGGGAGTTGGAAAATACCAAGGTACGCGCGACTCACCATCGATCCCTCTACGATGAAGGGCTTGAACCGCCGCAGTGCGGATTTTGTCCACACACCCATAGCCGCCGCATTCCGCGACGAAACGGCCTCCCCGGCGCAAAGAACGATAAACCCCTTCCATCATCGCGTCGGCGCGCCTTATCCAATGCAGCGCAGCGTTGCTGAAGACGGCGTCGAACTCATCTTGAAACGGTAGCTCTTCACCATACATCACGTACGCTTCAAGGCCAAGTCTCGTGGCTGCGTCGACCTGAGGCGCACTCGAGTCCACAGCGACTACCTTGCACCCGAGTTCGGCGATCTTCTTGGTGAGGACTCCATCTCCACAACCGATATCGAGAATACGCTCGCCGGGCTGCGGGGAGAGGAGTTCCAGGACCGGCGATCCCAAGTCGGAAACAAATCTCGCATTCTTCGCGTAGGTTTTGGGGTCCCACGTTTGAGCTTCGATCATTGCGAGAATTATCTCACGCACGCAATTCCCGGGCACAACCAGAAGCACGGTACAGTCGGCAGGATCCAGGTTCTCGCTTCATTGGCTATATCACGCCCGATTCACCAACTCGTCGGAGGACGACTCGGGCCAGTTTCGCGGTGAACAACTTGTCAGCCGCTGGCGGTGCGGTTCCACGTCGCAGGCTACTGAAGCCTTGTAGCCGTGACGTCCCTATATGGCGATTCAAAAATCCTGTCTGAGCAACATGTTTTGGACAGGAATTCGGAAGTCGAAGCGCCAGCGTCTCGCCTTCGTAGTACGCCATGACGATGAAACGCTGGCCGTCGGCTGTTTCTTCAATGCTGTGGATGGTGCCGACATGGGGGTGGTCCAACATGGAGGCGGCACGCGCCTCTTGCAGGAACATCTCCCGCGCCCGGTCGTCGGCAACCACGTCCTGCGGCAGGAATTTCAGCGCAACCGTTCGCTGGAGGCGGGTGCCGAGAGCTCTATAGACAATCCCCCATCCCCCCGGCACCCAGCTGGCTCAGAATCTCGTAGCGGCTGAACGTCCGGCCCTCGAGCGGCCCCGGGGCTTCGGTCATGGTTTCTGCAATTTAGTGCAGAACCTACCCTAAGTAGCAGGGAAATCTCAGTAAGATGTGCGCTGACGTTCTCCCAGTTACTCCGCCCACCGCCGCTCCCATCCGCGCCACCACCCCGTGTTCTCCAACCCCAGCGCGTCCCAGCACAGGTCCACACTGCGCGCTTCCCCGCGCACCACGCTCTCCCGCGTCGCTCCTGCCGGCAGCGCCACCAACTGCGCCAGCCGGTCGAACACGCGCCCCCGCTCTGCCGCCGGAGCCCGCGTCATCACATGCCATAGCGATAGCCCGTCCCGCGGACCCGCCTCCCGCAGCACCGCCTCCAGCGCGCCCGCCCGTCCGCTCTCCCACTCCTCCAGCGCCACGCGAAACGCCGCGCTCGCCTCTTCGAACCACGGAATCCCCGGACCCGTCCCCTGCCGCGTCCGGCACTCCGCCCCCGCCGGAATAAAGCTCTCTCTCCTGCCCGCCTCGAACGCCACCCATCCCATCGTCACCTTCAGCAATCCATCGCCGCGCGCGTCCACCTCCAGCGTGTACTGGCACCCCAGATCCACCGCCCGCGCCGACGGTGTGTCCACCACGAACTCCCGCGCCGGCGCCCAGATGAACGCCTTCACCTCGCCCTTCCTCAGCCGCAGCCGCTTGCCCCCCGCCGCCAGCACCACCGACCCCGGCGCGACCTCCACGCGTCCCACCGCCTCCGCCTCCAACTCCAGCGGGACCCTCGCCGGATGCAGCACCTGCCCCCGCCGCACCGCCATGCCCGCCACGCTCCACGCCGTGTCTTCTCCCGGCGCCGCCATCCACGCCAGACCGACCGCTCCCCCCACCACCACGGCCGCCGCCGCCACGCGCCGCCACGCGCCGCGCCGCGTCACCCTGGCCGGCGACCCGCCTAGCTTTAACGGCGCCAGCGTCCGCTCCAGCCTCGCGATCTCTTCATCCGGCGGCCCCGACCGGTTCCACAAATAGTCGCCGCTCATTTCGCCTCCAGCCCTTCGCGCAACATCTTCATCCCCCGGCACAGGTTCACCCGTACCGATTCCGGCGTCAGGCCCGTGCGCTCCGCAATCTCCGGCCCCGTCATCCCTTCCACCAGCCGCATGATCAACGTCTCGCGATACGCCTCGGGCAATGCGCGGATCCGATCCAGCACCAGAAACGCATCCTGCGACCCCGCCGCGCGCGTCACCGGCTCCCGCTCCGCCTCTGCCCGAAGCCGCGCCGCGCGGTAGTAGTCCATCGCCTTGTTGCGCGCAATCGCCGCCAGCCAGTGGGGGAAGCCCTCCGGATCGCGTAGCCCGCGCAACCGCCCCATCGCCGAAAGAAAAACCTCGTGCACCAGGTCTTCGGCCTCTCCGGGCGGCACGCGCGCCAGCAGGATCGCATGTACCATGCGCGCGTACCGCTCGTAGAGTTCGCCGAACGCGGCGCGGTCCCCCGCGGCCGCGGCACGAACCAGCCCGGCCTCCAGGGGGACCACGCGCGGCATCGCCATCGCCTGCATCATACACGGCGCCGCGCTACCGCAGCATTGCGTCCACTTCGTTCTCCGCGAACACCCGCATCTCGCTGCGCGCGTGCGTCCGGTCCACGCCCTCCGGCCCCGCCGCCAGCAGCGTACTCGTCACCGCCTCGTCCGACCGCCCCTCCAGCCGGATCACCCACTTCCCATCCTTCGGCCACTGCTGCGCAATCGCGAACATCCCCGGCACGCTGAGCTTCTTCACCTCGAGCGGAATCGTCCGCCGCTCCCCGTTCACCACACCGACCGCGACCGCGGTCACCTTCGCCTGCGCCGGATCGTGGCACCCCGCCGCCTTCAACGTGACCACGGCATGCATTGCCCGCGCTTCCGCGCTCGCCTCGGGATTCCCGGCCTGCAGCCAGAAACCGCCCGCCATCAACTGCCCGGCCACGGCCAGCGCCGCCGCCGAAATTGCCAGTACCGTCCTTCGCATCCGATTAACCCTCCTTTTGGATCAATCTGCGAACAAGACGGTCCTCCGCGCGAAAGTGTTAACCGGCTACTTCCCTGCCAGCGCCCAATCCCACGCCGCGCGTGCCATCCGCGCGACCGCGCCTTCCCGCGCCGCTTCGCTCGCCGGCGAATCGGCCACGAACACCGCGATCGCCAGGTGCCGCCCCGTTTGGAAGCGTGACGATCCCCACATCGTTGGTCGCCCGCGTCAGCCCGCCCACCGTGTTCGAGATGAAGCGCCAAGCCATCGCCAAGGTCAAGCCGGTCCCACGCCGGTCCCGCACGCCCTGGGGCAAGGACCGCACGATCCTCGACTGGCTGGAGTCTCTTTAGGCGCGAACAAATGTGGGCTTGGAGCCGACTGCCAGACTTTGGCTATGGGCGGTTCGGATATGGGGGTGATCCGGTATTTGCTGAAGCTGCCGGAGTTGGAGCAGTGCGCTCCCGGAGAGGCGTTGGATGTGGGCTGGCTCAGCAGCTACAAGCGGCCGCAGTCAAACCTACAGGATTACGACCGCCTGCTGGCGACCGGATCGGTGGAGGTGATCCAATGAGGGAGCCAAAGACGGCTAATGAGTATTGCCTCATCAAGCAGTCCTGCCGGCGGCGCACCTGCGGAAGCCGGCCGAGGGCGACTACTTGATACGAACCGGGCGAGCGAGTTTTTCAGAACTCGCAATCCGGAACGACTTGATAGTCGGTCTTCTGGCTGAGTCTAATCAGAGCCTGCCGCCTGCTTCGCTGGAACCGCTTTCGAAGCGGCGGCGCTGGCGCGGTCGTGGGTTCCGATTTTGCCGTAGATGCTGCGCAGATGCCAGCGCACGGTGAGGGGGCTGATGCACAGTTGGTTGGCGATCTGGCTGTTTTTCAGGCCCCTGGCCACCAGAGCCAGAATTTCCGCCTCTCGCACCGTAAGGCGGAACCGGGCCTCGCGCAACAGGGTACGCAAGGCGCCGGCGACGGCCTTGCGCCCGACCCAGAATTCACCGTCCAGGATCACCCGGATGGCGCGCCGCGCCTGCGCCGTGCTCGCAGTTTTGTGAATCATCCCCACGCAGCCGAGCCGCAGTAAGTGTTCGGCACGTTCCGCGCTCGCCTCAGCCGTCTCCACAAGGACGTGGATCGACGGATTTGAAAACAGACCCTTCGAAAGCGCGCCAAAATCGAATTTCTCGATGAGTTCGTCGTCCACTACGACGACGCAGGGAACAAGCAGATGGCAGCGCGAAAGGATCTGATCCGGCTCCAGACAGCACCGCGTGACCAGTGTGGACTGCGATCGGGCGAGAATCTGCTCCAAACCCAGCCACTTGGGGCTGAGATTGCCGCACAAAACGACATGGGGCCCTTCGCTCAACACTCCTCCGACCACTCGAACGTTAAGCCTGTCGCTGTGACAGGTCCGCCTCGACACCGCTAAGCGCGAGCTGGAGCCGAATTCGCCATTCATATTATGGTCCATTTCCGCCAAAATAAGACAGAAAAATCCTCTTTCGGTACCATGGGACGCCAGTCCTCTCGCCGACTAGAGTCGGGACCAACTGACCAGGACTGCAGGCCCAGGCCGATGTGCGGCCGCAGAGTCGTGATGTCGAAGGTGAACCGGCGTTTGATTCAGGCCGATTTTCTGGGCTGTGGCGGAGCGCTTCGCAGTTGGGACGGCCAGGCGTGCCACTCAAACGCGATTCGTTGGGTACTGATGTAATTTCCGACCGCGAAGAGGAGGCGTCTCACCAGATCCTCATCCTCGGGCCGGCCCGATAGGGACACGGCAAGCCACACCCCGAGTTGCTCTTTCCAGAGGTCGAGAATCGGTATGGGGTGGAGGTGGATACCGGGTGGCGGGGATGGGCGTCCGCCTACGGTGAACGCATGGATTTGCAGCGCTCCGGACACATCGCCGGCCTCCAATAGGAAGTCGTCGAAGGTTCGCGTCTGGCGCGCTGGATGGCCTGCCAGGGTGTTGCGGGTGGCTGCCCAATTCAAGGTTTCCAGGAGGGACAACCGGGTGGCGCCGCCCGAATCGCGCGCCAGGTCCATGGCTGTTTCCGGCGTAGGCGCGCGCCAATAGGTGCGCAGGCGCTCGCCCGGAGAGGCCGAATCGGCATTTGCCACGGCGACGAGGAATCCGCTGACGGCGGGACTGAGGTACATTCCGATGATGCTGACGAGATTCCGGACCACGGCGGGCGAGGTCTCATAATCGCTCGGGTCGTGTCTCCGCAAGGAAATCCCGCGTGTCCGCAGGACCCGCCACACGTGGTCGAGGCTTACTCTGCCGATGGATTGGGCCAGAAGCGGACCGGTCCAGACAAGGTGCGGCTCGGGAGGAGGCTGATAGACCAGGGATAAGATGCGGGCGTCGATGGTCTCATCGTAGTGGCGGGGCTTTCCCGGCCGTTCCGCCGTTTCCAATCCGCGGACTCCATAATCGGCGAAGCGCTTGCGCCATTTGGAAACGCGAGCGGGGCGAAGTCCAAGGGCGTGGGCGATTTGCTGCGTGGAGTATCCCTCCGCTGCCAGAAGGACGATCATCGCCCGCTCGGCGATGAGTTTCTGATGCGCCGCCTGCCTGGTCCAGGCCAGGAGTATCCGCTTCTCCTCGGGCCCGAGGGAAACTTCGGTAGCCCGTCTCATAAGAGTAGCCTTTGTGTGCGACGAACCTCGGATCAGGGGACGGTCGTTTCCTGTTTGGAATCGGCGTGGAGCATGCTCACCGCTCGCGCAGGTATGCCGGCGGCGACCGAGTCCGCAGGAACATCGCTGATGACCAAAGATCCGGGAGCGATGACCGAGTTCCTTCCGATGCGGATTCCGGGGCCGAGCAGCGCGCCGCGTCCGATGAGGCAGTTGTCCTCCAGAACAATGGGTCCGTACACCTGGAGATCCGGCGCGAGATGGCGGAAGACCCACGCCGCGCCATCATGGGTCATCAGCGCGACTTCGGGTTCAATCCTCACGCCGTCGCCGATCTTCAAAAGGTACGGCTCGATGCCGGACGTCATATCCGGGGAAGCGATATGGCATCCTTTCCCGACCTGAACACCGCGGCTCCGGAGGTACTCGGCGAAAGTCGAGGGCGTGTAGAGGTGTCTTGCGCGGCGGTCCCGTCGCGACCGGTAACGCTCGCAAAGGAGCGCGAAGAGTTCCGAAGGCAGCATAACGAATCGGATTCGCCCGGTTCAGTTCCACCAGTTCCGGCACGTGCGCCACATGGTGTGAGGACGATAGATGCGGAGCAGGCGCAGCGTGCGTAGCGGGTGCAGAGGGTCTTCCGGGCTTTTGGGGACATGGAATCGGTTTCGCCGCATGGCCGGGCGGTCCAGCAGCGCCCATGCCGAGCCGGATGTAGGCGAGCGCCACCGGCTGGACGACAGCAACTCCCTCAACTTCGGCTCGCCGTCCCGGGACGAGTCGCTCCGGTTGCAAGCCACGAGCACGTCCTGGGTGCGAGACTGCTCCGGGGCTCCGCTGTCTGGGGTGCGCGGGAGCGGGAGCATCGGCAGGATTTCGATTGTTGACATTTATGGCCTGGCGGTGTACGCGGCCGGGGATGCGGCGGGCGCAAGGTCGTGCCCCCGGACGAACTTCAGCAGGATCCTGTCCAGGACGGCGTAGGCGGCGGGATTAAGGTGCGATCCGTCTTCGGTGGCAAACTCGTCGGCGAGAAATCCGTCGTCGCCGGAGCGCAGCGCTGCTTCCAGATCGAGCAGCGGGAACGCGTTGGATGCGGCATATTCGCGTACCCAGCGATTGAACTCGAGGAGGCTTTCCAGTTTGCCCGGAGCTTCCCGGGCGCGGTCGCGGGTCACGGGCACAACTGTCGCCAGCACGACCTTGACTCGATGTTCCGAGAGTTGGCGGACCCAGGACCGCACCTGTTGCCGGTACGCAGCCAGATCGCCCGGGAAGTACGAAGAGCACTCTTTAAGAACGACCACATCGGCTTTGCGGGGCGGGTGGTACAGGGAGCGCAGCCACGTGCGGGTGAGGTGGAACGGCGTAGCCGGCCGCATGAGCACTTCGGACACCGCGGCGCTCTTATCGAACTGCCAGGCCGGCACAGATTCGGCGGAGATGCCGGACAGGCCGGCCCGCGACGGCCATGCGGAGAGGTGCCATGCCTGCCCGATCGACGCCCCGACCAGCACCAGATGGATCCCGGATGCGCTCCCGCGAGGGTCGAGGTGCTGGCGGCGCAATAGAGACACCGCCAGTAGAACGGCTAACGACACGGGGACCGCAAGCCAGAAGATCAGACGCATTTTCGTGACTCCGGTGATTCGGTTTGGGCTCAAGACAGTTGGTCCCGGAACAGGGCGAGCAGGTGCACGCGCAGCAACTCGCGGTTGGCCGCCAGATGGCGCGAGGACCACCAGGTTTCGCCTGGTTCAATCTGAACGTTGGGCGGACGTTGTTGTGCCCACCGCCGCAGGCACTTGTCGCGATACCGGTCCAGGGAGCCGAAGGGGCGGGCGGGTGCGCCGAGGACCAGCGTGTTGGGCGGAACGTCGCTGGTGACCACCGACCCGGCGGCGACCACGGAGTTGGGGCCGATCCGCACGTTGCCGTAAATTACAGAGCGAAGTCCGATGAAACAGTTGTCGTGGATGACGATGGGGCCGAGCGATGGCGGCGGAAGAACGCCGCCGTTGCCGGCCGCTTTACGTCCGCCGCCGAGGGTGACATCGGCGGCAATGGCCACGTGGTTGCCGATCTTGAGAAGCGCGGGCGGGATCTGTTTCTCCAGATCGGTAGGCCCGATGAAGCAGTCGTCGCCGACTTCGGCGCCGCACTGGCGCAGGTAGACACCCCTGGTCCGCGGAGTGAGGGCCCGTGCAGCCAGCCAGTTCTTGAACCGGCGAACTGCGTCAAAGAGCATGCCAGTCCCCTTTCTCAGCCGAGTCCACCTGCGGAACCGTGCCGTTCCCGGATGCGGCATTGAGGCGCTCCTTCAGTACCTTGCCTGCCGGATTCTTGGGCAGAGCCTCCAGTACGACAATCTCCCTGGGGACCGTGGGCGGCAGCATGGTACAGCGGCAGTGCTCGTGCAGGCGGGCAAGGAAGCCGTCGGCGGAGGGATCGCGCGGTACGACGAAGAGCTTCACCGCATCACCCAGGACGTCGTCGGGTATGGGCACAATGGCCGCCTCGAGGACGGAGTCCAAACGAAGAACGAGTTCTTCCAGTTGCCGACAACTGACACGCTTGCCGGCGCACTTGAGAAAGTCCTTCGATCTGCCGGAAACGAAGATGAAGCCTTCGTCATCGACAGTCGCCAGGTCGCCGGTGTGGAGCTGGCCGTTGCGGAAGACCGCGGCCGTCTCATCGGGAGCGTCCCAATACCCCGACGCGACGTTGTCTCCTTCGGCGACGATCTCGCCCACCTCTCCGGGGCGCACCGGGTTACCGGATTCATCCAACACCCGAAGCGTGACGCCGGGAATTCCCCTTCCGATCGAGCCTGGTTTGGAGGCGATCAGTTCGGGTGGCAGATACGAGAGACGGGCGGTGGCTTCGGTTTGTCCATACATGACGAAGATCCGGGTGTCGGGCAGCGCGTTGCACAGTTCCAGCACGGAAGACGGCGGGAGGTGCCCACCTGCCTGCTGCACGTAGCGCAGCGCCGGAAAGCGCTTGTGCTTAAGGCTGGAGCGCCGCAGCAGCAATTGAAAATGGCTGGGGACGCCGGCGAATCCCGTGCACCCGGTATCGATCATGCGCTGCAAGACCACCTCCGGATACATGAAGCGCGGCTCGATGACGAGCGTGCCGCCGACGGCGAGGTGTGTGTGAAGCAAGGACGTGCCGAAGCAGTAGTGGAAGGGCAGCACCGTCATGATGGAATCGGCGGCGGTGAGTTCCAGGTACTGGACGATGGACCTGGTGTTGGCGGCGATGTTCTTGTGGGACACCATGACGCCCCGCGGGCGGCCGGTGGATCCGGAGGTGAACATGAGGGCGGCAAGATCGCCGCCTCCGCCCACGGACGGCGGCGCCGGGTGGTGGCTGGCGGAGTCGCAGATCTTCGGGAAGGAGTGACAGGAGCGGACCGCCGTGGCAGGCAGGGGACGGTCGGTAACCAGGTGACACCCCTCGAGCGTGGCGCGATGCTTCCACCCGAATCCGGCGTCGGCGAACACAATTCGTGCTCCCGTGGTTTGCAGAGCATATTCCAGATCCTCGCGGTTGGTGGACGGAGGCAAGGGAACGGACACGAGGCCGGCATGAATGGAGCCGAGGTACGCCGCCACCCAGTAGAGCGAGTTGTCCCCTACCAACACGGCGCGGTCGCCGGGGGACGCGCCGGAACGCGCCAGCCAGAGGGCGATGGCCGCGGTGGACTGGCGCAGTTGGGCGTAGGTGTGATTTTGGTCTATCGTACAGAGCGCCGTCCGGCCTGGCTCTCCGGCCCGCAGCAGGCACTCGGCGATGTTGGGCGAACACCCGGCCAGGTCCGCCCGGCGATCATCGAAGCTCCAGACCTCTGGTGGCGGTCGGTGAGTGACGGTTGGCATGGCGATCTCTCCGGATTGCGCAGTCAGGGCTCCACCAACACGGGTGCAGCGTGGAGGTAGTGGCTGGAGCGGCGCCGGGATTCGATGATCCGGTACACCCGCTGGACGCGCGCCGTATCCAATCCGGTTGCATCGACAAGGCTCGCGGGCGGGAGACCATGATTCCATCCGTATAGGCAGAGGTCCATCTTTTCGAGCGGCAGCGAGAAATAGAATTCTTCCTGGCTCTGATCGAGGGGATAGGTGTCGGTTGTGGGGCGGCGGTTGGAAATCTCGGCCGGGACACCGAGGTGCTCGGCCAACTGGTACACCTGAGACTTATAGAGGTGTGCAATCGGCTTCAGGTCGGCGGAACCGTCGCCGTTCTTGACGAAGAACCCGAGGTCGTACTCCAGTCGATTCGGCGTGCCGGCCACGGCGTATTGTAGACGGTCGGCGTGATAGTACTCCATCATTTTGCGGACCCTTTGTTTGAAGTTGGTGGCGGCGACGATCCCCATGCTGGCCCCCGCGCTGAGCCGGGTCCTTCGGATGACGCCATCGGGGGATTGGACGACTACCGAGAACAGCGCGTAACGGTCCTCATCCACCAGGTTAGGAAGCACGATCTTGCATTTGTATCCGGGACCATACTCCGGAACCGCCTCCCGCACGAACTCGTCCCGCCGGTGGTAGCAGCGCACAAACTCGAGTGCCGGCGTGATGTCCTCAAGCACGGACGGGATTGCGAGATGGTTGGCGAGCAGGCGTCCGAGACGCAGGCTGTCGGGCGAAGAGTCGCGTTCCGGAGTAAAGATGGCCAGGACCCTGTCCGGACCCACGGCGCGAGCGCAGAGAGCCGCGACCACGCTGCTGTCGATGCCGCCGGATACTCCGATCACGGCGCCCTTTCGCTTGAGGTCCACGAAAATCGCACGGCGAATCTGTTGGACGATTCGCGCGGTTTCCCGAACCGGATCCAGGCGCAGGATGTCGCTTGAGACGGCGCTTGGAGCGGTCATAGTTCCCTCATGGTGGAAAGCTCTACCGGGGTGGGCGGCAAAGCAGTCGCGGCAGGTCCGGTGGCGAGTTTCCGGGAAAGAAAGCGATCGATCTTCTCCAGCGAGTCGAGGTTGTCGGGGATGAGTTCCTCATCCGCCAATCGGATGCCAAACGTTCGCTCGATAAAGGCGATCAGTTCCAGCAGGCCGGTGGAATCGATAATTCCGTTATCGAGGAAAGAAGTATCGTCGGCGAGAAGCGCGTCGGCCTGGCCGAAGAGAAAATTGTCGGTGATGAAATGGCGGAGTTCGGTGACCTTGTTCATTTCACGCTCCTGATGAGGCCGCCGGGCGCCGCGGCTTTACGGCGGCCGGGCGATCCAGCAAGTCCACAATGTTTGGGACGATTCTGTCGGCGTCCATTGCGACCGCGCGGAGTGCGTCGGAGCGATGGTCGGCGCCGCGGCGCGGGAGTTCGATGGCCAGTCGGGTCTTACCGGAGTGGCTGTGTCCCGGCAGGACCAGCGCCGGGCCGTAGCGATCGCGATCGGGCCGGCGTTTCACCCGGCCTGTCGCGGCGCCTCGTGGAGGTGGAAGAGCGCCTGTTCGTGGGATGGGGACCAACGGAGCGCCTCCGGTGTGAAGTGAGTGATGAACTTTTCGATCAGGATCTGCGTGGAGACGATGCCGGCTATCGCCATGTTTTCGGCCACACTCACCGCGCTTCCCTTTCTTGCCTTTTCCGCCAGCCACTGCACGGCCGTAGGATCGAACATCCCGGCGCGACGCACGTGCACCGGATCGAGCAACGCGTCGGTGTATTCGCGGGCGGCAGGAGAAAACAGGCTGGCCGCGTCCGGGGCTCGATAGGGCTGCTTGGGACGATTAGCGATGGCGGGCGGCACAAGGCCGTTGGCGATGCGTTTCAGCAGGTACTTCTCTTTCAGGCCCCTCATCTTGAGGTGTGCGGGAAGCCGTGAGGCGAACTCGGCGAGCCGGTGATCGAGGAACGGGAAACGGCCCTCCACCGAATGCGCCATGGCCATGCGGTCGCCCTGAGACGAAAGGATGTAGCCGGGCAGCAGACCGCGCGCCTCCAGGTACTGCGCGCGCGTGAACGGATCCCAGGCGCGGTAATCCGGCGGGACGAACGACTCCATAGTTTCCAGCGGATCGTAGGCTGCCAGTTCCGCCTTGACCTCCGCGGAAAAGTAGGACTTGAGTTTGGAGGTGAGGCGCCAGCGGGGCAGATGCGAGAAGAAGGGGCTTTCGACATCTTCAGGGCGGACGTGGAAGAACGCCTGCAAGTAGGCCGGCGGCTGCGCCTGCATCCGTGGCATGTAGGGGTACAGGCGGCGCAGCAGCAACGGCCGTAGCTTCGAAGAAGGCTGTCGCGCCCAGAATGCACGGATCTTGACTTCCTTAAAGATGTCGTAGCCGCCCAGCATCTCGTCGGACCCTTCTCCCGTGAGCACGACCTTGTAGTTGTTGTTGCGCACCAGGCTGGAGAGCAGAAACAGCGGCGCCGGCGCAGCCCTTAAGACAGGCGTCTCCGCGTGCCAGATCACTTGCGGAAAAACGCGGCCGATCTCGTTCGCCGATGCGCGGATCTCCTGGTGTGCCACATCGAGGTGGCGCACGGCTTCGGCCTGGTACGGGCCTTCGTCCAGTTCGTCATCCTCGAAGCGAACCGAAAAAGTGCTCAGCCGGGCGGCCCCGTTCTGTTCGATCAAGGCCGCAATGAGAGTGGAATCCAAGCCTCCGCTGAGGTAGGCGCCGACCGGCACGTCCGACCGGAGGCGCAGGCGGACCGCGTCTTTGAGGATCGCGAGCAGTTCCTCGCCGTACTCCTCTTCCCGGCCGTTGCATCCGGTAGCTGGATCGTAGGTGAGGTCCCAGTACTGCCTGACCGCGAGGTCCGCCCCGGTCAGGGTGGCCGAATGCCCGGGAGGAAGCTCGAAGATACCGCGGAAAGCGGTCCGCGGCGGCAGCGTATGCCAGAACGTGAAGATCTCGTCGAGCGCCTTCAGATCGGGCTCCCGGGGCACTTCAGGATGCTGCATCAGAGCTTTAATCTCCGAAGCGAACAGGAAGGCCCGCTGGGTCGGGCAGTAGTATAACGGGCGCACACCGAGGCGGTCGCGCGACAGGAAAAGGCGATGGCGCTCGGAGTCCCAGATGGCAAACGCCCATTGACCGTTGAGATGCGCAACGCACCCTTCGCCGAGGTCTTCGAAGAGGTGCAGGATGACTTCTGTGTCCGAGCGCGTGGCGAAGCGGTGGCCGCGAGCGAGAAGTTCTTCCCGCAACTCGAGGTAGTTGAAAATCTCGCCATTGAAGACGATCCACAGCGAGCCGTCCTCGTTGCACATGGGCTGTGCGCCGCCGGCCAGGTCGATGATGCTGAGCCGGGCGTGGGACAGGCCGGCGGTCTGGTCGAGACGTATGCCGATGGCGTCCGGTCCGCGGTGCCGGAGAACGGCCAGCATGCGGTGGAGCAGGGCCTTGTCGCAGGAGCTGCCGCTGGTATTTACGAAGCCGGCAATGCCGCACATGTTGTCCTCGGAGTACGTCCTGTTAATAACGCCGACTTATGCAAGAGCGCGAGGCCCTCAAGGAATGTTCCTAATTTCGGTTATTTCTGCAAGTCCGTCCGGATCGGGAAGCGGGTAGGGAATTTCCTAGCATGTAGAAAGTTCGTTCACTTTGCGGGTGTGCGCCACAGTCTGTTGAAAGCATTTATGGACGGCGTCCACGCACCGACTGGCAGGAAACGTGCATAACCATCCATACCCAAAAGCAGTTGCAGTGGCTAACTTGCAAAATATCAAACACAAGTTGCCAATTGACAGCATTGTTCCAGCCGATGGGTGCGTACTAGCATCGATTCACCAATGGAGTCCAAAAGACAGTGAGCGAAACACGAAACAATACTTTCACTCCCCGCGGCGGGCTTGCGAGAGCAGCCATGCTCGCGGTCTATGCCACGATAGCGCCGGTGATGGCCATGGCAGCCTCGCCGGTCTTGCACTTTTCCGACCTCAACTGGGGGCCCAAAACCGGATGGGAAGGGTCGGCTGTGAAAGGGGCCGCCGTGACCGTCTGGGGGCAGAACCTGGGCTCGGTCCGCGGAACGAGTTACGTCACCGTGAACGGAGCGGCCCTGACTTCGGATTCGGACTATGCCGAGTGGGGTGTGCCCGGCGGAGCGCGGGGTCTGCAACGCATCACGTTCTGGCTCAACCCCTCCTGCGCCGATGGCGCGGGTTCCATCAGCATCACAGTAGGCGGCGTGACCTCCAACGCAATTCCATTCACGGTGGCTCCGGCGACCATCTATTTCATATCCGCGAGCACCGGCAGCAACAGTAATAACGGGCTCTACGCCACCGCGCAAGGAGGATCGAACGGCCCCTTCCGCGACCTGTACATGTTCAGCTTTAATCACAACCCCTCCGGAGACGGCCAGTACATCGCGTACGTCCGGGGCGGGACTTACACGACCCAGGACATCGACAACGACATGATCTCCTATCGCGGCCCGAGCGGCGGTCCGACAAGGCAGAAGGCGCTGATCGCGTACCCAGCGGAAACGCCGGTGATCAACGCGTCCGGCCTGTCACGAGGAGTGGTCTGGAATGCGGACTATAGCCCATACGGCCGCAATAGCTATTTGACTTACAGCAAGCTGACGGTTGCGAACGGCGTCTATGCGTTCTATGTATACGGAGACTACGTTCGTGTGATAGGGAATCACTTTCAGAGTATGTTGGACCAAGGCTGGGTCGGCGTCGTTCACGTCTCTAACTCGCGGTACAGCAGCGTGTACGGTAACTTCTTCGACCACTGCGGCGCGACTCTGCAAGGCTCGTACAAGCATAACGTGTACGTCAACACCGTGCCGGTGTCGGAGATCGTGAGCAATACGAACGCGGATATCGGCTGGAACGAGTTTTCGGACCCCGAGGCCGGCAGCGACAACCGCGGCGGCGCGGTGTTCGCGCGCACGGACGGATCGATCTCCTCGCAGTACCAAACTCAGAATCTGTACATCCACGACAACTACTTTCACGGCGGCACGCAGAACTTTGTCGAACTCGGCGACGGACCTCCGCAGCACGATATTTGGATCTACAACAACATCTTTACTGGCGGGTCCGCCGTGAATTCCCCGATGTCCATCCGATGGACTACGGCGAACGCCAACTTGTTCAATAATACGTTCTACCTTGCCGGTAGCCCTTCGCTGCCGATCGTGGACGTCGTCGGAATCAATCCCCCGGGCAGCAACCTGCATTCGGCCAATAACATTTTCTATGCCGCGGCAGGGCAATCGTTCTTCCTGGTGGAGTCCGGCAGCACGATGACGTCCGACCACGACCTCTTCAGCCAGGCCGGCGGCGGGACGGCACTTCCCTCCGGTTCCGGTCTCACTCTCACCAACGGCCGGACCGGCGACCCGCTGTTTGCCAATACCTCCGCGGCCGATTTCCATCTGCAATCCGCCAGCCCCGCGATTGGCGCCGGAGCTGTCCTGACGGCGGTCACGGAGGACTATGACGGCGTGGGGCGGCCTCGATCCCTTCCCTACGACAACGGCGCCTTTCAATATTCGGCCGGCGCCCCGCCGGCGGTCAGCGTAACGATTGCGGTCAGCCCGACGCCGGTCAGTCTTGGCGGCGGCCAGAGCCGGCAGTTCAGCGCAACGGTAA
>JAFDVU010000151.1 GCA_018268835.1 Acidobacteriota bacterium | reverse complement strand
TGGAAATACGCTCTGGACCTATCGTCAGGATATCGGCCTCTACACGGAAGAACCTGCGGAACCGTGGCCTCAGCGCCTCGGCCCCGGTCCCGGGTTGCCAGGCAAGGAATGGCATTACTTCGCCAAGTTCCTTGCCCTTTCCGGAATAACGGACAGCACGCGGCTCATCTCTGACGACTTAGCCCCCACGGCTGCGTGCCCTGGACCCTCCGCTTTGCTGGAAATATCACTTCCAGGTGGGAAGGAAGAATTGCGGGTGCTCTCTAAGTCCCACCTCCCCTGCCAGAGTAAAACTCTCAGGAACGTCTCTTCCGCACACGGCATCCACTCCGATGTCGACGAAACCATCGTCTGGAGATTTGCCCCTGATCCGCCAGCCGCATCCATATTTGTGTTCAAGCCACACAAGCGCGCCAAGCGCGTTAAGCGAATACCTCTCGTCTACTGATCGCGGCCCGGCTTCACCGAACGTGCTATTCCACACGGGATCGACTGCGCTGCGGCAGTAGCGGCATCGGGCCTTTCAGTTTGTGCCGTAGAATTGTTTCACCTCGTGGCGGGTGGGAAACTTAAGAACCTATCCCAACGTGGTTAATGCTGATTCGAGGAGTATCTCCAATGATGACTGTTCCGAAACACCTTGTGCTCGGCGGTGCCGGCGTTTGTGCCCTGCTCGCCGGAACTGCACACGCCCAGACCTGCACGGCCTCCGACAATAGCTATATCCAAACTTCAGACTGTTCCCAGACCACATGGAGCCTTGGCGCTTTCTGGTCCGACGGCACCTCCAATGGCAGCGGAGTAGGTACTAATCTGATGACGTCGAGCGGAAACAGCGTCTGTGTCACGGACCACACCGCGTGTGACGGCAGTTCCGTCTCCTTCAAGCTGTACTCCGCCACCGAGTCGTTTACCTCGCAGACCGACCCCAACAACCAGGAACTGGTGGAATTCTATTGGTCGATCGGCAATCAGGCCGACACGATCAATGAGTGTTCGCCCACCGGGTATGACGAGACCGTTTATGTCGGCTACTACTCCTTCACAGGGTGGTACGGCGAATGGTGTAACTGAGATCAAAACGCCCCGATCAGGAGACCCGCCATGACCAAAACCGCCCTTCTGCTTTTCGCCGCCGCGCTCGCCGCGTCGGCGCAGTCCGTGTCCGTCACGCCCGCCGCCCCGCAGGGTACCTCCATGTCGGCCGAATTGACCAACAACGGCCCGACGTCGATCACCGCTTTCCTCGTCGAATGCCGGATGTACGAAGGTCCGAAGGTCCGCCGCGCGGTCTACAAATACATGGACGCCCGCGTGAACTTCCCCGATTCCCCGGTGCCCCCCGGTGGTTCCCGCAACCTTTTGTTGTCCCCCGCCGCCGGGGCAGACCGCTACCGCTACGACGTGCAGTTGGAAGCCGCCCTATTCGCCGATGGCTCCTCGACCGGAGACCCCACGGCCATCGCTCTCCTGCGCGACCGCCGGCAGCGCGTGTACGATGCCGTCACCGGCTACGATTCCGTGCTGCGCTCCGCGTGGGCGGGCGGTGGCCGCCTCGCCGCGGTTACGGCCGTGCAGCAGGAGCACACCAGCCGGCAGCAGACGGCGACCCAGCAACGTCTCGATATCGCACGGCGCTCGGCCGAAGATCTGGTCGCCCGCTATGTCTCCGACTCACTCGGCCAGACCACCGATGCGTGCGACGATGCCTGCTCTCAGAACCGCTACAGCCGCATCCTCTCCGGCTTGGCGGCATGGAAGGCCCTGGTGACCAACGGACTGAGCGAGGCCCGCTCCCCCGTCCAATGACCATCGTCACTCCCGTTCCCTATTTGCGGCGGCAGGAGAAATTCGGCGGCGGCGACACTTCAGGGTCGCTCGCCGCCCACGAGGACCTGCTGCTCTGGTCGCTTCGGTCCGGCATCGCCCGCGAGGCGTGGCTTCTTTCCGGCAAACTCGGCATGCCCACCTCCGGACCCGCGCTCGAGATGACCGCCGCGATCCGCGAGTTGGAGCCCGATCTCGCCGCGCGCATTTCGCCCCGCGCGGCGCACTGGTTCGCGCGCGAGGGAGGCTGCGAGCGCGAGGGCGTCATCGCCCTCGGAAAGGCCATGGATTTCGCGGAACTGGCCCACCTCCGAAGTTGTGCCGCCCGGCCGTTCCCCATCTCCTGCCTGGTGCACGCAGTCCTGTTCCCCTCCCTGTTGTCGTCTCTGCTCAGTGCTCTGGTCCATGCTTGCGAGGCCGACGCTTTCATCGCCACCAGCCGCGCCGCCGCCGCGGCCATGGAGTCGCTCTTGCGCCAGACGCGCGATACGCTCCTTCGGGCCTGTCCGCGCCTGCTCGAATCCGACGTGCGGATCCCTCGCGTGTCCCTCATCCCGCTGGGGATTGATGACGGATGGGCCGCCGTTCCCCGCGACGAAGCGCGCGATCGCTTGTCCTTGCCGCGCGACGCCACGATCCTCCTCTGGGTGGGGCGTTTGACGGAACACTACAAGGCTGACCTCGATCCACTACTGAACGCCTTCCAGGCGTTGCGGGCGGATCATCCGCGCCTCTGGCTCGTGCTCGCGGGCAACACCATCCAGGCCGGTTCCCGCGGCCTTCCCGCAGGCATGGCGGCAAATCAGGAAAATGTCCGGGTCCTGGCCAACTTCCGCCGCAACGTCAAGCCCGCGATCTATGGGTGCGCCGACATCTTCGTGTCGCCCGTCGATAATGTCCAGGAGAGTTTCGGTCTGGCAATCCTCGAGGCGATGGCGTCGGGCCTGCCCGTCGTCGCGTCGGACTGGAGCGGCTACCGCGACCTCGTCGTCCCCGGCGAAACCGGCTTCCTCGTGCCGACGATCCTCGACGACAGCGCCTGGTCCGAGTTCGAGGTTCTCGCCTCCTTTGCTGTCGCGCCCCTTCCCGAACATTTTCTCGCTCAGAACACAGCAGTCGACGTCGCACAGTTGACGTCCGCCCTCCGGATACTGCTGGACAACCATGACATCCGCGAGCGCCACGGTCGCTCCGGATGCGCCCGCGTTCATTCGCACTTTCGGTGGAGCGAGGTCATTCGCCAGTACGGCCGCCTCTGGCGCGAACAGGCGGAGACATGTGGATGGGGAGAATTCCGCTCCGCCCCGCCCGTCTCCTTCCGCCGTGCCTTCGCACACTACCCCACTGAAAGCATCGATTCCTCGCTGCGCCTGATGGAAACCACGAACGAGTCCCTGGAGCAGTACCGCCGGCAATCCCCCTCCGACCGCGAGGGCCTGAAGATTCTGGAATGCTGCCTGAACAACCGAATGTCGCTGCACACGCTCGGAGGCTCCTCGGACCATCGCCGGCGCCGGGCCGCCTTTCGCCTGATGAAGAAGGGATTTCTCCGCGTTGCGCTCCGCGCTCGCTGCGCTGCCGAGGCGGCCGGCTGAGGCACGCCGGACTCGCGAGCGAGTGTTCCGCAGCGGGTAACGGCTTTGCGGCGCATGCTGACCGCGCTCCTGTTCCTGCGACACCGTGACTGCGTTATGCAGGTTGACCGCGCAGCCCTTCTTCATGCCGTCCTCAATAGTCAGATGTCGCCGCGCGTTACTCTCCCGCCCACGCCGCTTCGCCCTCCCAGAGCATCGCGGATCAGGGCCGAGCGATCCTGCCTGGTGTCGCGCGCATCTCGGTTAGCATCGCGCATCAACTCACTTCCGCTCGTCCGGTGCCGCCGGTTCCCACAACTCGATCGGATTCCCTTCGGGATCGTGCAGGCGGGCGAAGCGGCCGTTCGGATAATGCTGCGGGTCGATGTCCACGGAGATTCCGGCGGCGCGCAACTGTGACACCATCGCGTCCAGTTTCCCGACGCGGAAGTTCAGCATCCAGTTCCGGCCGGCGCCGAAGTACTCGGTCTTCTCCGGGAAGGGGGCGAAGGCACACGGCCCGGCTTCCTGCCGCCAGGGCGAGGAGTCATAGTCCTTCGGAACCATGGCGACGCCCAGGTGATCGCGGTACCACTCGCCGAGAGCCGCCGGATTCCGCGAACGAAAGAAGAAGCCCCCGATGCCACTGACTTTTTCCATGCTGGCTAAAGTTTACCCAAAATCCGCCGCCGCAGTACGTCCATCGCCATCTGCGCGACGAAGGAGCGGATGCGCTGGCGATCGCCCAGGAACTGGCGGTGCGCGACGTAGGTGCCTGCGGCGTCGGCGAAGCCGACATACATGGTGCCGACCGGCGTCTTCTCGCTGCCGCCGGTGGGTCCGGCAACGCCCGTCACTGAGAGCGCGTAGGTGGACGCGGTGCGGCGGCGCGCCCCGATGGCCATGGCTTCGGCCACTTCGCGGCTCACCGCGCCGTGCTCGTCCAGCAACTCCTGCGGCACGGCGAGCAGGCTGGCCTTCATGGTGTCGTTGTACGTGATGAAGCCGCCGGCAAAGTACTCGCTGCTGCCGGCCACCGAAGTGAGCCGTTCGCCGAGCATGCCGCCGGTGGCGCTCTCCGCCACGCTGACGGTGGCGTGATTTTTGCGCAGCAACTCGCCCACCACGGCTTCCAGCGGGTCGCCGTTGTGGGAGTACAGCCGGTCGCCCAGCAGGAGTTCCATAGGCCCGGCCACCTCGGCCAGCAGCGCGTCCCCCTCGGCTTCGGTCTTGCAGCGCGCGCGCAGGTGGATCTGGATATCGCCCGCGGCGGCCAGTATCGTGGTCACCGGGTTCTCGTACTTCTTGTAGACCGGCGCGATCAGGTGATCGAGATCGCTCTCCCCCATTCCCGCCACGCGCCAGAACAACGTGCGGATCACCTGCTTCGGCACGACGCGCGCGATGCGCGGCAGGCACTGCCGCTCGAACATGGCCTTCAACTCGTGCGGCGGACCGGGCAGCAGCATGGCCACCGAGCCCGACTCCTCCACCCACTGCCCCGGCGCCGTGCCGCGATCGTTGGGCAGCAGGTCGGCGCCTTCGATCACGTACGCCTGCCGTTTATTGTTCTCCGCCATCTTGCGGCGGGCGGCGGCGAAGCGTTGCTCGAGCCAGCCGGCGACCTCGGCGCTGTAGACGAGTTTTCGGTCCAGCGCCTGAGCCACGGCTTCGCGGGTGACATCGTCCTCGGTGGGGCCGAGGCCGCCGGAGAGGATCAGGATTTCGGCGCGCGACATGGCCGCGCGCACGGCATCAGCCAGGCGGTCGCGGTCGTCGCCGATGACGGCCTTGGCAACCACTTCCACGCCCAGTTTGTTCAGTTCCGCCGTCAGATACAGGGAGTTGGTATCGAGCCGCGAGACCCCCAGCATCTCGCTGCCCACCGCGATGATTTCAGCGTTCATTTATTCGAGCGACAACCCTTTGATGCCGACATCCACGCGATAGATGGCGTTTGTGGTGGCAATCGCCATGGAGCGCGAGGGCATGAATGCCAACCCGACGATGCCGGGTCCGGAAAGGAACAGTTCGGCGGACTTGTCGGTGTTGATGCGGACGACGCCTTTGCGTCCCGCCAGCGATGCGGCCACGTACAGGCGTCCTTCGGCGTCGAACGCCAGACCCTGCGGCCGACCCAACCCGCGATAGAAAACGTCCACCTCGCCGTCCATGTTGATGCGGTATACGGCGTCGAAACTGGACGTGGTGGGGCCGGTGACGTACAGGTTGCCGTCCGGACCGAAGGCCAGGTGATAGGCGGCGATCGAAGGTTCGATGGTTGCGAAGACGAAGATCTGCCGGTTGGGGCTGATCTTGAAGATCGTGCCACTGCGGTCGCCCACGTACAGGTTCTGGTCGCGGTCGAAGGCCAGCCCGGTGGCCACCCCCATGCCCTCCACGAACAGGCTCATGTTGCCGTTGGGCGTGACCTGGTAGACGAAGCCCTCGTAGCGGCTGGAGATGTAGAGCATGCCCTCGCGGTCGAAGGCCACCCCGGTGGCGTTCATCAGGTCGTTGATGAACGGCTTGATGTTGAAGTTGAGGTCGATTTTGTAGACCGCCACCGGCACCTTTTGTCCGCGCGAGCCGCTGAAGGTGGTGAAGATGTTGCCGAAGGAATCCACTGCGGGACTGGCCACGGGATGCAGGCTGTCGGCCAGCATCACTCCGATATCGCAAGCCCACGCCTCGCTCTGCTGCGTGCCGCTGGCGATCACCAGTTCACCGGCAGTCGCGCCCTCGGGCACGCGCGCGATGACGAAGGAGTCCGAACCGACGATCACCGGCGCGCCTACGTCGCCGATGAGCACGCGCGGGCGGTCGGCTTTGGCGAAGCCCTTGCCGCGGATCTGCAATTCGCCGCCGGCGATGGCGGCGGGCGGCGTGACCTGCGCGATTTGTGGTTTGGAGTCGCTCGATTTCCGCAGAGGCATTAATAAAGATTGAACCATCCTGCCGCGAATAAGACAAGAGCGCCGTACGCTCCCGCCATCAGGTCGTCCGCATTGATACCCCAGCCTTCGGGGAGCGATTCCAGGCGGCGCACCGGCCACGGCTTCCAGATATCGAACAAGCGGAAGAGCGCGAACGCCGCGATGTAGCTCACCGGATTGAGCGCGGCCGCTCCGGCGAACGCGACCCACTGCCCGAGCACTTCGTCGATGACCACGATCTGCGGGTCCTTGAGTTTGAGCGCGCGCGCGGTCGCGGTGGCGCTCCACACGGCGATGGGGAACAGCGCCGCGGCCAGGACCAGGTAATGCCACGAGCGGAAGCCGGCGTATTCGTGGAGCACGACTCCGATCAGCGCCGCGGCCAGCGAGCCCACCGTGCCCGGAGCCTTCTTCGAAAACCCGCAGCCGAACCACGTGGCCAGCAGGATCGCGATGCGCGTACTCATCGCGTCACTCTTCCTCGTCTTCCGGCTTGCCGGGAGGCGGCGCCGGAGCGACCGGGATGCGGTATTCCTCGCTGGCCCAGTTGCCGAGGTCGATCAGCCGGCAGCGCTCGCCGCAAAAGGGAAAGTCGGGCGCGCCGATCTCCACGGGTGTCTTGCAGATGGGGCACTTGATCATGCGGTGACCAGCGGAGCGATGTTGATGAGCGGCGCCGAAACCAGTTGCGGCGCGGCTTCGTCGGGTGGCAGCAGCGTGCCGATCACGTCGTAATCCTGAGACTCGGTGACGAGCAGGCGGCGGATCTCGCCGGGGCGCGGTTCGGCGCCTTCGACGTCGTTGATCAGGGTGACGCCGTCGATATCGGGCGCCTGGGTAGGCATGCGGCCCTCCCACAACAGGTCGGTCTCGGCGGAGACGCCGGAAACGAGCACGGGCACTTCCGCGCCCACCAGTTTGCGGTTGCGCGCGCGGGAGATCTTGCGCTGCAGGGCCATCAGGCGGCGCTTGCGGTTCTGGATGGCGCGGCCATCGACCTTGCCGTCGAGGCTGTAGCTGGCGCTGGTATCTTCGTCCGAGTAGGCGAAGACGCCGAGGTTATCGAATTTTGCGGCCTGCACGAAGGCGCGGAGTTCGTCGAAATCGGCCGCGGTCTCGCCGGGGAATCCGACGATGAAACTGGTGCGGATGGCGACCCCGGGGATGGTGCGGCGGATGCGCTCGATCAACTTCAGAAACAGGTCGCCGTGCGAGCCGCGCTTCATGCGCTTGAGCACATTGGCGCTGGCGTGCTGCAGCGGCATATCGATGTACTTGACCAGCGCGGGGTGTTCGGCGATGGTATCGAGCAGTTTCTGGGTGACCTTATTGGGGTACGCGTAGAGGAACCGGACCCACTTCTGGTGCGGCGTTTCGATCTGCGCCAGACGCGCGAGCAGGTGGGCGAGCCCGTCCTTGAGCCCGAGGTCCTCGCCGTAGCAGGTGGTGTCCTGGCCGATCAGGTTGATCTCGCGGATGCCCTGCTGGAAGAGCCGCGTGGCCTCGCTGATCACGGATTCGAAGCGGCGGCTGCGGAAGGCGCCGCGGTACTGGGGGATCACGCAGAAGGTGCAGGGGTGGTCGCAGCCCTCGGCGATCTTCACGTACGCGTAATGGCGCGGCGTGGAGAGGACGCGCGGCGTCAGGTCATGGTAGAGGTAGGGCTGGAGCGGGTCGGACGCTTCTTCGATGCCCTCGCAGGCGGCCACAATGTGGTCGAGTTCGTTGGTGCCGATAATGGCATCCACCTCGGGCATTTCCTGGCGGATATCGCCGCGGTAGCGCTCCACCAGGCAGCCGGCGACGATCAACTTCTTCGCCCGGCCGACCTTCTTGTACTCGGCCATCTCGAGGATGGTATCGACCGACTCCTTCTTGGCGGGATCGATGAAACTGCAGGTGTTGACCACCAACACGTCGGCCTGGTCCGGATGGGGCGTCAATTCGTGGCCCCTGGCCACGAGCTGACCCATCATGACTTCGCTATCGACGAGGTTCTTGGGGCATCCCAGACTGACAAATCCGACTTTCAAGCGTGTGTACCAGACCTGATGGAAGGGGCTTCCTTCAGGATAACATCGCGGGCGCGGTGTGACCTGCCGGGGGCCCGGGTTACGATAGGCTGCATGGGCCGAATCCGCGTACTTCCCGACCAGGTGGCGAATAAGATCGCCGCCGGTGAAGTGGTGGAGCGGCCTGCCAGCGTGGTCAAGGAACTGCTCGAGAACTCGCTGGACGCGGGCGCGACGGACCTGCGCATCGAAGTCGAAAGCGGCGGGCGGCGCCTGATCCGCATCGTGGACGACGGTTGCGGCATGCTGCGCGACGACGCGCTGCTGGCCTTCGAGCGGCACGCGACAAGTAAACTGCGCGACGTCAAAGACCTGCTTTCGATTGCGACGCTCGGCTTTCGCGGGGAAGCGCTGCCTTCGATCGCCAGCGTGTCGCGGCTGCTGCTGGAGACGCGCTCGGCCGAAGAGCCCACGGGCACGCGCATCGAAATCGCGGGCGGGAAGATGCTGCGCTGCGAGGAGGCAGCGCTGGGCGGCGGCACGGCGATCACGGTACGCGACCTGTTCTACAACGTACCGGCGCGCAAGAAGTTCCTGCGCACGGAGCAGACCGAACTGGCGCACATCGCCAGCCTGGTGACGCATTACAGCCTGGCGCATCCGGACAAGAGGTTCCGGCTCGGATCGGGGCCGAACGAACTGCTGTCGGTGACGCCGGTGGCGTCCATGAAGGAGCGCGTGTACCAGGTATTCGGCAGCCAGATTCTGGACGACCTGGTGGAGATTGGGTTGCGCGAGCGCGACCTGTTTCTGCCGCCGCCGAGCGTACCGCCTTCGCAGGCGATCGCCGAATACCAGAGCGAGCCCGACGAGCCGCCGGCGCGGCGCTTCCGATTGAGCGGCTTCTTTTCGCGGCCTCAGGTGCAGAAGGCCAACCGCAATTCGATCTACATCTTCGTCAACGGACGGCTGATCCGCGACCGCCTGGTGATGCACGCACTCACCAGCGCGTATCACAACCTGATTCCGCCCGCGGCGTACCCGTTCGCGCTGCTCTTTCTGGAGTGCGACGCCGAGGAGGTGGATGTGAACGTGCATCCGTCGAAGACCGAGGTGCGGTTCCGCCACGGCAACTTCGTCCACGACTTCGTGCGCGACACCCTGCGCGAACGGCTGATGGAGAGCCGTCCGGCGCCTTCGTTCTCGCCGGCCCCGGCGGCGATGCGGACACCCTCGGTGCAACCGGCGGCGGCGCTGCCGTACAGCGAGTTCAGCCAGATGATCGAGGACGCGGAGGGCGCGGAAGCGAGTCTGCGGGCGGCAGGACCGGCGCCTGCGGAACCGGCGGGCGAGGTGATGCCTGAGTACGTGCTGCGGCCGGCGGTGGGGCCATCGCCGCGGCTGGATTTCAGCGCGCCGCCGATCGAGGTGGCGCCGGGTCCGCCGCCCTCGGGCAAGCTGAGTTCGCGGCGGCTGGATATGCACGGCGAGTTCCCGCCGGACGCGATCCCGGCGCCGGAGACGTCGCTTTCGGCGCTCAGCGACCTGCGCCCGCTGGGGCAGATCCACGAGAGCTTCATCATCGCGGCGGGGCGCGACGGCTTGTGGATCATCGATCAGCACGTGGCGCACGAGCGCATCCTGTTCGAACAGGTGCTCAAGCAGCGCGCCGCGGGACGGGTGGAGACGCAGCGCCTGCTGATGCCGCTGATCCTGACGCTGACGCCGGAGCAGCAGATCGACTATGCGCGCATCGCCGACGAACTGACGGCGAGCGGCTTCGAGACGGAGCCGTTCGGCAACCGGACGATCGCGGTGAAGTCCGCGCCGGCGGCGGTGCCGGCGCCTGACCTGGAGCGGATCCTGTTCGAGATCCTGGAGACGGCCGAGGGCGAGATGCGCGGCGCGTCGCTCGACGACTTACGGCGCAACATCTGCGCTTCGATCGCCTGCCGGGCGGCCATCAAGATCAACATGCGGCTGGACTTCGCCAAGATGGAATGGCTCCTCAAGGCGCTGGCCGCGACGGACTGCCCGATGAGTTGTCCGCACGGGCGGCCGATCGCCATGCATTACTCCACGCGGGAGATTCTGAAGGCGTTTCATCGGATGTAAGATAGCCGGCACTACCGGCGGCGGCGGGGCGGCGTGTTGCTTGTGTTGAGGGCCCATGCGGTGTCGTCGTAGCGGGGATGAGAGGCCAGTTTTACGGTCTCCAGGGCGCTGTTACCGGCCAGGACGAGGACCATGCGCGCGGGGGCTTTCGGATTCTCCGCGGCGAAGGCGAGGGCGTCGCGTTCGCCGGCATGGATGTGGTGATCGATGCGGAACTCGGCCGAGCGATAGTCAAGGTGCAGGTCGCCGGCCCAGGCATCGAGCGCGGTGTTGGCTTCGGGGCGCCCGACAAAGATCACGTCGTGCGCCGCGAGTAAGTCATCAGTAACTTCGAAATCCTTGTAAACCGGCACCTGGTGTTCGAGCTGATTCAGGTAAGCGGCCTGGAGTTGCTCGGCGGCGTAGCGGTTGGCGCCGGCTTCGCGCTGGGTCCCATAGACGATGATGGCGGTTTCCAGGCGGCGATTGATGTCCCCGATGGAGTACGCCGGGCCCGGCGCGGGCTCCGTCAACTCGAAGGCGACGCCGGCTTTGTCGAGGAAGGATTGCGCGGTAACCGTCCTGGTGGTATTGGCGGCGAAGTACTCGCTCATGAGGGCGAGAAACTTCTCGTCGCCAAGTTTGCGGCGGAGTTGATCGAGGAACAGCACGCCGCGGACGTCGGCGAGGCGCACGCGGTTGACTTGCGAATCGGGCGCGAGTTTGAGCCCGCGATAGCGGATGCGCGCGGCGTCGAGAGCCTTATCGACATCGTCGGACTGGAGCAGGCGGTAATACGAGGCGCTGCCGGCGGCGAACCACGTATCGGCGTCCGAGGCGGGCAGAATCCAGCCCTTCCACAGGCGCGCGGCGTCGATGGTGGCCGTATGTTCGGCGCGTTTCGGCGGGGCTTCGGGGCTGGGCGGGTGCAGGCGCGTCTCCTCAATTTCGGCGAGATGGGCGGGCGGATCGGTGGTGAAGAGCGCGTAGCCGGAAGGGAAGAGGCCGTCGTTGTGCTGGTAGCCGTGGGGCGGCGCGACCCATTCGCGCTGGTTGGGCTTGCCGATCGCGGCCCACACCATCATGCGCGAGGCCATATCGGCGGTCGCGACCTTGGCATCCATCGTGGCGGCGCTCACCAGCGGCGCGGAGCGGAAGGCGGTAAAGGCGAACTGCTCGTCGATGCGGCCTTTGTAACGGTTGTAGAAATCGAGCCAGGCGAGGTCGCGGACGGCCGGCACGTAGGGGACATACTCGGGCTCGCCCTTGGGGTCCGGCAGATACTCGGTGCGGATGGTCAGATCCTTGGCGTTGTTATTGCCCCAGTAGAAGCCGGGGGTATTGCCGAACCACTCGTTCTTCGAGCTGCGCCATAACTTCGTGTGAACGGTGCCTAGCTCGAACATGGCGATCTCATTGGTTTTGGCGTCGCCCATGAGCCACTCGTTGGTATAGAGGCCGTTGTTCTGCGTACCGAGTAACTTCACCATGCCGTCGATGTTATCGGCATACTGGATGGCCATGCGCGCGCGGAAGGCCACGGGCGTGCCTTGCGGGTTGAAGCGGGTCTGCCGGATGGTGGTTTCGGTGAGCACGAGTCCGGCATCGTTCTGATACCAGTCCGTACCGCTTTCTATAGCGCCGGGGTAACCCTGGATCAGCATGCGGTGGCCCTTGTCAGGTTTGATATCGAGCCACACGTTGGTCTGCTCGGCGAGAGTAAGTGGCCACCAGGTGACGTGGCCGATGACCATCTTCCCGTCGCGGGTGGCGGGTCCGGTGGCGGCGAAGGCGCTGCAGCGATCGAGGATGGAGGCGTCGCGCTTGCGATCGAAATACGCCGGCGGGTTGAAGGTGAAATTCTCGAGACCGGTGGGGGTGACGGACATGGCGGAGCGCAGTTCGCCGAGTTCGACGGTGACATTGGCGACGACGAGGTCGGTGAGGTCGAGGCGGCGGTCCTGCCACTTCGCGCCGGCGTCAGAGGCGCCGTCGGCAATGCCGCGCATCTCCTCGAGGATTTCCGAATCGAAGCCGCGCAGGAAGAGGGCGGAGGCGGTGGTGCGCAAGGTATCCCACTGATCGGGGGAGGCGCCCATGTCGGCGGCGCAGCGGGCGAGATACTCGGGGATTTCGCGGGCCATGAGGTAACCGTGCTGGTAGCCGCGTTCGTAGGGTGCGCCTTCCACGTGCAGGTAGATCCAACCGGCGGCGGGATAACGATAGGCCGGGCCGAAGGTGCGGACGGCGTCGCGGGAGGGCCAGGCATCGCCGGTGGAGGCTTCGTCGAGGGAGACGGAATCGAACCAGGCGCGGCCCTGGAAAGCGCCGCCGTTGGCGACGGCGAGGAGGATGCGGTCCTGCGCGCGGGTGGCGGTGAACTTGAGGGAGACGCGGGTCCAGTCGCGCGTACCGGCGAGGGATGCGGAGTGGACGTCGAAGGGCATGGAGGCCATGGAGAGCGCGGCGCCGGCGGCAATGGGGGAGCGGCCGGTATCGCGGACGGTGAGGTTCGCGGTGCGGATCCAGCCGGAGAGTTCGTAGCGCTTGCCGATGGTGAGGGAGACGGGCGCGGACTCGACGAGGGCGTCGGGGTACTGGCCGCCGGGTTCGACGCGGAGGGAGCGCGGCGCGGTGCGATGGACGGTGGAATCGGGCGCGGCGGCGCCGTGGAGGACGGTGAGGTTATCGAGGGACGCCTGGTAAACCGTGGTCGCGGCGGGGGCGGAGAGGGCCGCGAGGAAGAGGATCAGACAGCGCATGGGACCTCCTGATTGGTACAGGATATCAGGGTCGGGAGGGCGATTTGGAGGGGATTGCTGGGAGTTTTGGGTTCGTTTTGGGTTCGCTGTGGGCGAGATACGGGAAGAACGTGATGCAAACAAAGACAGTTTTGGGTTCGTTTGGTAAATCGGGGTTGGGTTGGCTCCCGTGGGATCGCGGGGGTGGAGGGGGAGGGGCGGTTGGGGGATGGAGGGTTGGGATGACGGCCGGTTTGGCTTCGTTTTCCGGTGAGCGATGGAGGGGCTTGTTGAAAACAGAGGTAGTTTTGGGTTCGTTTGGCATTTCGACGTGGGGCGGGTACGGATTGGGCATTGTGAGGCATTGGCTGCGGATAAGTCATGGGCGGTCGAGTTGGGTAGGTTCGTGGCATCTTGGGGACGCGGGCACATAGAGGCACCTGCGCGTTGAGGGTAGCAGTCGGATATCGGGGACTGTGGCGCGCGCGAGGTAAGTGGTTGATGGGAGCGGAAAAAGAAAGTTGGAGTCGGGAGAGCGGCTTCTTATGACAGGTTGCGCGAGGGGCTGGAGTCCATTTACGGCGATCGTCTGAAGAAGGTGATCCCGTACGGGTCAGGCACGCGGCGATGCGCGGCGGGATTCGGACGTGGTGTCACCGCCGGTGCAAAAATCCCCATAGTGCCGGTTGAAAATTCCCCAGCCCCCGCGAGGTGGTGTACACCCGCATCGACTTCTGAATCCGGAAGCCGTTCCGCGTTATGGCAGTCGGCCGGCGGCGCCGGGCAAACTCGACTTGCACAAGCCATACCTGGAGGATCGCCTGAAAGCGGGTGTGTGGAACGCACAGGTGCTGCTGCGGGAGTTGCGCGAGCGGGGTTACACCGGCGGATACACGATCCTCACGGACTGGTTGAGGCCGCAGCGGCAGGCGGGCTGTTCGAGACGCCGCCGGGCAAGCAGGCGCAAGTGGATTGGGGTCACGTCCTTTTGCCACTGCTCGCGATCCCGAGTGTAGTCGCCAGTGCCAGAGCGGTTCAGGCGCAGGAACCGGGCCAGGCCATCCGGCCCGAGCTCGCACGTCAACACTTCGAGCGCATGGCGCGTGAATTCTTCATCCGTCATTGCTCTCGCTCCGAAACGTCCGCCAAGTACAACTCCACTCGATCTGTGGTCCAGGTCGCCACGCCGCAGCCGAAGAAGTCGGTATCCTCCGTCCAGATCGCGCAGTCGAGCGCCAGGGCGGCGGCCAGAACTGGCCAATCATCTTCGTCGCGGCGGGCGATTCGTTCGCGGGCGAGATGCTCGAAGCTTTGGTAGGTCTTGGCATCGACCGCCTGCACCACGTCGGCCAACTGATCCAGAATCGCCATTGCAGGCGCCACCGGCACTTTGCGTCGCGCCAGAATCTCTGGGAGCTTCTCGCGCGCTTCTTCGAATGCTGTGTCCGGTGTAAGGAACTCAACCTGCCCAGCGTACGTGCGCAACAACGCGAGCACACGTGATCCGAGCACTGCGCGAATCAGGATGTTCGCGTCGAGCACCAGCATGGCTAGCTCTTCCGCGTCCGGCGTTCGCGCCGCAGCTTCTTGAAATCCGCGACGATCTCGTCCTCGCTCGTCCCAGCAGCCGCAATCAACTCCTGCATCTTCTCACCGGCAATACGCAGAGCTTCGAGATCCGCCTGGCTCGGTTTGGGCTTCGTCGGAACGTAGATCCCAATCGTGGCGCCGTGGCGCGTGATTGCCACGGGCGTCTTCGACTCGAGGTAGTCCGCCAGATTCTCCCGAAACTCACGAATTCCGACCTTGGTTGTCTGCATGGGCCTCTCTCGTGTGTACACAATGATAACACAAACAGGTAGGCTGAAGTCCCGTTTCTCCGCGCCTGGCGCGGGCGGTTCCAGGCTGCGGACCTCTGCGGACCTTCCAGGCATCACAGACGCGACCCGCGGAGTTCCGCAAAGGTCCGCATAAGTCCGCAATACGCCCCATCGACAACGGAAGGCGGTAGTGGAACATAAAGGAAACGTCCGACACCGTGCCGACGGAGAGCGCCTTTCGCCCATGCTTCAGCTACTTGGACGGTGGGACGCTTGCGCCCCACCGTGGGACGTTTGTCCGACACCGGCGAGCGAATCTCACAAGTCTCTATCGTGCCCCGCCGTCTAAATGCATCGCGAGCCTCTTGGCCGTAATCCAACCCGCTGCACACTGGAGTCAACCGCGCGCGCCCTGCGGGCGAAAACTGGGATCGACCTGCTGATTTCATGCTGACAAGCGCCTCTTATGCTCTAGACCAGGAGAAGCACACTGTGAAGGCCTTCAAGGTCAACCGCAATCAGCAGGACTACTACCGCGTCGATCTATCGCCGCGCCTGTTCCTTGACGGCAAGCGCCGTTCCGTCATGGCCACGCCCCGCCGCGAGGCGCTCGAAAAGGCCGAAGCCCTCATCGCCAAGCGCAAAAGCGGCCTCAACCTGGACCGCGCCAAAGCCACCGTCGCCGAATTCCTTACGCGATTCCTCGACTACTACCAGACCGAAGGCGGCGTCGCGCTACGCACCTGGCAGGATTGCCGTTATCACATCGAGACCAACATTGTCCCCGCCATCGGCACGCTGCCGCTCGGCGAACCTGAAGCCGCTACAAGTAGACGAGTGGCTCCGCGGTCTGCGCGAGCGCGGGCTCGGCGACCGCACAATCGACTACGCGCACTCCGTTCTGCGCCGCGCCCTTCGTTCGCCGTCGAATGGGAGATCCTGGATCGCAACCCCGCCGGCGCGCGATTCCGCGCCGCCAAGCGCAAGCGAACCGTGAAGCCCGGAAGTAAGAAGATCCGTTTCCTCGATCCCGACGAGACGCGCCGTTTCCTGGAAGCAACCAAGGGCGGGATTCTTCGCATCCTGAACGGGGCCGGGAATACGGTTACGCACTCGCCATAGTCCCTCGTAACGCCACGGTCGTTGGCGATCCGGGACCTTCAGCGGTTTGATGAAGACCGGGATGAACTCGGTCTGTGATCGAAAGAGCCTAGCGGCATTAAGAACACGAGGGCGGGTCCCGACGAGAAGCGTATGCGGGAGACCCGGAATCTTGCTCTCGTTGAACCGGCCCGCTACGACCCCGTCCTTATGAGGCAGGAAAACGCGGAGCGGCCCACCCAAACGGCTGATGTCGTCGTTCGAGTAATGATCCCCTTCAACGAATTTCGTGGCTGTCATCGAAAAACTCGTTCTCATCCGACGATTGCGTTCTTTAACCGCCGCAGTTCTCCCAACACGTCATCAGGTAGACGCCCCTTCCTAACGGCATCTTGCAGGTTCGGGCGTCCATTCAGAGAACCGAGACGACTGGCGTTGCGGAGATCGGCCCGGAATGCCTGACTGTACGACGTTCCTGCGCCACCCTTCGCCTCGTCAACGAACCGTCCATCGGCAGCGCCGAAACGCCGCTTGCTGGAACTGTTGTTAGCGTCGGCATAGACGATGAAGTATTCACCGTCATCATGTTTGGAGTGGTACCAGACAGGCTCCATATGGAACAGTGGTAGCACAATACCGATAAGCAGAACACGCCGCTATCGTTGGTTAGCATTGCGCCGTCACTCTCGGCCCTGAAAGACTATTTCCGATGCCGCCCGAGTTGGACGGGCGTGAATGAGAGGCGAAGATGGCTATTGAGTTCTCGGATACTGATGCCGGGTACCGGGCGTGGGTTCAGTCGAACAACGCCGGTTATGTCGTGAATCAGCGGTGGGAGGGGAAACACTTGGTTCTTCACGCCGCTTCTTGCACATGGGTGAATCGACCTGAACGACACACCAGTTCCGAAGCCAGAAGCACGAAAATTTGCGATCTGAACCGGGCAACGGTGATTCAGTGGGTCAGCGGCAAATATGGCCGACCGCCTGAAGCCTGCAAAGTCTGTCGGCCCTAAACTATATTGAGCGGTAGTGGCGGGCACACCGGAACACCACCCCTCCCGTCACATCGTTCGCACGGTTCTCCCGCCCACAGGTCAAACGCTCCAGTGCCTTCGCAATCGGCGCAAGGAACGTCCGTTTGCAACGCCGCCGCAGTCGAGGCAGCGTTGATCCGGTTGACGAGGTATTGGGCGGTGTCAATGGCGTGACCGACGTAGCGCTCGATCAAGTGTTCGTCGGCAAGCTCATCGACGGTCAGGCTCTCGAACTCGTACCTGCTATTCGCCACGACCTCTTCCCGGATCGCCGCCCGGACCTCTGCTGACGTGCTGGCGGGGATCAGTTCTTCGATCTCGTTTGCGATGCGGAACATGACCACCGAGACCATCTGTTCTCGGAACCAGTGCTCATCTCGGATGTGGTGCGCCATCTTCCTCCGCTCGGAACGGCTGATCGGTTCCGAGCAGGAACTATATAGCATCGGCATCTGTACTCGTCACGGCTTCTTGGGAGCTTTGCTGAGAGGCGTTCCGCTTCTCCAGCATCGAGGGTTGCTCCTTCACCCCGGTGTGCGGACAATACCCCCAATGGCCCCGAGACAAATTGCAGTTGAAACAGAGTAGCCTGAACCCCGGCAGAGGCTTCCCGGCTCTCGCCAGATCCCGGTAGAGCACTTGGTTCGTGCGACTCTTTCGGTCGATATGACCGCAGAGTTTTCGGGGAGCAGTTCTTCAGAAAACGGCGCTCTTGGAGGAAGGTTTCGTAGAGAGACTTCAACACGGCGATTTCCGCAATCAGCGGCTCTACGAGGTTCAGCTTAAATTTCTAAGCGATTGAAAGGAGAGAAGATGGAGCCACCCGCCGGGATTGAACCGGCGACCTGCTGATTACGAAACAATCCAGTCATTGCAAATAGCTGAAAACTCAATCCACCGTTCCTCCTTTGCACCAGCAATTGAGGCGGTTGTGGCGCATGTTGAACAGGTTTCTGAACAGGTCGCCGCGCCTCTGCCGTTCCCAATCACCACCGCGGCAGAAGTTGAACAGGTCCGCCGTCGGCGGACTTGGGAAACAATCCAGCCCCAGGGCACTGGAGTTTCAATCGTCTTTTCGATCCGGCCTCGGGCGCATCGAGGTGAATCGTGAGTTCCGGCGCGATTTCCGAGATGAATGGAGACAGGCGTCGCACCGGACTGGAACACGCTGGCTCAATTCTGCAGGACCGCTTCGCTGAGTTCCACGTCTCGCGGCGGCGATTGCGACAGGCCGAGAGCATTCAGCTGGTCCGAGATCGGCGCAACGCGGCGAACCAGCAGCTCGGGTTTGCCTCCCGACCATTTGTCTTATGCGGCCTGCCCGTGAGGTGCCCTCCCCGCTCTACGCTCGTTTATGAACGACGCAACGGTCTTTTCACCCTCCAGATCACCGGTCACCCTGACTTCGGCTTACCCTTCGGCCAGGATCGCCTCGTTCCGATTTTCTTGGCAACGCTAGCTGTGCGTCAGCAGAGTCAGACCATTCGTTTCAGGTCGGCCGCGGAGATGCTCGACACTTTCGGCATGGCGAAGGGAGGGAAAGAGTATCGGCGATTGGTAGCAGCGTTCGAACGGATCTTCGGAGCGACTATCTTCTTCGGCACGGAATCCACCCGAAAACAGGTGCGCGTGATCCAACGCTCCAGGTTCAATTTCCTCAGCGAGGCCCAAATCTGGTACAGCCGTGATCCCACCCAAGTGTTCTCGGCCGGCTCTGAGAACGTCATCGTCTTGAGCGACGAGTTCTACAAAGAGGTAATTGCGCATCCAATTCCTGCAGACATTGAGGCTGTAAAGGCGTTCGGTTCTGCGCCAGCGGTACTGGATCTGTTCATGTGGCTAACGTATCGCTGCTTCACGGCGAAATCGGAAGAGCGGATTCCGCTATTCGGGGATTTCGGCCTCACGGCCCAGTTGGGATCAGTTGAATACAGCCGGCCTAGGCGCTTTCGCGCCATGCTTGAACAATGGATGGCTCAAGTTCGTACAGTCTGGCCGGAATGTCCGGCGCAGATCTGCGCCGATGGCCACTACCTGCGACTCAGTCCAGCGAAAGCGGTACTGCCCACGGCTTAACACGCGCGGGACTTTAGGTGCGCGGTGACTATTGATGCCGGACGACGAGGCCCTTCTATGGTCGTCGGGGCCGGCCAGAAACATCTTCAAAATCACCCTCTGGGTAGCCAATGGCCGCCCTCTCATGCCCGCCACAGAGCGCCACCCGACCGTCGACGTCCCGTCGAAAATTCTAATGCGCGCAGTTCCTTCGGCGCTTGCGAGAAGTTATCCACCCGTGCTTGTCAAAACTGACCCAGGGT
>JAFDVU010000150.1 GCA_018268835.1 Acidobacteriota bacterium | reverse complement strand
CGTCGCTCGCCGGCACGCCCGCGGCCGAGAGCGCCCACAGTGCGTGCCCGGTCTCAAACTCCACCTCGGGCTGGTCCGGTTCGAACCGCATGGACCATTGCCCGTCGGGGCGTTGCAGCGCGAGGATGCGCTCGGCGTTGGCGTGAATCGCGGCGGCGTAGCGGGTGCGGTCGATATCGGCCATTGCCAGAGTCTGGTAGCAGAGATCGACCATGTTCTTCACGCCGCCGTTGGCGATCATGTCCTCCAGGCGCGGGTCGTGCGTGGCCTTCCACGAATACCAGGCGACTTCGTACGTGCTCACCAGCGGCGTGTTGCCGTTGGTTTCGTCGGGCGGGAGTTTGTCGCGGTCCGCGTAGTAGAGCTTGAGGTATTGCGCGATGCCGGCGTGATAGGCCGGGCGCGGTGTGCGCGAAACGTATTGTTCGAACATGCGGGTGAGCACGTCCATGCGGCTGAGGACGTTAGCCGGTGCGGAGATGACCCGCGCCCACACCGCGCCCTGCTGCTCGAAGCCGTAGAACGGCCGCGGGTTGTTGTAGAAGCGCTCCTGCAAAAACTGAAGTTCGCGCCGCTGTACCAGCGGATAGCCGTTGGCGATGGAATAAAGCTGCGCGCGCTGCGTGAAGTGGCTGGTGTGGCAGCCGACACAGAGCGACGTTTCCTGATGCACGCCCTGGATCCGGTCGAACGTGCCGCCGCGGCGCGGCGTGTTGGCGAACCAGGAATCGCCCGCGCCCATAATGTAGTCCACACCCGCGCGCACGGCCTGCCGCGGGTCGCGGTAGGGCGGCGCGTCGTAGACCCGGGTGATCAGCCTGTATTCGGGATGGTTGGCGCGCACCCGCAGATAGTACGTGCCGCGTTCGCGCAGGATGCGCGGCGCGAACTTGTTGCCGGGCAGCGCCTGCACTTCGTGCGGCTGCGCCATGGGGTCCTGCCCTTCGAGGTAAGGCTCCGGCTGCCCGTTCACGATGCGGAAAACGCTGACGTCCACCGGCACGTCGTCGCGGTCCATCAGTTCCACCTGGAAGAAGACCAGCTTGGGCGCGGGGGCGTCGAAATCGAAGCGGTACCAGTGTTCGGCGGCGCGCGCTTCGGCGATGTCGCGCCGCGTGGCGCCGGGCAGCGGCAGGTACTCGGCTTCGTCGCCGGATGCGGCCACCATGTCGCCGAGCGAGATGGGCGCGGCTTCCCGCCACGCGTGTCCGGGAGCGGCGAAGGGCGCGGGGAGGATGCGCAACCGGTAGCTGCCGCCGGCGGATTCGGCGGCGATCTTCACGTGCGCGGCGTGCTCCGGATGAAACACGGCGTACAGGTCCGGATCGCCCGCGTGCAGCGTCTTCTCGACCAGCGTGCGCTCGCCTTCCACCACCGAAACCGTGACGCGCGAGTCCGCCGGGAGCGCGCCGGGATCGAGGCTGTAGAGCAGGCTCAAGGTCTGCCCGGGAGCGAAGCCGGAGAGCGGCAGGGTCTCGGTCTTGACCGCACCCTCCCGATAATAGTTCGAGGGTTGAGCAAATGCGGCGGACAACAGGGCGCCCGCAATGAACGTTCTGAGGATTCCCAGCATAGGACAGCGATGGGTCCATCATACACCTTGCACAGGTGGCCCGTGCCCTACCATGGAAGCGTGGGGAATCCGTTCGGTCCCGCTCTGGCACGCGCGTTCTACGAGCGGCCCACTATCGATGTGGCGCGCGGCCTGCTCGGCAAGGTGCTGGTGCACGGACCCGCCGCCGGCATTATCGTGGAAACCGAAGCCTACCTTGGCGGCGACGATCTGGCGGCCCATTCCTCGCGCGGCGTAACCGGGCGCACGCGCGTGATTTTCGGTCCGCCGGGCCACGCCTACGTGTACTTCATCTACGGGATGTACGAGTGCCTCAACCTGGTGGCGGAACCGGACGGCAAACCGGGATGCGTGCTGATCCGCGCGCTGGAGCCGGTGGCAGGAATCGAGCTGATGCGGCAGCGGCGCGCGGCGGCGCGCAAGCCGCAGGACCTCGCCAACGGTCCGGGCAAACTCACCCTCGCGATGGCGATCACGCGCGCGCACAACGGGGCGGACGTCACCCGAGGCGCGCTCACCGTGCGCGAGCCGCGCGAACGGCGCGCCATCGAAATCGCCGTAACCCCGCGGGTGGGCATCACGCAGTGCGCCGACTGGCCGCTGCGCTTCTTTATCCGCGGAAACCGCTTCGTGAGCCCCGCGAAACCGGTGTTAACGTAGTAGGTCATGTTCGACTGGAGCCAGGATCCGCACCGCCGATTCAACCCGCTCACCCGCGAATGGGTGCTGGTTTCGCCGCACCGTACGCAGCGCCCGTGGCAGGGGCAGATGGAGAAGCCCGCGGTGGAAACGCAGCCGGAGTACGATCCCGGCTGCTACCTTTGCCCGGGGAACGCGCGCGCCGGCGGCGTGCGCAATCCGGCGTACACTTCGACCTTCGTCTTCGATAACGATTTCGCGGCGCTCAAACGCGGCACCACGCCCGAGCGCTTCGAAGAGAGCGGGCTGCTGGTGGCCGAATCCGAGCCGGGCACGTGCCGCGTGGTGTGCTTTTCGCCGAAGCACAACCTGACCATCGCCGGGATGGAGCCGGCGGAACTGCGCCTGGTCGTCGATACCTGGGTGGACCAGTACCGGTCGCTCGGCGCCAACCCCGACATCGGCTACGTGCAGATCTTCGAAAACCGCGGCGCCATGATGGGCGCGAGCAATCCGCATCCGCACTGCCAGATCTGGGCCAGCCGCACCGTGCCCAACGAGCCGGCCAAAGAGCAGGCCAGTTTCGTCGAGTGGCGCCAACGGAAGGGCACGTGCCTGCTGTGCGAGTACACCAAGCTGGAGATCGCCGAGGGCAAGCGCACGCTGGATGCGAACCCGCACTTTGTAGCGGTCGTGCCGTTCTGGGCGGTGTGGCCGTTCGAGACGATGGTGCTGGCGCGCCGCCACGTGGGATCGCTCGACCAGTTGAGCGGCGAGGAACGCGACGCGCTCGCCGACATTCTGAAGCGCACCACCGCGCGCTACGACCGCCTCTTCGAAGTCAGTTTCCCCTACTCGATGGGCTTCCACCAGCGGCCCACCGACGGCGCGGCGCACGACGAGTGGCACATGCACCTGCACTTCTATCCACCGCTGTTGCGCTCGGCGACCGTGCGCAAATTCCTGGTGGGCTATGAAATGCTTGCCACGCCGCAGCGGGACATCACGCCGGAAGCGGCGGCGGAACGGCTGCGCGCGTTGTAGTCCGGCGCTCCCGCATAATGGCTGGTGTGGATACCGGCACTGAATCCTTCGCCTGCGACGCGATCCTGTTCGACATGGACGGCACTCTGGTGGACTCCACCGCCCCGGTGGAGCGCCAATGGCGGTTGTGGGCGGAGCGCCGCGGGTTGGATGCGGAGCGCGTGCTCGCCGTGGCGCACGGGAGGCGCACCATCGAGACCATGCGCGACGTGGCGCCGCACCTGAATATCCCGGATGAAGAGGCGGTGGGGTTCGACGAAGCCGAGGGACTCGATGCCGCGGGCGTGGTCCCGGTCGCCGGCGCCGCGCCGCTACTGGCCGCGCTTCCGCGCGAACGCTGGGCGGTGGTCACGTCCGCGGGCGACTGGCTGGCGCGTATGCGCTTCGCGCAATCCGGGCTGCCGCTGCCGGACGTGCTCGTCACCGGCGAAGACGTGCGCGAAGGCAAGCCGCATCCGGGCGGCTACCTGCTGGCCGCGCGGCGCCTGGGCGTGCCCGGCGAGCGCTGCCTGGTGATCGAAGACACGCCCGCAGGAATCGGCGCGGGGCTATCCGCCGGGATGCGCGTGCTGGCGATCGGCAATACGGTGCCGCGCGAATCCCTGCCGCCGGTGCCGTGGATTCCGGACCTCACGCACCTGCGCCTCGCGCCGGGCGACGGGAGCTACTTCCACGTCGCGGTGAAGATGTTGAACTCGTAGCGCTCTTTGGCGTCCTTATCGGAGCAGAAGACCAGCGTCTTGCCGTCGGGAGAGAACTCCGGAAAGCTGGTGAAACCGCCGAAGTGCGTCACCTGTTCGAGATCGCTGCCGTCCAGGTTCATCATATAGAGTTCGAACTTACGGCTGTCGCACTCGTGCTTGTTGGAGGAGAAGAGAATCTTCTTTCCGTCCGGCGTGAAGGTGGGCGCGAAGCTGGCGCAGCCGAAGTTGGTGACGGTGCGCGCGTTCTTTCCGCCGGCATCGGCCACCACGATTTCCATCTTCATGGGCGCGGTGAGATTGTCGGAGAGAAGCTCGCGGTAGCGGGTCATGGCGGCGGCGTCCTTGGGATAGTTGGCGCGCCACACCAGTTTCGTTCCGTCGCGCGAGTAGACGGCGCCTCCGTCATAGCCCTCTTTGTGAGTAAGTTGCCGTTTGCCGGAGCCGTCGCTCTTCATGGTCCACAGGTCCAGATCCTTCGACGCCAGCGAGGTGTAGACGATGTTGCCGGTTTTCCAGTTTACGGTGGCTTCGGCGTCGTATCCCGGAGTCTCGGTGAGTCGCTTGACGATCTGGCCGGTGTCGGTGGCGACGAAGATGTCGTAGCCGGCGAACACGCCCCACACGTAGCCCTTGCTGCGGTCGGGCGCCGTCGGACACGCGTCGCCGGCCAGATGAGTGGAAGCGTAGACAATGTGCTTGTTGTCGGCCAGGAAGTAGCCGCAGGTGGTGCGGCCCTTGCCGGTGGAGACCAGGTGCGGGTTGCTGCCATCGGCGTTCATGATGAACATCTGGTCGCACTCGTAGGGCGGGCGCGTGCTCTGAAAGATGAGCCGCTTCCCGTCGGGCGACCAGTAGGCTTCGGCGTTCTGCCCGCCGTGGGTGAGTTGCTTGAATCCGTCCAGGTGGGCGGCTTGCCCGGCGGCGGCGAGCGCGCCAGCCAGGGTGAGCAGGATCGTCTTTTTCATGACACCCAAACAGCAAGTATACTGTGTCCGTGACGCGTTTCCTGGTGTTTCTGGCCACGCTTCCGCTCGCGGCAGCGGCGCCGCCCGCGGCGTTCACCGCGCATGCGATCGCCTCCGACCTGCGCGGCGGGTACCAGGTGGTGGTCGCCGACCTCAATCACGACGGACGTCCCGACCTGATCGCCGTGGCCAGCGGGATGCCCGAACTCGTCTGGTACGAGAACCCAGGCTGGCAGCGGCACGTTCTGGCCACGGGCGTGAATCGCATGATCAACTGCGTGGTGGTGGGCAACGAAATCGTACTGGCCAGCGAGTTCAACAATGAGGCGAAGAACAGCCGCGGGATCGTGAGCGTGCTGCGTCCCGGCGCCGACGTCACCCAGGCGTGGACCGTGACCGAGATCGACCGCATCCCCACAAGCCATCGCCTGCGCCTTGCGCATTTGGGCGGCGGGCGGACCATCGTGGTGAACGCGGCGCTCACTGCAGCCACCGCGTCGGGGCCGGATTTTCGCGGCGCGACGCCGCTGGTCTACTACGTGCCCGGCGAATGGAAGCGGCACGAGATCGGCACTATCGAAGGGCTGGTGCACGGCATCTTCGTCACGGATTGGAATCGCGACGGGCGCGACGACCTGCTGATGGCGGGCTTCAGCGGCATCCTGCTATTCTCGCCAAAGAAGGACGGCACCTGGAGCCGCACCGAGATCGCCAAGGGCGATCCCGCGCCGTGGCCGAAATCGGGCGCGAGCGACATCACCGTGGGGCATCTCGGCAAGCGTCGCTTTCTGGCGACGATCGAACCGTGGCACGGCAACGAAGTCGCGGTGTACACCGAACGCGGGAAGCAGTGGGAGCGGAAAGTGATCGATACGTCGCTCACCGACGGGCACACCGTTCAGACGGCGGACTTCAACCGCGACGGCAACGACGAAATCGTCGCAGGATTCCGCGGCGCACCGCACAGCGTTTACCTCTATAACTGGTCCGGCGCGGATTGGACGCGCGGTGTCCTCGACGAGGGCGGCATGGGTGCGGCGGCGTGCGCCGTGGCAGACCTCAACGGCGATGGCCGCGAGGACATCGCCTGCATTGACGGCACGCGCCTCAAGTGGTACGAAAACGCGGCGCGCTGATCAGTTCGCGGGCGTCACCCGCAGGTTAGCGAAGTAGCCGTCGGTGCCGGGGCCGATCCACAGGCCGGCCAAGCCTTTGCCGGCGCCGAGTTTCAGATCGTTGACGATCAGGCAGGGTTGCTCCGCGTTGTGTACGTAGAGCGCGGCTTTGGTTCCAGCAACCGTGATCTTCACGTGGGTCCACGCGCCGGGCTCGAGATCGACGTAGGATTCGTAAAGTCCCGGGGTGGCGGCGCGGGTGCGGTCCCAGGGCCAGTCCGGGAAGGAGACGTACTGCGTCGAGTGATTGCGGCGTAGTTGATCCGGCGCGCGTCCGTTGGTGGGGCGCAGGTAGAGCAGTTCGAACTTCTTCGCGTCCTCCGCGATGCGAAACGCGATCCCGATGAAGCCGCGTGCGGCCTGGAACGTGCCCGCGACGGGCGCGCCCGCGAGATCGGCCTCGATGGAACCATCGCCGAATTCGGAGCCCGCGACCACCGCGAACGTCTCGTTGGTTTCGTTGCCGGGGGTCTGTGTGAGGTGTACCGCGCTCCTGCCGCGGTACGTGACTGCATCGACGCGCACGCCGTGCGGTCGCAGTTGATCCAGCGGCTGGGCTGGGGCGATCCACGCTGCCAGAGCCAGCCATCCGAGCCAGAGGATTCTCATGCTTGTAGCATAACCGCGGGCCGCGCCGAAAGCCCGCGGTTTCGGCAGGGGCATTTTATCGGGCTCTTGCTCTGCTACACTACGCTTGAGGCATTAGGCCGTATCCGGCCGCTTTCCGGACGATTCAGCCCGGCGGCGGCTACCCTGCACTCTGGCGACACGGACCGTGCCGGTCCCTTCCACCGGGAGCAGGTTTATAAGGAAACTGAAAATGGAACAGAAATTGAAGATCGCCGTCTTCATCGATTTCGACAATATCGAAATCGGCGTGAAGAGCACGCTGCACCGCGAATTCGATGTCGCGGCGGTGCTCGACGCGCTTAAGGAACGCGGCGAGATTGTCACCAAGTTTGCATACGCAAACTGGGGCAGGCAGGAATCGGCTACACGCGCGCTCAGTGAGCACGCCGTGCAAATGGTTCAGCGTGACCCCTCCCCGCGCGGCGATAAGAATGGCGCCGACATCAACCTGGCCCTCGACGCGCTCGAGATGGCCTTCACCCACGACCACATCAACGCGTTTGCGATTGTCAGCGGCGACAGCGATTTCATTGCGCTCGTCAACAAGCTGAAACAGTATGACAAGCGGATCTTCGTGGTCGGCGGCCGGGCGTTCACCAGCACGATCCTGCAGAAGAACTGTCACGAGTTCGTGGCTTACGAATCCGTGATCGACGACCGCCCGCGCGAACGCGACCGGCAGGAACGCCGGGAGCGCGAGGAACGCAGGGACAAGGAGCGCGAGCGCGACAAAGAGAAAGATAAGCAGCAGCAGCCGCCGCCGCCGCAACAACAGCAGCAACAACAGCAACCGCAGCAACAACAGCCGCACCAGCACAAGCGCGTGGCGCTGGACCTGGCGCAGGCCATGCCGCTGGTGGAGCGCGCGCTCGGCGTGCTGGAGCGTCGCGAAGTGCGTCCGCAACTCGGCCTGCTCAAGAGCACCATGCTCCAGCTCGATTCCACCTTCAACGAGAAGGCTTACGGCGCGAGCTCCTTCACGGACTTCGTGGAGAAACTGCAGAAGGCCGATTACGTGGAGGTCACCGGCGGCGAGGGCCGCTACATGATCCGGCTCAAGGGCGGCGCGGCTCCCGAAAAGCCCGGCTCCAAGCCGGAAGAGGCCATCCCGCTGCTCCGCGACGTGCTGGAGATTCACCGCATCGACGTCGATAACGGCGTGTCGCCGGACGAACTGCTCGAGTACGTGAAGCAGGAGCGCGGCGATTTCGAACCGCGGACGTTCGGCTTCCAGGAATTCGCCGAGTTGCTCAACTTTTCGCAGGACAAGGGGCTGGTGCGGATCCTGCCCGACGAGGAACGCGGTCTCACCGTGTACCTCGGGGCCGAATTCCACCCGCCGGCTCCGCCGCCGGAGCCCGAGCCCAAACCGGCCGACGAGTTCGACGATCTCGACGAACCGCAGCCGCTAGTGCCGGGACAACCCACCGCCACCGGCGAGATTCCGATTCCCGAGCCGCCGCCCAAGCCGCAGCGCCGTCCGCGCGCGCCGCGCAAGCAGGCTACGAATCCCGACGGTTCGCCCAAGAAGCGGACGTCGCGTCCGCGCAAGAAGTCGTAAATAGGGTAGGCCTCCCGGCCTACCCGGCCTGGCTCTTCCGCACCCGTTTCTTCGCGACGGGTGCGGAGGTCTGCGCCGGCTCAGCGGCAATCGCGGCTGGTTTGCGTTTGTCCGCGAGGCTCTTCTTGAGCGCCTCCATGATATCGATCACCGGGGCCACGTGCTCCGTGGGCGTCTCCACCACGTTCTTCCCTTCGATCTTGGCCTCGATCATGCGCTGCAGGTTGGCGCGGTACTCGTCGTGGTATTTCTGCGGCTCGAACTCGGCCTCCAGCGACGAGATCAGCATCTTGGCCATGGCCAGTTCCTTCTCTTTCACCAGGTCTGTGTCGGTGCGGAACTCGTCCACCTGCCGGATCTCGTCCTGATAGTACATGGTGTGGGAGAGGATGCCCTTCGCCCCCGGGCGCAGGACGATGATGTGCTCGCGGTTGTGCATCGCCACCTTGGCCAACCCGTAGTAGCCGGAATCCTTGAGCGCGGTGAAGAGCAGCGCGTAGGCCTTTTCCCCGCCCTCGTCGGGCGCCACGTAGTACGAGCTTTCCAGGTAGATCGGATCCACATCGGCGGCTTTGACGAATTCGAGGATCTCCATCACGCGCGCGGTTTTCGGCGCGACCTTCTTGATCTCCTCGTCCTCGATGACCACGTAGCGGTCCTTCTCGTACTCGTAGCCCTTCACGGTTTCGGTGCGCGCGATGGGCTTGTCTTCTTTCTGGCAGTAGGTGACCTGGCGGATGCGGGAGTGGTCGTCCTTATGCAGCAGGTTGAAGCTGATGGTCTCGCTGCGGGCGGCGCTGAAGAGCCGGACCGGGATCGTGACCAGCCCGAACGTGAGATGGCCTTTCCAGACACTGGCTGCCATATGCCCTCCTTTGGTGCAATGCGTTTCCACTATACGACAAAGTACAATGGGATGTAAATAATAGGACCAGAGGGACTTATGGCCCTGGAAGAGTACGCGCGCAAACGCCGCTTCGACGCTACCCCGGAACCCGCCCCAAAGGACGCGGACACCGAAGCCGGCAACTACTTCTGCGTGCAACGGCACGATGCGACCCGCCTGCACTACGATTTCCGCCTGGAGATCGGCGGCGTGCTGAAATCCTGGGCCGTGCCCAAGGGACCGACGCTCGATCCCGCGGTCCGGCATTTCGCCGCCATGGTGGAGGACCACCCCGTGGAATACGGCGGCTTCGAAGGCACCATTCCGGCGGGAAACTACGGCGCGGGCAGCGTGATGCTGTGGGACCGCGGCACGTTCGAACTGCTGGGCGGCGTGGAGGGCGAAGCACAGATTGCGCGCGGCGACCTCAAGTTCCGGCTGCACGGCGAAAAGCTGAACGGCGATTTCGCGCTCGTCCATATGAAGGGTCGCGGCAAGGGCAACGAGTGGCTGATCCTGAAGAAGCGCGACGAATTCGCCGCGCCGGGATGGGACGTGGAGGCCCACGCGTACAGCGTCCTCAGCGGACGCACGCAGGAGGAGATCGCGCGCAACCTGCCGGCGCGCGAAACGCATCGCGCAACAGCCGGTGCGGCGGACCGCACGTGGGAGAGCCGTCCCGTGAAGCGCGCGGCGAAAACGGCGGAGAGCACCGCCCCCGCTCCTCCGGTCAAAAAAAAAAGTCCGTTGATCCAAGCCGGATAAAGGGCGCACGGCGGGCGCCGCTGCCCGAGAGCCTGGAACCGATGACCGCCACTATCGCGGATCGTCCGCCGAAAGGCGACGAGTGGCTGTTCGAGGTGAAGTGGGACGGCGTGCGCGCACTGGCGTTTGTGGAGAACGAGGAGGTGCGGCTGCTTTCGCGCAGCGGGCATCGCTGCGAGCGGCAGTATCCCGAACTGGCCGTGATCCCCCATCACCTGGCCGCCACGACCGCGATACTCGACGGCGAAATCGCGGTGCTGGACGCGAAGGGCGTCTCGCGGTTCCACCTGATTCAGCCGCGCATCGCCAACAGCGATCCCAACTCGGTCGCGCACCTTTCGCGGTCCACACCGGTGGTGTACTTCGTCTTCGACCTGGTGTATCTGGACGGCTACGACCTGCGCGACGTGCCGCTGTCCGAACGGCGGGAACTGCTGGATCGCGTGCTCACCGCCGGCGCCGGCGTGCGCTTCTCCGAAGCGTTCCCCGGCGCCGGCGAAACGCTGCTCGAGGCCGCTCGCGAGAACGGCCTGGAAGGCATCGTCGCCAAGCACGCGCGCAGCCGCTACGAATCGCGGCGCAGCCGGGACTGGCTCAAGATCAAGATCACCGGGCAGCAGGAGTTCGTCATCGGCGGCTTCACGGCGCCGCAGGGCGATCGCGACCACTTCGGTGCGCTCGTCCTCGGCGTCCACGACGAGGGCAGCCTGCGCTGGGTGGGCAATGTAGGCACCGGGTTCGACCAGAAACTGCTGGCCGGCTTGCATGCGCGCCTGGAGAAGCTGATCACGCCGAACTGCCCCTTCGCCGAACGGCCGAAGCCCGATCGCGGCATCACGTGGGTGAAGCCGCAACTGGTGGCGCAGGTGAAGTTCAGCAACTGGACTCCCGAAGGACGCCTGCGCGCCCCGGTCTTCCTGGGCCTGCGCAACGACGTGGCCGCGGAAGCGGTGGAGCGCGAAGAACGCGGTGACCTGCTCGGCGCGGTCGCGCGCGAAGCTACCCTCACGATCGACGGGCGCGCGCTCAAGTTCACTAACCTGAACAAGCCCTACTACCCGGCTGACGGCCTCGCCAAGCGCGACGTGATCAACTATTACGACGCCGTCGCCGGCCTGATTCTGCCGCACCTGGAGGACCGTCCGCTCTCGCTCAAGCGCTATCCGGACGGCATACAGGGCGAGTACTTCTTTCAGAAGCACACACCCGAGGCGTACCCCGCGTGGCTGCGCACCGAGTTGATCGAGAGCGAGCACGCCGCCGCCATCAACTACGTGTTTGCGCAGGATCGCTCCAGCCTGCTCTACCTGGCCAACCTGGGATGCATCGACCAGAACCCGTGGATGAGCCGGGCGGGATTGCTGGATCATCCCGACTGGGTGCTGATCGATCTCGACCCGCAGGAGTGCGAGTACGACCTGATCGTGGAAGCGGCTCTGATGGTGAAGCAGGTGCTCGACGAGATCGGGCTCGCCGGATATCCGAAGACTACCGGCGGCGACGGTATGCACATCTACATCCCGCTGGAGCCGGTGTACAGCTACGAGGAATCGCGCACCTTCGCGGAGTTGATCGCGCGGCTGGTGACGCAGCGGCGTCCGCAGTTGTTCACCACGCCGCGCTCGGTGTCCAGGCGGCAGAAGAATCGCGTGTACTTCGATTACCTGCAGAACGCGAAATCGAAGACCATCGCCGCGCCCTACGTGCTGCGAGCGTATGCGGGCGCGCCGGTGGCGACGCCGCTCGAATGGAGCGAGGTGCGGCCCGGCCTGCATCCCGGCCAGTTCACGATCCGCAACACGCGCGAGCGCTTCCGCGAAAAAGGCGACCTGTTCGGCGGCGTGCTGGAGCGGAAGCAGAGCCTCATCGACGCGGTGGGCCGGTTGGAGAAGCTGTTCCGGTAATCGAAGTAGCGCGGGTCTCCCGGCGTGCGGCGCTATGGAAGGATGCAGGCCGGGAGGCCTGCGCAACTCCATCACGGCTACTGCGTCGTGCCGAACGTCCCCCGTCCGCCGCCCGCGGGCGGCTTGAGTTCGTAGCCTTCGGGCGGTTCGGCGCCGAGCAGGTTACGCACGAAGTAATCCCACCGCCGCCGGACCATGTACGGCTCGTTGCCGAAGCCGTGATTACGGTTGGGCAACATGATCAGGTCGAAATCCTTGTTCGCCTTGATGAGCGCGTCCACCACCAGCAGCGTGTTGGTGGGCGGCACGTTGTTGTCCATGGTGCCGTGCGCGAGCAGCAGCTTGCCCTTGAGGTTTTTGGCCTGAAGCTGATTGGCCTGGTTGTCGTAGTTTGTGGTGCCGTCGGGATTCTTCTTGAGCAGCCCCTGCCACTTCTCGCCCCAATCGTCCTCGTATTCGCGATTGTCGTGATTGCCGGCTTCGGAAATGCCCACCTTGAAGAAGTCGGGGTAGCGGAACATGGCGTCGGCGGTGGCATAGCCTCCGCCGGAGTGGCCGTAGATGCCGGCGCGGTCGAGGTCGATCCAGGGGTAGCGGCGCGCCAGTTCCTTCATGCCCGCCACCTGGTCCGGCAGCGTGTTGTCTCCCATGTCGCCGTAGTATGCCTCGTGGAATTTCTTGCTGCGCCAGGGCGTGCCCATGCCGTCGATCTCCACCACGATGAAGCCGAGTTCGGCGAGAGCCTGGCAATCGCCGCGCGCCGCGGAGAAACTACGGCCGCCCACGCTGCCGGTCTGCGGTCCCGGATAGATGTGGTTGACGATCGGGTACTTTTTCGCGGGGTCGAGGTTGGTGGGCTTGAAGAGCAGCCCGTAGAGATCGGTTTGCCCGTCGCGCGCCTTGACCGTGATCGGCTGCGGCGGCTTCCAACCGGCGGCGAGCAGATGGGAGATGTCGGCCTTCTCCAGGGTCTCGATGAGCTTGCCGTTGTTGTCGCGCAGCACCGCGACGGGCGGCACATCGGGCTTGGAGTAGCTGTCGGTGAAGTATTTCCCGCTCTCGGAGAGCGTCACGTCGTGGTTGCCGTCTTCGGGAGTCAGCAGGGTCAGGCCCGTTCCGTCGAAGCGGATGCGGTAGAAGTGCTGGAAGTACGGATCGCGGCCCTTTTCGCGGCCCACGCCGAGGAAGTAGATCGCCCGCTCCCTGTCGTCCACACGCAGCACCTGGGTCACGTTCCAATCGCCGCGCGTGATCTGGTTTTTCAGCGTTCCAGTGGTGGTGTCGTAGAGGTAGAGGTGGCCCCAGTTGTCACGCTCGCTGAACCAGATCAGTTCCTTCGAGGCGGGAAGGTAGTGCCAGTTGACGGCGCCGTTGCCGCTCTCGTAGAACGTGGCGACCTCTTCTTTGAGCACAGCGCGCACGTCGCCCGTGGCGGCGTCGGCGATGCGGAAGGTCTCCACCTTGTGGTCGCGCGAGGTGGACACGAAGGCCAACTGCGCGGCGTCGTCGGACCACTGCACGTCGGCCCATTCCGAGCCGCGGCACTTCACGTCGTCGCAGAGCGAGGATCGGTGCTGGTCGGGCGGCAGCTTGAGCCGGACCACGCGCGGCGTATCCACGTCGATGATCACGCGCTGGATCGTGGTGACCACCTCGTCGCCCGGCAGCGGGTACTTCCACGCGCGAAGCTGCGGATGGCCGACGCGCGTATCCACCAGGTACATCTCGCCCACGCCGCGCTGATCCTGCTGGAAGGTGGCGATGTGTTTGGAGTCGGGCGACCACAGGAGCACGGGCCGGTCGGAGTTGGTCCAGCCGGCGTTGTCGGTGGCGTAGCCGAAGTCCTTCACGCCGTCGGTGGTAAGCTGCGTCTCGCGGTTGGTGGCGAGGTCGCGCACCCACAGGTTGTTGTCGCGAATGAAGGCGGTCTTCGCGTTGTCCGGCGAGCGCACGTCGGTGGCGCCGCGTCCGCCCATCATGCCGCCGCGTCCTCCGCGGCCGGCGCGCCCGCCGTTGCCGGGAGCGCCGGGCTCGGCGGTACACTTCGTGCCGGCGAGGTCGCAGCGGTAGCGTCCGGATGCCTGCACGATCACGCTATTGCCGTCGGCGGTGAACTCGATCGTCTGGAACGGCAGGTTCTTCGCGTCGATGGTTTGCCCGCTGGCGGCGGAGAGCGCGGCAGCTAGTTTCACACGGTCGAACGCCGGCGCGCGCGTGCCCTTCGCGGGATCCACCAGAATGAACTCGGGGCCATCGGCCGTAGTAACGCGGTACCAGAAGCGCTCCCCGGGCAGCCAGTTGGGGCGGACGCCCGCGTGGTACACCAGCGGCGTGGTGTTGTAGGTCATGAACTTCTCGGCACGCTGGTAATCGGCGGCAATGAACTTCTGCTGCGCGGAAAGCGCCGAGGCGGCGAGGAGGATTACGGGGAGAAGACGTCGGGGGGACATTCAGGCCGCATCATCACACCACTACGCGGATGGTGTCAAGTTGAGCGGGCGCTAACGGCGCGATGCGTCCGCACAGGGCGGCGCGGGCGGATTCACCACGGGCATGCGCGATCCCGGCTCTTCCGGCGTCGGGACCAGCATCCGCCGGTCCGCTTCGCGCGGCATCACGTTGAGCAGCGGGATGGAGCAGGGTCCGGATTGGGCGCTGGGCCGGCCCTGAATGAGCGGCGGGATGGCCTGCCGCTGTGTCCATGGCTGCGAGAGCGGCGGCACCAGCGGCGGCAGTTTAATGCGCCCCTGGAAGTTCTGCGCCGGCAATGCCGGAAGCAGCAGGACGGCGAGGGCCAGGATCCGCATACACGCTCCTCCGCCCTGATTGTAGCGCTACTTCCAGACCACTGAGGCGGGCCGCGTATTCTCGCACTGGCTGGATTCGATCACGCCGCCGGAGAGTTGCGCGCAGGCGTTGGTGACGGCGGTGCGCAAGGCTTCGTCGCGGGTGGCGGCCTGGGCCGTGCGGCAATCGCGCCCGCCCTTGAACTCCATGCAGACCTCGCAGCGATAGCGCTTCCCCTGGAATGTGGTGGCGACCACCAGGACCAGGAACCCGATCACGAAGACGGCCGCGATGAGGACGGTTCTCTTCACGCGAAGAAGTTCCCCATCCGGCGGAACTTGTCATACCGGTGCTGGACGATCTGGTCGGCGGCCAGGCCCGAGAGTTCTTCCAGCCGTGTCGCCAGCGCTTTGCGCAGGAGTTCGGCTGCCGCGTCGAAATCCTCGTGCGCGCCGTCGCCCGGCTCGGGCACGATGCCGTCGATCAGCGCCAGCGATTGCAGGTCCTGCGCGGTGAGCCGCAGCGCGGCGGCGGCCTGTTCGGCCTTGCCGGAATCGCGGTAGATGATGGCGGCGCAGCTTTCCGGCGAAATCACGCTGTAAATGGCGTTCTCCAGCATCAGGACCGTGTTGCCCACGCCCAGCGCGAGCGCGCCGCCGCTGCCGCCTTCGCCGATGCAGACCACGATCACCGGCACCGTGAGCCGCGCCATCTCGCGCAGGTTGCGGGCTACCGCCTCGGCTTGCCCGCGCTCCTCGGCGTCGATGCCGGGATAGGCGCCGGGCGTATCCAGAAACGTGATGATGGGGCGGCCGAACTTGGCGGCCATCTGCATCACCCGCAGGGCCTTGCGGTAGCCCTCCGGCTTGGGCATGCCGAAGTTGCGGAAGAAGCGCTGCTTGGTGTCGCGGCCCTTCTGCTCGGCGACCACCGCCACGGGACGTCCTTCGAAGCGCGCCATGCCGGAAACGATCGCCGGATCGTCGCCGAAGGAGCGGTCGCCGTGTATCTCCTGAAACCCGGTGAAGATGCGCTGGATGTAATCCAGCGAGTGCGGGCGTTTCGGATGGCGTGCCAACTGCACGCGGCGCCAGGCAGGGCTCGGCTCCACCGCGGCAGACGGCTGCTCCAGTTTGACTTCAGGCTCCACGTCACCCATCTTAACAGCGCCGGCCTGCTCCGCGCCCCGGGGGTGCCGCGGGGGGCGGTGGGGAGCGACTGTGCGGGCGCGTACCGGAGTTCGGTTATCAAACGGACCCTGGGCGTCGCGGACGTCTTGTCAAGCTGCCGCGGGCGAACCGAAACTCAATTCAGGAGGGGATTCCGCCCACGTGGAGTCTCCCGCACTGAGAGGAGGATCGGAGAAAGATGTGTGACTATTCGCTCATGGCTGTACCCAACCGGCTCGCCCGGGAGGGAGAGGAACTGGTATTCTTCCGGTTCCCGACCGGCTCGTTGGGGCTGGCTTCGCCCGCCGATGTGAAGCGCGCGGTCTGCCGGCCGCCGGCTTCCCGAACCTTCCTGGAGAGGCTGAAGAACTTCTTCGCCCCGCCCCAAACCCATCCCGTATGCGCGGTGTGCATCCCGCCGGGCGCGCGCCTGCGCCTGCTGGAACTGCATCCGCGGTTGCAACGCCAATACAACGTGGACGCGGATGTAACCGTCACGTTCACCCAGATCACCGCCGCCGTCCACAGCTACCGCGACGCCGTGCGCTTCCCCGACGGGCGCGAGGTGCGCCTGCAGGACCTCTACGAAGGGATGCGCGTGCGTGTCGCGGATCTGTCCCTGGCCGAAGAACTCGACCTGGACACGCTGCGCCGCGAGCGCGCCGAGTTCCCGGTTCGCTACTGAGCGCAACCGCGACGCCGGGACAGGCCGGGACACGGGGCAGTCCGAAATTCGCGCCCGATCCCGGTTAAAATAAGAGTTGGTACCGCTATCCGGCTTTGAGTCCGCCAGCGCGCGGGAGATCCTTGCGTGGGCCATCGAGGCCTACGGGGACGACTTCGCGATCGCCACGAGCTTTCAGAAAGAGGGCATGGTCATCGTGGATCTGGCGTCGCGCATCTCCTCCCACGTGCGCGTATTCACGATCGATACCGGCCGTTTGCCCGACGAGACCTACCAGATGATGGAAACCGTCCGGCAGCGGTACGGCATCCAGGTGGAAATCGTCTTCCCGGATCGCGAGGAAGTGGAGCAGATGGTGATGCTCCACGGCCCCAACCTGTTTTACACCAGCGTGCCCTCGCGCGAGCGCTGCTGCGAGGTGCGCAAGGTGCACTCCCTGGAGCGCAAACTCGCGACACTGAAAGCCTGGGCGGGCGGGTTGCGCCGCGAGCAGTCCGGGACGCGGCGGCTTACCCCGAAGGTGGAAAAGCAGGGCGAGCGGATGAAGCTCAGTCCGCTGGCGGACTGGACCTCGGCGCAGGTGGAAGAGTATATTCGCGAGCACCACGTGCCGCGGCACCCGCTCTACGAGCGCGGCTACACCAGCATCGGCTGCGCGCCCTGCACGCGCGCCATCGAACCCGGAGAGGACGAACGAGCCGGGCGCTGGTGGTGGGAGCAGGACGCCAAAAAGGAGTGCGGCATCCACTTCGGCGCCGACGGCAAAGTGCGGCGCGCTCCGGTGGAAGAAGTGGAAACGGAAGAGGTGGAGATGCACAAGGGTTTCACGCTGTGGTTTACGGGAATGAGCGGCGCCGGCAAGAGCACCATTTCGCGCGCCCTGGAGTTGCGCCTGCGCGAGAAGGGCGCCAAGGTAGAAGTGCTGGACGGGGACGTGGTACGCACGCACCTTTCCAAGGGGCTGGGGTTCAGCAAGGAAGACCGCGACGAGAACGTCCGCCGCATCGGCTTCGTCTGCGAACTGCTCTCGCGCAACGGTGTGATCGCGGTCGCGGCGGCGATTTCGCCCTACCGCGCGGTGCGCGAGGAAGTGCGGGCGCGCATTCCCAACTTCGTCGAAATCTACGTCGAGTGCCCGGTGGAGGTATTGGCCGAGCGCGACGTGAAGGGCCTGTACAAGCGCGCGCTGGCGGGCGAGATTGCGAATTTCACGGGCGTCAGCGATCCCTACGAGCCGCCGCTCCATCCCGAGGTGGTCGTAAACAGCTCCACCGAGACCGCCGAGGAAAGCGTCGCGAAAATCTGGGCTACACTGGAACGTTTAGGTTTGGTTTCCTTTGATCGATCTTCACTCTCACACCAACGAATCTGACGGTACCTGCTCACCCGCGCAACTGATCGAGGAGGCGGTCCGCGCCGGCGTGACCACGCTGGGGATCACGGACCACGATACCTTCAAGGGGTACGATCAGGCGGTCGGGTGCGCGCGTTCGTCGGGCGTGGACCTGGTCTGCGGGATCGAGCTTTCCACCAAGCTGCACGGCCACTCCGTGCACCTGCTGGGATACTTCTTCGGGCACAACGGGCTGGGCGATTTCCGCACCTGGGTGCTGGACCAGCAGGCGGCGCGGCGCGATCGCAACATCCGGCTGGTGGCGCGGCTGCGCGAACTCGGCATGGACATCACGCTGGAAGAGGCCGAAGCACGCGGCAAGGGCATGACCGGGCGCCCGCACTTCGCGGCCATCATGCTGGAGAAGGGCTATGTGAGCAGCTACCGGCAGGCGTTCGACGATTACCTGGACGAATCGGCGAAGGGCTACGTCTACCGCCGCGAGCCGCAATTCGCCGAGGGCGTCGCGCGCATCCGCGCGGCGGGCGGAATCGCCTCGCTGGCGCATCCGATCCGCGTCAAGGGCGACGTGCCCGCGATGATGCCGGAACTGGCGGACGCGGGACTGAACGCCATCGAGGCGTACCACAGCGATCACACCACCGAAGAGACGGAGATGTACCTGGCGCTGGCCCGGCAGTACGGCCTGCTGGTGACCGGCGGCAGCGATTTCCACGGCGAAGTGAAGCCGGGAGTGCGGCTGGGAACGGTGGGCGGCGACCTCGATATCCCCGCCGACCTGGTGCAGCGCCTGCGCGCGACCAACGGCAAGCCGCGCTAGACGCCCCAGCAGTAATCTTCAACCGCCTTCTCGATGCTCGAGTCCTTCTCGGTGAGGCGCATCAGTTCCAGCCGCAGCGCGTCCACCAGTGCCTTCCAACTGGCTTCGATTACGTTGTCGCTGACCCCGACCGTGCTCCACGCGCGCTTGTGGTCGCTCCATTCGATCAGCACCCTCACCTTGGCGGCCGTGCCCTGGTGGGAATCGAGCACGCGCACCTTGTAATCGGTGAGCCGGACTTCGGTGATTTTCGGATAGACCTTACTCAGGCACTTGCGCAGGCAGACGTGCAACGCGTGGAAGGGACCGTGTCCGGTGGCGGTGGCGGAGTGAACGCCGTCGTTGGCCTTCACCGTGACGGTGGCGGTGGACACGCTGGCCCCGGTAGCCGTGGCGCGGGTAGACACTTCGTAACTCTCGACGTCGAAGAAGTGCGTGCCGGGGTGCAGCGCCTCGCGCACGAGCAGTTCGAACGTGCCTTCGGCGGCTTCGAGTTCGTAGCCCTCGTATTCCATCTGCTTGATGCGCTCCAGCAACTCGCGGCGCGCGTCCTCGCCGAGGCGGTCGGCGAGACCGTGCTGCTTGAGCTTGTACATGATATTGCCGCGGCCGGAGAGGTCGCTCACCAGTACGCGCTGGCGGTTGCCCACCAGTTCGGGCTTGATGTGCTCGTAGGTGGCGGAATCCTTGAGCACGGCGCTGACGTGCACGCCGCCCTTGTGGGCGAAGGCGCTCTTGCCGACGAAGGGCTGATCGTTGCGCAGCGGCAGGTTGGCCAGTTCGCTGATGAAGCGGCAGACGCTGGTCAGGCTGGTGAGTTTCTCCGAACCGATGGTGGTGTGGCCGAGCTTGAGTTCCAG